>JBCCXY010000070.1:0-20178 GCA_039190895.1 Pseudomonadota bacterium | reverse complement strand
GGGGCTGTCTGCCCCCTCACACTCCCCCGAGAGTATTTCACCCAAGATGAAGGCCAGGGCCCGGTTTGGGGGTTGTCAAACGGTGGGGTTGGGCGTTCAAGCGGGGTATGTCTGAACTTCGTGCGCCCCGTCTTGATCGCGTGAAACCGAGCCCCAGCATGGCCGCTGCGGCCCGAGCGGCAGAGCTGAAAGCCGCCGGGGTGGATGTGATTTCGCTGACCGTGGGAGAGCCGGATTTCGAGACGCCGGAGCATATTGTCGAGGCAGCGCTGGAGGCGATGCGGCGAGGGGACACGCGGTATACGGCGGCGGATGGAACCCCGGCGTTGAAAGAGGCGGTCGCGCGGAAGTTCAAGCGGGAGAACGGTTTGGACTATGCGCCGGAGCAGATCAGCGTCGGCGCCGGGGCGAAACAGGTGATCCTGAACGCGTTTTTGGCCAGTCTCGCCCCGGGGGATGAGGTTGTGATCCCGACGCCGTCCTGGGTGTCGTATGCCGACATGGTGCGGTTGGCGGAGGGGGAGCCGGTGATTGTGCCGTGTTCGGCGGACGAGGGGTTCAAGCTGACGCCTGCCGCGTTGGAGGCGGCGTTGACCGAGCGGACACGGTGGTTGCTGTTGAACTCGCCGGGGAATCCGACGGGGGCGATCTATACTGCCGATGAGTTGCGGGCGTTGGGGGATGTGTTGGCGGGGTATCCGCTGGTGCATGTGATGATGGATGACATCTATGAGCACATCCGCTTTGACGGTCTGCCATTTGCGACGATGGCGGAAGCGGTGCCCGGGCTGTACGACCGAACGCTGACGATCAACGGGGTGTCCAAGGCCTATGCGATGACGGGGTGGCGGATTGGTTATGCCGGGGGTCCGGTGGGGCTGATCCGGGGGATGAAGACGATTGCGTCTCAGTCTACGACGAACCCGTCTTCCGTGAGTCAGGCGGCGGCGGTGGCGGCGTTGGATGGGCCGCAGGAGTTTCTTGCCACGCGGGCGGCGGCGTTTGAGCGGCGGCGGGACATGGCGTTGGGGCGGTTGGCGGAGATCCCGGGGCTGAGTTGTACGGTGCCGGATGGGGCGTTTTATCTGTATCCCTCGGTGGCGGGGGTGATTGGCAAGCGGACGCCGGAAGGTTCGGTGTTGGCGGGTGACGGGGATGTCAGCCTGTATCTGCTGGAGGCGGCGCGGGTGGCGACGGTGCAGGGGGCGGCGTTTGGCGGATCTCCGCATGTGCGGATGTCGATTGCGGTGTCGGATGAGGACCTGGCGTGGGCGATGGATCGGGTGGCCGAGTCGGTGGCTGTTTTAGCTTGAAGCCTGGATGCCGGTGACGGCCATCATGGTCACGATGTCGTCGACGGAGCAGCCGCGGGAGAGGTCGTTTGCCGGTTTCGCAAGGCCCTGGAGGATGGGGCCGATGGCGGTGGCGCCTGCGATGCGCTCGGTGATTTTGTAGGCGATGTTGCCCGCGTCGAGGGTGGGGAAGACGAAGACGTTGGCTTCTCCTTCCAGTGGGGAACCGGGGGCCTTGGCGGCGGCGACGCTGGGGACGAAGGCGGTGTCGAACTGCACTTCCCCGTCGACGATCAGCGAGGGATCGGCGGCGCGGAGTGTGGCGGTGGCTGTTTTGACCTTCGTTGCGGCGGCGTGTCGGGCGCTGCCGAGGGTGGAGAAGGACAGCATGGCGACGCGGGGTGTCTTGCCAGTGATGGCGGCGTAGGACGCGGCGGATTGCGCGGCGATGGCGGCGAGTTCGTCAGCGGTCGGATCCACGGTGAGGGCGCAGTCGGCGAAGACCAACGGTGTGCCATCGGCGAGGACCATCAGGAAGAAGGACGAGACGAGCGGCGCGCCTTCAGCAGCACCGATACAGCGTTGGGCGGCGGCGACGGTTTGGCCGGTCGTGGCAACGGCGCCACCCACCGTGCCGTCGGCGAGGCCCATCTGAACGAGCATTGCGGCGTGGATCAGGGGGCGGCGGACCATGTCGGCGCAGCGGGCGTCAGTGAGGTTGCGGTTTTGGGGGATGGCCTGGAAGGCTTTGGCCATGTCGTCCAGATGGGGTGCGGTTTCGGGGTCGTGAGAGTCGATGCCGTCCGCGGTGCCGCCGATAAGGATGGGGTGGGCGAGGCCGCTTTGTGCAGCGATCTGCGCGGCCTCTATGACCCGGGGGTCACCGCCTTCGGCCAGCGCGATGCGCTGAGGGTTGGATTTGGCGGCGGCGTGCAGTTGGTCGATGATATTCATGATGGCACCGATACGGGGGGCGAGGGCGCTCAACAAGCCCGGGTTGGTGTTGCAATAAAATTTCTCCACCGGCGCTGGTGGGGACATCTTATTGCTTGACAGGCCGTGAACTTCGCGGCTCTTTCCGCGCAAACAGCGAAAGGTCCAAACCCCATGAGTTTTCATCCCGTTGACCAGGCGCCCGCGCGTCTGAACCGAAGCGAACTGGCTGTCCCCGGCTCTCAACCCAAGCTCTTTGAGAAGGCGGCGGCTTCGGACTGTGATGTCATTTTCCTTGATCTGGAAGACGCCGTGGCGCCCGATGAAAAACCGCAGGCGCGGAAGAACATCATCAAGGCGCTCAACGAGATCGATTGGGGTCGCAAGACGATGTCGGTGCGGATCAACGGGCTCGACACGCATTACATGTATCGCGATCTGGTGGAGGTTGTTGAGGACGCGGGTGAGCGGCTGGACCTGATCATGGTGCCCAAGGTGGGGACGGCGGCGGATGTCTATGCCGTCGACATGATCCTGACGCAGATCGAGGACGCGAAGGGCTTCAAGGACCGGATCGGGTTGGAGCACATCATCGAGACGGCGCTGGGGATGCAGAACATTCACGAGATCGCGGGTGCGTCCAAGCGGAATGAGAGCCTGCACTTCGGGGTGGCGGATTATGCGGCTTCAACACGGGCGCAGACGACGAATATCGGCGGGGTGAACCCGAAGTACTCGGTGCTGACGGATGCGGCGGAGGATGGCAGCCGCGACGTGCATTGGGGTGATATGTGGCATTATGCGGTCGCGCGGATGGTCGTGGCGGCGCGGGCGAATGGGCTGCGGCCGATTGACGGGCCGTTCGGGGATTTCTCGGATGCCGATGGGTACCGCGCGGCGGCGCATCGGGCGGCGGTGCTTGGGTGCGAGGGCAAGTGGGCCATTCACCCCAGCCAGATCGCGCTGGCGAATGAGGTGATGTCGCCGTCGGAGGCCGAGGTGACCAAGGCCAACCGCATTCTGGAGGCGATGGCGCAGGCCGAGGCCGAGGGCAAAGGCGCGGTGTCGCTGGACGGGCGGCTGATCGACTATGCGTCGATCCGGCAGGCCGAGGTTCTGGTGCAGAAGGCCAAGCAGATCAGCGGAGGCTAACCGGCGCTGACCGCGTGACTTGCACGCCCGGGCGAAACGTTCCAACATGGCGCGGTCCGGGCGTACGCCCGTCCTTCGGATGGGCTGCGTTTGCGGAGGGACAACCTTTATGGCGCAGAATGCGTCGGCGCTGAGTGCGGGGGATAACCGCGCCAGTTGAAACAACAAGACGGGTCGCAGGACCCAACACAACAGCGGAGAGACATCTTGTCGAAACAACTCGTTAGTGCAGCCGCACTTATTGCCATCTCGGCCCCGGCCTTTGCGCAGGACATCGTGATCGGCGTGCCGAACTGGTCGTCGGTCAATGCGACGGCGCATATCCTTGAGGTGGTGATCGAAGAGAACCTGGGCCTCGATGTGGAGCTCCAGAACGGCACCAACCCGATCGTGTTCGAAGCGATGGACAAGGGCTCCATGCATGTGCACCCCGAGGTGTGGATGCCGAACCAGCAGAACCTGCACGACACATACGTGAAGGATAATGGCTCGGTCGTGATGAACCAGAACCCGGTTCAGGCGAGCCAGGGGATGTGTGTGCCGACCTACATCGCCGAAGAGCATGACATCAAATCGATCGACGATCTGAGCGATCCGGACAAGATGGCGATCTTCGATCTGGACGGCAATGGAACGCCGGAAGTGTGGATCGGTGCGCCGGGCTGGGCCTCGACCGTGGTCGAGAAGATTCGTGCGAAATCATATGGTTACGATCAGATCTTCGAGTTGACGGAGTATGAAGAAACCATCGCCTACGCCAACCTCGCCAATGCGACGACGGCGGGCGATCCGTGGATCGGGTTCTGCTATAACCCGCATTACATCTTCGTGACGCAGGAGCTGACCGTTCTGGAAGAGCCGGCGCATGATCCGGCGACGTGGACCATTGTTCAGCCGACGGACGACCCGGACTGGCTGGAGAAGTCGGAAGCCTCGACGGCGTGGAACGGGGCGACGTTGCACCTGCACTATGCCAAGGCGCTGGAAGAGAACTTCCCCGAAGTCGCGGCGCTGTTCAGTGCTTATCAGATGCAGCCTGAAGACCTGAGCGCGATGGGTAAGGCCCTTGCCGTGGACGGTATGGAAGCAACCGACTTCGCGCAGCAGTGGGTGGCCGAGAACGAGGACACCGTCCTCGACTGGCTGTCGAACTAAGCAGACCTTCGGTCGCCGCCCCTGTGCGGCGACCGTTTCCGGCGCGGAGGTTGCGCCCGGCACCAGCATGGCTGGCCGCAGAGGGGTGTCTGCATGACTGAGACTGTCGTAAAGCTCGACAACGTCTGGAAAATATTCGGGGATCGGTCGGCGGACGCCATGGCGGCGGTCAAGACCGAGGGGATCGGTAAGCCCGAGGTGTTGGAGCGGTTCGGCGCCGTCGTTGGTGTTCAGAACGCCACATTCGAAGTCGGGCGCGGTGAAATCTTTTGCATCATGGGGCTGTCGGGGTCGGGCAAATCGACGCTGGTGCGCCATGTGAACCGCCTGATTGAGCCGACGGCGGGGAGGATTGAGATCCTGGGACAGGATATCTCGTCACTGTCGAAGATGGCCTTGCGCCGGGTGCGCGCCGAGCAAATCGGGATGGTCTTTCAGCACATGGCGTTGATGCCGCACCGGTCGGTTAGGGACAACGTCGCGTATCCCCTTGAGATCCGGAAGATTTCCAAGTCGAAGCGGTGGGCCGTGTCGGATCACACGCTAGAGCTGGTGGACCTCACGGGGTACGAGGATCGGCTGCCGAAGGAGCTGTCGGGCGGGATGCAGCAGCGGGTCGGCATCGCGAGGGCGCTGGCGTCGGACCCCGAGATCCTGCTGATGGATGAGCCGTTTTCGGCGCTCGATCCGCTGATCCGGTTGCAGTTGCAGGACCAGTTCAAGGCGCTGGTGGCGGAGCTGAAGAAGACGACGCTGTTCATCACGCACGATCTGGATGAGGCGATCCGGATCGGGCATCGGATTGCGATTATGAAGGACGGGGTGATCGTGCAGATCGGGACCCCGGAGGACATCGTGATGAACCCCGCCGACGATTATGTGCGGGAATTTGTGCAAGGGATTTCAAAGCTCAAGCTCGTGAAGGCGCATTCGATCATGAAGCCGATGGAAAGCCACGCGGGCCCATTGGACGATGCGCTGCGGGCGGATCATGAGGCGGATCTGGATCAGCTCATAGACTTGGCCGTGCAGACGGAGAAGCCGATTGTGATCACGGAAAGCGGGCAGGACGTCGGGCTTGTGACCAAGCCGACGCTGCTGCGGGGCATTCAAGGGGGCAAGGATGAGTGACGCTGCAATGGCGCGGACGGTCGTCTCCGCCTCGGATATCGATGCGGATCACGAGGCGCTGGACGCCTCGATTGAGGAGTTTGCCGAGAAGAACGGCAGTTACTACGCGGCCGCATTTCACCAAATTCATGCCGCGACGAGTTCGGTCCCCAGAACGTTCAATCTATGGGCCGCCGTGCTGGGGCCGTTCTGGGCGGCATCGCGGGCGATCTGGGGGATGTTCTGGGCGTTCCTAATCCTTGAAATCATCGCCTGGGTGCAGATCGGGAGCGGCCTGTGGGGCGATCCGGGGGCGGAGCTGCGGGAGCGCGAGCAGGGTCAGTTGGAGCGTTCGCAGGAGCTATTGCAGAGGGCGAACGAGGCGACGGAAGCCTCTGATGTTGAACGGTTTACCCGCCTGTCGGAGAACATCGGCAGGGCGGCGGAGGCCACGTTGGAGCGGGCGGCGGCAGCGCAGGCGGAGGCCAGCACGATCCTGATGTGGGGTCTGGGGCTGATGCTGGTGATCAAGCTGGTGCAGGGGATTTATGCGAATGTCGTTTACGAGCGGCAGTATTCGCGCTGGCGGATCGATCCGGACGCGACGGAAAGCGGCGTGAAGACGCAGAACATCGTGCTGGGCGTCCTTTTGGGGGCGGCGATTGGGCCGCTAATCATCTACAAGTTCACGGTCGATGGGTCGGTCGCGTTTTTGGACGCGTTTCCCGAACAGCAAACCTCGGCCTTCTTCTTGGGCGACGGAGGGGGAACGCTGTTTGCCGCCATCGCGCGGTGGATGGAGGGGCATATCGATGCCGCCGCCGCCGCTGGTGGCGACGTGTTTGACGGGATCGTGCGCGGTGTTCGGTCGGTGCTGGACGGGCTGACGGTGGCGCTGATTGGGTCGCCGTGGCCGGTGGTGATGCTGGTCATCGTTGTGACCGCGTGGCGGTCGGCGGGGCCGCGGGTGGCGATCTTTACGGCGGCGGCTTTGGCCTACATCGCGCTGCTCGGTTACTGGGAAGTGGCGATGGAGACGGTGGCGCTGGTTGGTGCGGCGGTGTTGCTGTGTGTCGTCATCGGCATTCCGCTGGGGATTTGGTTTGGCAAGTCGCAAAGGGCGTTCCGGATCGCGGAACCCGTTTTGGACTTGATGCAGACGTTGCCTGCGTTTGTGTATCTTATCCCGATTATTGCGTTTTTCGGGACGGGGAACCCGCCCGGGATTCTCGCCACAATCATCTTCGGGATGCCACCGGTGATCCGCCTTACGGCGTTGGGGATGCGGGGAGTGCCCGACAGTATCAAGGAGGCGGCGGAGGCGTTTGGTGCCTCACGCTGGCAGCTTTTGAAGGATGTTGAGGTGCCGCTGGCGTTGCCGTCGATCATGACGGGGGTGAACCAGACGATCCTGATGTGTCTGTCGATGGTGGTGATTATCTCACTCATCGGTGGCGGCGGTCTGGGGCAGGAGATCCTGGAGGCGCTGCAGTTCGCGGCCAAGGGGCCCGGGTTGCTGGGCGGGTTTGCCATCCTGTTCGTCGCGATGGTGATCGACCGGATCGTACAGGGGGCGTTTCGGCAGAAGGCGTGAGTTGCAAGGGTGCGTCAGCGTGTTACATCTGCGATCATGTATGTGCAGATTGACTCAGGCGTGCTGAAAACCGTGCGGAAAGCGCGGAAGATCGGGCGGACTCGGCTTGCGAAGATGTCGGGGCTGACGGAGCGGCAGATCACGCGGATCGAGACCGGGCAGGTGGATCAGGTGTCGGCGTCGGATATGTCGGGGCTTGTGGTGGCGCTAGAGGTGCCGCTTGGGGTTCTGATGGGTGAGGACGCGTTGACGGAGCAGGATTTGCTGCCCGCGTCTGAGGTTTGCGGGAGCGGGTGCTCTTGCTGTTAAGCGGGTGCTCGTCGCGCTCTTCGTGCGCGCCTCGCTTTGTCCGCATGATCTGACGGTTGTGTCAGGTTGAGAGGCTGGGGGGCCAGCCCCCCAGACCCCCCGAGGTATTTTCAGCCAGATGAAGGGATTGGGCCGCGCTTAGAGTAGGGCGGTGTAAAGGGCTTTGACGTTGTCTGCGTCCAGCGGCAGGGGGTTGCCGCCGCAGGAGGGGTCGGACAGGGCGTCGGTGATGAGCTTGTCCATGTCGGGGTTTTCGACGCCGAGGCCGGAGAGCCTCAACGGGATTGCGAGGTCGGCGTTCAGTTGGTCGACATGGGCCTGGAAGCCCGAGAAGCCACCCGGGATGCCGAGGTATGAGGCCGCCTGGTCGAAGCGGTCGGTGATGGCGGGGGCGTTGAATTTCAGGACTTCGGGCATGCAGACGGCGTTGGTGGTGCCGTGGTGCGTGTGGTGGGCGGCTCCGATGGGGTGGGACAGGGCGTGGATGGCGCCGAGGCCCTTTTGGAACGCGACGGCGCCCATCATGGCGGCGGACATCATGTGGGCGCGGGCCTCAAGATCCGTGCCGTCGGCGTAGGCTTTGTGCAGGTTTTCGAGGACGAGGCGCATGCCTTCGAGGGCGATGCCCTGGCTCATGGGGTGGTAGAACGGGCTGGAGAACGCCTCAACGCAGTGGGCGAAGGCGTCGAGCCCGGTGCCTGCGGTGATGAAGGGGGGCATGCCGACGGTGAGTTCGGGGTCGGAGATCACGACCGAGGGCAGGACCTTGGGGTGGAAGATGATCTTCTTCACCTGCGTTTCGCTATTGGTGATGACGCTGGCGCGGCCCACTTCGGACCCGGTTCCCGCCGTTGTCGGCACGGCAACGATGGGGGCGATGGTGTCGCTGTTGGCGCGGGTCCACCAGTCGCCGATATCTTCGAAGTCCCAGACGGGGCGGGTTTGGCCGGCCATGAAGGCGACCATCTTGCCGAGGTCGAGGCCGGAGCCGCCGCCGAAGGCCACGACGCCGTCATGGCCGCCGTCGGTGTAGGCCTTGATCCCGGCGGCGAGGTTGATCTCGCTCGGGTTCATGTCGACGTCTGAAAACAGGGCGCGACCCAGACCGCCCGCGTCTAGGATGTCGAGCGCTTGCGTCGTGATCGCCATGTCTGCGAGGCCGCGGTCGGTAACCAGCAGGGGGCGGGACATGCCGGTGGCGCGGCAGGCGTCAGCCAGTTCCGAGATGCGGCCCGCGCCGAAGCGGACGGCGGTGGGGTAGGACCAGGTGCCGGTGAGGCTCGTCATGTCAGGTGGCCTTCTTGAGGTGGTAGGATTTGGGGCGCGTGAGGTTGTGGTAGCCGATGACCGACAGCCCGCCGCCGCGCCCGGTGTTTTTGCAGCCAGTCCAGCAGAGGCCGGGGTCGAGGTAATCGGCGCGGTTCATGAAGACGGTGCCGACCTCTAGCGCGTCGCCGACGCGGGCGGCGCGGTCGAGGTCGGGGGTCCAGAGGCTGGCTGTGAGGCCGAATTCGCTGTCGTTGATCAGGCGGATGGCTTCGGCGTCGTCATTGACGGGCATGATGCCGACGACGGGGCCGAAGCTTTCGGCGCGCATCACGTCCATGTCGTGGGTGACGTTTGTCAGGATTTGCGGGGTCAGGTAGGCCCCGCCGTCGTCTTCGGGGAAGGTGTCGATGTGGGCGGTTGCGCCAGCTGCTGTGGCCTGCGCGATGTGCTCGCGGACGGTGGCGGCGAAGCGGGTGTGGGCCATGGGGCCGAGGGTGGTTTCGGGATCGAGTGGGTCTCCGAGCTTGTACCCAGACACCAGCGTCACGGCCTTTTCGACGAAGGCGTCGAAGAGCGGTTCGGCGACGTAGATGCGTTCGATCCCGCAGCAGCATTGACCGGAGTTGAACATGGCGCCGTCGATCAGGGTATCGACGGCGGCGTCGAGGTCGGCGTCGCCCATCACGTAGCCTGCGTCTTTGCCGCCGAGTTCGGTGGCAACGCCGGTGAAGGTGCCAGCGGCGGCTGTCTCCATCGCGGCGCCGCCGGGGACGGAGCCGGTGAAGTTGATGAAGTCGAAGGCATTGGCGGCAATGAGGGCCGAGGTAGTGGGGTGGTCGAGGAAGAAGTTGGCGAAGACGTCTTCGGGGACGCCCGCCTTGTGGAAGGCGTTGGCCATGCGTTCGCCGACGAGCAGCGTTTGCGTGGCGTGTTTCAGGGCCACGGTGTTGCCTGCGATCAGGGCAGGAGCGACGGTGTTGATGGCCGTCATGTAGGGGTAATTCCAGGGCGCCACGACGAAGACGACGCCGTGGGGCACGCGGCGGATGTAGCGTTTGAAGTTGGCGTCGTCGCCTACCGCGATGTCGGCAAGCGCCTCGGCGGCGATGGACGCCAAGTGGGTGCTGCGTTCTTCGAAGCCGCCGAATTCGCCGCCGTAACCGATGGGGCGGCCCATCATGCGGGCGAGTTCGGGGACGATTTCGTCGTTTTGGGCGCCGACCTCGGCAACGCCTGCGAGGACGAGGTCGATGCGTTCCTGCAGGGGCCGGGCAGCCCACGCCGCCTGGGCGGATCGCAGGGCAGTCAGGCGGGCGGTGGCGGCGTTCAGGTCAAGCGTTTCGCGGGTGGCGAAGATGGAGCCGTCGATGGGGGAGATGCAGTCAAGGGTCTTCATACTGTCCCTTTACGCGGGACTTCGTCGGGTCGAAATGGGGAAACGGCACCACGCGCGCTTTCAGTCGCTTTTGCAGGCCGTCGAGTTGGCCGATCTCAATCTCTGTCCCCGGTTCGGCATGGGTCGTGGCGACGCGCCCGAGGGCGATGACCTTGCCGAGGAGGGGGGATTTCATGGCCGATGTTATCTCACCCACCTGGGCCTTGCCGATGCGGACGCAGTCGCCCGGGGACGGGACGACGCCGCTTTCGATCTCAAAGCCGACGAGTTTGCGGTGGGGGTGGGCCTTACGCTCTTCGAGGGCGGTGCGGCCGATGAAGTCGTCCTCCTTCGTCTTGAGGGGGACGGTGAAGCCGATGCCGGCTTCGAACGGATCGGTCTGGTCGTCGAATTCGGAGCCCGCGAAGATCAGGCCCGCTTCGATCCGCATCATGTCGAGGGCGGCGAGGCCGAGGGGTTTCATGCCGAGGGGTTCGCCCACCTCCCACACGCGGTCGAAGATTTCGGTGGCGTCCTTGGGGTGGCAGAAGATCTCATACCCGAGTTCGCCGGAGTAGCCGGTGCGGGAGATGACGACGGCGGTGCCGCTGTAGTCATCGAGGCGCGCGATGGTGAGGCGGAACCATGGGAGGTCGTCGATGCTGGGCTGCGTCGGCGGGGTCCAGAACAGCTTTGACAGGATCTCCCGGCTCAGCCGCCCCTGCACCGCGATGTTGTGGAGTTGATCGGTGGAGTTTCGGACCCACGCGTTCAGCCCGTGCTTTTGCGCCTGCTCTTGAAGCCAGAGGCCGGACGTGTCGTTTCCGCCGATCCAGCGGAAGTTGGTGTCACCGAGGCGGTAGATCGTGCCGTCGTCGATCATGCCGCCGTGATCGTAGCACATGGCGGTATAGCTGACCTGCCCGACGGCGAGCTTCTTGACGTTGCGGGTGACGCAGAGCTGCATGAGGTCTTCGGCGTCCGGCCCCGTGACCTCGTACTTGCGCAACGGCGAGAGGTCCATCACGGCGGCTTTCTCGCGCACGGCCCAGTATTCGCCGATGGTCCCGATGGTGGGGAATGAGTTGGGCAGCCAGTAGCCGTTGTATTCGACAAAATCCTGCGTATGGCGGGCGAAACAGGCGTGAAATGCGGTTTCTTTGGTGTGTTCCACATCGGCCTCCGCTGATTTTCGGTAGGAGACGGAGCGTTTGAAATCCTCCGTTGCTTTGTAAGTGCGCACCTGGATGTCGGTGGGGTGCCAGCCGTTGGCCGGGTCCACGTCGCAGGGGCAGGCGGTGGACACGCAGACGAGGTCGCTGAGCGCCTGGAGCAGGACGTAGTCACCGGGCCGCGACCAGGGGTCGTCCATGCCGAGGGCGTTGGTGTCGTCGAGCATGGTGTTGAAGAAGAAGTTGATCGCGGGCCAGCCGCCGCGTGGGCGGACGTCGAAGCGCGCGAGGTCGGCGTTCATGTTGTCGGAGCAGTTGACGTGGCCCGGGTAGCCGAGGTCTTCGTAATAGCGCGCCGTGCAGGCGAGGCCGAAGGTGTCGTGGCGCCCGCAGGTGTCTTGCACGATTTCCACGAGCGGCTCGTGGTCGACGGACCAGTATTTCGAGAAAATGCCGGGTGCCGGGTAGAGGGAGCCCATCAAGGACCGCGTGGTGGTTGGGTCGATTTCCCGCTCCACCCCCCTGTCGAGGGCGCGGAGGGAGAAGGCCTGGAAGTCAGAGCATTCGCGGCCTTTGACGTCGAGGATCTGGATGAACTCGCCTGCTTTGACCTCGTAGGCGTGCGCGTTGCCGGGCTGGATGTTGAAATCTTGCAGGGGGTCGGCGAGGGGGTCAGGCGGGCCGAGGGCCTCCTTGGCCGCCTTCGGGTCGGCGCGGCGGATATAGAGCATCAGTTCGGTCGGCGTATCCTGCGCGTCGGGGGCCATGGGGCCGCCCGGGGCGGCGCAGATGAGGAGGCCGTCGGCCTCGGCTGTCATCGTTTCGGTCTCGCGCGGGCGGCTGCCGTCGGAGAAGAGGTGGATGGCGTCGCCTGCCTCGATGGCGAAGCCTGCGGTGGCGAGGGCCTTCAGGACGCGGGCGCCTGAGGGGCCGCCGTTGGCGAGGGTTGGAATGGTGCGGTCGGGGCGACCGTGGCCCGGGCGGCCCAGCAGCCCGGCGTCGGAGCGGCCGTCGGGGGTGAATATGACCAGTTCCGCCGGTTGCAGGCCGTCTTTGTCGAGGACGCTGATTTCGTCGCCTTTGAACACTGGCACCGCGCGAGAGCCGCCGCCCGGCACCGGGTGGCGTTCGACGCCGTGGGGGAGGATGGGGAGGCCGGGTGCGATGACCCCGCGGCGTTCCCACGGGTGTTCGATGAAGTCCTGAAGCGTCATGCCTGCCCCAGTGCTTTGCGGCGGCGGTCGGCCCAGGCGTTGATCGCGATGTCGAACGTCAGCGCCATGAAGACGACGGAGAAGCCGAGGGTGAAGTTGGTGCCAAGGTTCGTCCCGGCGAGGGTGCGTTGCAGTTCCTGGCCCAGGTCGCGGGTGCCGATGAAGGCGGCGATGATGACCATGAAGAACGCGAAGACGAGCGCCTGGTTGAGGCCAACGGCGATGGTGGGCAGGGCCAGCGGTAGCTGCACATGGCGGAGCTTTTGCCACCAGGAGGTGCCTGACATGTCGGCGGCCTCAGTAATCTCGACGGGGACGCCGCGCAGGCCCTCGATGGTGTAGCGGACGACGGGGACCATGGTGAAGATGAGGATGGCGAGGATCACGGTGAGGGGGGTGATGCCGAAGAGCATGATGGCGGGGAGGAGGTAGATGAAGCTGGGGAAGGTCTGCGCGGTGTCGCAGAGGAAGATCATCCGGCGCGAGGCGGTGGCGCTGCGGGAGGCGAGGACGGCCATGGGCATGCCGATAAGAAACGCTAGCAGCGTTGCGGTCAGCACCGAGTGGAGCGTGAGCATGGCGCGGTCCCACCATCCGAGCAGGGCGACAGCGGTGAAGAAGGCGAGGCCGATGAGTGCGGGGCGCCACCCTCCGAGTGCGAGGCAGAGGGCGGTGACGATGGCGATGACGCCGAGGGTGGGGACGAACAGAAGGGCGCGTTCGGTGGGCACCAGCAAGCCGACGTTGAAGATGTAGCGCAGGGTTTCGGTGGCGTCCTTGAGGGGCGGCCAGGCGAGGGCGCCTTTAATGATGCCGTCGATTTCGGAGCCCATCGACAGGGACTGGCGGCGGCCGACTTCGGCGAGGATGGGGAAGATCTGGGCGAGCAGGGTGAACAGGGCGAAGGCGGCGATGAACAGCAGCAGGTACTGATTGCGGCGCCACCAGGGGGTGCCTTTCTCGAAGTGCTCGGGCTTTTGCAGGACCCAGGCTTTGACGAGGCGGTCGAGGGTGACGGCGATCAGGACGATGGTCACGCCGATCTCGAAACTGCGGCCCAGCTTGAAGCTGCCCATCATCGCCAGAAGCTTGGCGCCGAGGCCAGGCATGCCGATGAAGGCGGTCAGGACGACCATGGCGAGGGACAGCATGATGACCTGGTTGAGGCCCACGAGGATCTCGTCGCGCGCCGAGGGCAGGTAGACACGGGTCATCATTTGCCAGCGGGTGCAGCCGGACATCTTGCCCGCCTCGACCACGGCGGAAGGGACGTTCTTGAGGCCGACCATGGTCATCAGGATCATTGGGGGCATGGCGTAGATGATGGTGGCGACGGACGCCGCCGTGGGGCCAACCTTGAAGAAGATGACCGCGGGCAGGAGGTAGCTGAAGAACGGTAGCGTTTGCAGGATCATGAGGATCGGGCGTAGCGCGGCCTCGACCCGGCGGGATTGCCAGGCCCATGTGCCCAGTAAGAGGCCCAGGACGAAGGAGATGGGGGCGGCGACGATGATGACGCTCATCGTTTCCATCGCCCATTTCCACTGGCCGATCAGCGCCGTCCAGACGCAAGTGCCTGCCGCGAGGAGGGCGAGGCGCCAGCCGCCTAGGGCGTAGCCGAGGACACCGAGTGCGGCGGCGATGGCCGCCCAGGGGATCGGGCCGATCCGGGGCCAGCGGCTTTTGCCGTAGAGGAGGTTTGCGACGGCGTCGATCAGGAAGGCCAGCCCGTCGGCGATGGCGCGGGTGATCGCCATGAGCGGGGTTTCGTTCTGGAGGAACGCGAAGGCCGCGTCCAGCCAGTCGGCCCATGGCAGCAGCACCGCCTCGGGGAAGCGGACGAGCCCTTCGGGCAGGATCGGGCGGAGGACGATCAGAAGGGCGGCGAGGGCGAGGAGGCCCCAGGCAAGATGTACCAGCGACGGCAGTTTCAGCGTGGGCGCGACGCCGAGGTCTGATGCGCTCCGCTCCGTCATTCGCTGGCTCGCAGAAGCAGGTCGAGCGCGGCCTTGCGGGGCATGGCGCCCATCTGGCCGTCGGAAAGGCGGACGGGCAGCGCCTCGCCCGCGTCGGTCATCAGCCGCCGCGCGAGGGAGCGGATGGTGGCGGTGCCCTCAATCGGATCGCCGTCGGCCGTCAGGCCCGGTTCGACCAGCGACAGCGCGTGGACGACCCGGGCGTGGTCGATCTCTTCGGTGAACTTGGCGACGTAGTCGGTGGCCGGGTGCAGGACGATTTCGTCGGGCGTATCGCATTGCTCAATGGCGCCGTCTTTCATGATGGCGATGCGGTCAGCGAGGCGCAGGGCCTCGTCGAAGTCGTGGGTGATGAAGACGATGGTCTTGTTGAGCATGCTCTGGAGGCGCAGGAATTCGTCCTGCATCTCGCGCCGGATGAGGGGGTCGAGGGCCGAGAAGGGTTCGTCGAGGAACCAGATGTCAGGCTCGATGGCGAGGCTGCGGGCGATGCCGACGCGTTGCTGTTGGCCGCCGGATAGCTCTCGCGGGAAGTAATCCTCGCGGCCTTCGAGGCCGACGAGGCGGACGACTTCCAGAGCGCGGTCGCGGCGGGTATGGCGATCCTGCCCGCGCATCTCTAGCGGGAAGGCGACGTTCTCAAGAACGGTGCGGTGCGGCAGGAGGCCGAAGGATTGGAAGACCATGCCCATCTTGGAGCGGCGGAGGTCGATCAGCTCCCGCTCGCGCAGGGTGCCGATGTCGATACCGTCGACCTCAATCGTGCCGCTGGTGATGTCGTGGAGGCGTGAGAAGCAGCGGACGAGGGTGGATTTGCCCGAGCCGGAGAGACCCATGATCACGAGGATTTCGCTTTGGTTTACCTCAACCGAGACGTCGCGGACCCCGGCGATGTATCCGTCGGCGCGCATTTGGTCGAAGGTTTTGCCCTGATGGACAGACGCCATGTAGCGTTTCGGGTCGGGGCCGAACAGCTTCCAGACATTCTTGGCGCTTATGGCGGGGCCTGCGGTCAACGTAGGATCCTTCGCAAATGGTCTGCGCCCGATCATGCGGGCGCAGACGGTTTCATCGGAACTTAGGCCGAGCAGCCTGCCATCCAGGGCTCGACAACGCCACGGTTGGCGTCCAGCCACTCTTCGGCAGCCTCTTCCGGCTCAAGCTCATCCACGTCCACGAGACGCGCCATTTCGGCGATCTGGGCGTTGGTGAACGAGATCTTCTCAAGCACACAATAGGCGGTCGGCCACGTGCCTTCCATGCCGTCCCACGCGGCCTTCTTCAGGTAGCCGTCGGCGGGGTTGCCGCAGTCGAAGAGTTCATCCTTGTTCGGGCCAACGGCGGGGTCGGTGTCGCACCCGTCCTGCCATTCGGGGAACTCGACGAATTCACCGGGCCAAACGGCTTCGGCGAAGTTCGGCGTCCAGTTGAAGACCACGATAGGCGTCTTGTCGGCCTCGGCGGCGGCGATGTGTGCCCAAAGGGCGGCGGCGGAGCCGGCGTTGACGACGGTGAAGTCCATGCCGAGCGCCGCAACGCGTTCCTGCCCGTGCTTCAGCCAGTCAACGGGGCCGTCGAGGTACATGCCTTTCTCACCTGTTTCAGGCGTGGCAAACATGGCGGCGCAGTCGTTGAGCGCTTCCCAGCTTGGCAGGCCGGGGCAGGCCTCAGCCGTCCAGCTTGGGTACCACCAGTCTTCGCGGGTCACGGCATCGTGGTCGCCCACGTCGACGATGCCGCCCTTTTCCAGCGCTTCGCGGAAGGACGCGCCGAAGGCGCCTTCCCAGACCTCAAGCTCCAGCGTCACATCGCCGAGGCGGACGGATTCGTAGACCGCCTGGCTGTCGGTGGTGATGTATTCGACGGCGAGGCCCATCTCTTCGTACATCTGACCCACGACGTTCGACATCACGATCTGGCTGGACCAGTTGTGGATCGGGATCACGATGGGGTCGCTGCTGTCGGCGGCCAGTGCTGGTGCCGCGAGGCAGGCCATCCCGGCGGCGAGCGATGTCATTTTGAGTTTGTTCATTTTGCTTTCCCTGTTGAGGTTTGGGCCGCGTTGACGCGGCCCGCTTGGTTGATTTGCCGTGGTCACGTGGTCTGCAGGTAATCCTCCAGACTGTCGTCGAGCGCGTCGACCCACGGGGTGTGGTGCGGGGGCGCTTTGGTGCCGGTCATCGGGCTGGTGTAGCCGTGGTCCCGGAATTCCATGATCCCCTTCTTCTTGTGTTTCTTCCATTCGTAGAAGGCCTGATTGGCGGCTTCGACGTCGAAGGTCGGGTAGTCCGTCTCTTCGATCAGTTCGAGCGTGTAGGCGCCCTGATACGCGATGCAGGCGTAGTCATCTTCCAGCGCGTCTTCATCGGCTTGCCGCTTTTTCCAGTCGGCTTCCATGGTAGCCGCGTCGGGCACCGAGAGCTTGCCCATGATGCAATCGCGCACCCACCAGGCCTGGGCGTCGAACATGTTGAACGTGTACCACTGGTCCTGCATGCCGAGGTAGAACATGTCGGTATTCCCGGTGAAGACGACGCCTTTGTAGAGGTCGTCTGACGCCAGCCGGTTGGCCGTTTTCAGGCGCAGGTCGTCGGGCAGGAACGGGAAGTGGTGCTTGTAGCCGGTGCACAGGATGATCGCGTCGACCGTCTTGCTGGTGCCGTCGATGAAATGCGCCGTCTTGCCCTCGACGCGGTCGAGCTTGGGCACCTCTTGCCAGTTCTCGGGCCAGTCATAGCCCATGGGCGCCGTGCGGTGTGCGACGGTCACGGATTTGCAGCCGTATTTCCAGCACTGGGAGCCGATGTCTTCGGCGGAATAGGACGTGCCGAGAATGAGGATGTCCTTACCCTCAAACTCGCGCGCGTCGCGGAAGTCGTGGGCGTGCATGATGCGGCCATTGAAGGTCTCAAAGCCCGGGTAGTGCGGGACGTTGGGGACCGAGAAGTGACCCGTTGCGACGACGACGTTGTCGAAGGTCTCGCGCGTTTCGGTGTCGGTGGCGCCGTTGCGGGCCGTGACCTCGAAGCCGCCATCGTCGAGGGCGCGGACGTCGCGGACGATGGTGTCGAACTGGATCCAGTCGCGCACGCCCGCCTTCTTCACCCGGCCTTCGATGTAGTCGAACAGGACCGCGCGAGGCGGGTAGGAGGCGATGGCTTTGCCGAAGTGCTCTTCAAAGGTGTAGTCGGCGAATTCCAGTCCTTCTTTCGGGCCGTTGGACCAGAGGTAGCGGTACATTGAGCCGTGGCAGGGGTTGCCGTGCTCGTCGATGCCGGTGCGCCATGTATAGCGCCAGAGGCCGCCCCAGTCGGGCTGCTTTTCGTAGCAGACGATCTCGGGGATGTCGGCGCCGTTTTCGGCGGCGGATTTGAAGGCGCGGAGTTGGGCGAGGCCGGACGGTCCGGCGCCAATGATGCAAACGCGTTTTGCCACGGTTTTTGGGTCCCCTGTCAGTTACTTGGCGGCGAGCGCCATCCAGTTGTCGTAGAAGCGGCGCGCCGTTTCGTTGAGGGCGGGCATGGCCGCCGCGACGGTAGCGTCGAGTTTGGGCACGGCGCCTTCACCAAGTGAGCGTTCGAGCGCGGCGGCGTAGGCCGGGATCTTCGCCCAGTTGGCGACGGTGTCGGGTTCGGTTTCGAGGTGGAACTGGGCCGAGATGGCGGATTGGCCGATGCGCATGGCCTGAATGGCACAGACGGGTGAGGCGGCGATGGAGGTGGCGCCTGCGGGCAGCTCTTTCACCTCGGCGCCGTGCCATTGGAGGGTTTCGAGTTCGGTGGGCAGACCGGCGAAGACCTCTGCTGGCTCTTCGGTGACACTGACGGGCATGAGGCCGATTTCGGGCTCGCCCGGGCCGACCTCGGCGCCGAAGGCGTTGGCGAGCAGTTGGTGGCCGAGGCAGAGGCCGAGGAAGGGCATCCCGTGGTCGCCGACCGCGCGGCGGATGAACGCCTTTTCGGTGGCGAGCCAGGGGTGGTCGTCTTCCTCCCACACATCCATCGGACCGCCCATGACCCAGAGGCCGTCATAGGGGTCGAGGTTATCGGGCAGGGCCTCGCCCAGTTGGAGTTCGACGGCGTCGTAAGTGTGGCCATCGGCGGCGAGGAAGCTGCGGAAGATGCCCGGATGCTCGACGGTTTCGTGTTGCAGGACAAGCAGATGCATTATGCCTCCAGTGCGGCCTGAATGAGGTCGGCGCCCTTGGTGCCGATCATGATCGAGGTGGCGTTTGTGTTGCCGCTGACGAGCTGCGGCATGACGGACGCGTCCGCCAGATAGAGGTTGTCGACCCCCCGCACCGCCATGGTCGCACTGTCCACGGGCGCGTCGTCGTCGCGGCCCATGCGGGCGGTGCCCACGGGGTGATAGATCGATTCCGCCGTGTTGCGGATGTAGGCGTCGAGGTCGGTGTCGGTTTGCACATCCGGGCCGGGCAGCATCTCGGGTTCAGAGATGTCGGCGAGGGACGGCTGGCGGCAGAGATCGCGCAGGAGCTTCATTCCTGCGCGCAGTTGGGTGCGGTCTTTTTCTTCGGCGAGGTAGTTGGGGTCGATCAGCGGTGCGTCCTTCGGGTTCGCACTGGCGAGGCGCAGGGTGCCGCGGCTTTCTGGGCGGGTCTGGGTGACATCGATGGCGTACCCATGACCCCGGTCATCCGGCGTGGCGCCGTCGAAGGCGAGGGCGTTGACGAAGTGGAGCTGCGTGTCCGGGGCCGGGGCCTGTGGGTCCAGCGTGCAGAAGGCGCCCGCTTCAAGGCCCTGCTGCCGCCCGGCACCTTCCTTGCGCAATAGGTAGTTCAGGCCGGTCCAGAGGTAGTTTGGGAACTTGGCGTGGGACCACATGGAGTAGGGCTGAGTCATGCGGTGTTTTACCTTGACCTCCAGATGGTCCTGCAGGTTCTCACCCAGTTGGGGGAGGTCGACAATTGGCGTGATGCCGAGGGACTTCAGGTGATCCGCCGGACCGATGCCCGAGAGCATGAGGGTTTGTGGTGACCCGATGGAGCCTGCCGAGAGCACGACATGCGCTGCATGCAGGGTTTCGTCCGCAAGCCGCACGCCGGTGACGCGCGCGCCCTCGGTCGCGAGACCTACAACGTGTGCGTTCGTCTTGACCGAAAGGTTCTTGCGGTCGAGGGCGGGCTTCAGGAAGGCATCCGCCGAGGACCAGCGCCGACCGTCATTGATGTTGAGCTGGAAGAGGCCGAAACCCTCTTGCTCGGCCCCGTTCAGGTCGGAATTGAAGCGATGGCCAAGCTCAACGCCTGCGTTGATGAAGGCCTGATAGGCGGGGTTCCCGGATTCGGGGTGCGAGACCTTTAGCGGCCCGTCGCCGCCGTGGAAGGCGCCATTGCCGTGGGCGTTGCCCTCAACCTCGCAGAAATAGGGCAGGACGTCCTGATAGCCCCAGCCGTCGCATCCGAGGGCGGCCCAGTTGTCGAAGTCCCACGCGTTGCCGCGGATGTAGACGAGCGCATTGATCGCCGACGATCCGCCCAGCGTCTTGCCGCGCGGGGTCGTCAGGCGGCGGTTGTTCATGTGGACCTGCGGCGTGGTCCAGTAGTGCCAGTTCCAGCGCGGGGATTTGATCGCCTTGGCCACCCCGGCGGGCATGCGGATGAAGAT
>JBCCXY010000069.1:0-20234 GCA_039190895.1 Pseudomonadota bacterium | reverse complement strand
TTTGTTTTGTTGATGAGGGGGCTGTCTGCCCCCTCAAACTCCCCCGAGAGTATTTCCAGCCAGAAGAAGCACTTGATGCGAATCGTTCGGGTGGGTATCCGGGCGGCCTTGCAATCACTGTGTCGGAGAGACCCGATGATACATCTGAATGTGCCCTGGAGGCACCGCTTAGCGCTCTGATTGCCTACGTGACCTGAAGGGTCCGTGGGCGGAAATTCCGACGGACAGGTCACATGACACCTGAAGATATTGAGATGATCCGGCAGGTTTTGCCGGAAGATGCGGCGTTTCCCTATTACCCGGATCGCGAGAGCCCCTGGTTGCTTGCGCAGGGGATTGGGGCTGCGGCGCGCGTAGCGGAGTTGAAGGCCGGGCCGAGGGCGGCGCTTTTGGGGCGGCCGTTGGTAAAGCCCGTAGTCGCGGCTTCGGGCGGCGTGGTGCGGCAGGCGGATTTGCTGGCCGTCGCGCATGCCGATCGCGCCTTGCGGTTGCCGGACGCGGGTGCGGGCGCGCGGGCGGCGTTGGAGCAGGTGTTTGCGGGGCCTTGGCAGGACTATCGCGTGACATTGGCCGCTTGGGGCACGGGCGATGTGTGCTGGCACTACAGCCAGATGAGCCGGAAGGGCGGGAACCTTGTGTTGCAGCTTGGGTTTCCGTCGGATCACGCGGTGATCCTTGGGCAGCTGCGGCAGAGGGTGAAGCGGAGCGACTATGAGTACACCGGCCACCCGGTTCGGAGGACCGGGCGTCCGACGCTTGCCTGGGTGCGGCTGGACATCGATCTGGAGACCGGGACGGCGCTGATCGAAGAGGTGCAGTCGGACTGGGTGCGTTGGGTTGCCGAGGATGCCGACTATCTGACGCGGACCACGCCGCAAACGCGGGAGGCGAAGAACGTGCGCGCCTATGCGGCGGAGCTGTCGCGGACCTATGCCAAGGCGTGGCCGACGGTGGCCTTGTTCGCCGCGCTCGTGATGCTGGTGGACGAGTTGGGGGTGCGGACGATCTGGATGCACCAGCCCGCGGCGGGCGCGGTGCTGAAGGACATCTGCGGCACCCATCCGCCGCGGTCGCTGTACACGCAGTTGCCGAAGCGGTTCGGGTTCTGCCCCGTGCGAGAGGCACCGCCGTTCCTGTTGCGCCCGCGGCGGACGGCGCTGGCGCGGATCGGGCACTTCAAGAGCCCTTTGTTCTGGAAGCTGAGCCTCTGATCCCCGGGCGGCCTCTGGTCGCCCGGGCCTTCACGCGCTAGGTCGCGTCGAAACGCAGGAGGACCACATGGCGCTTAAGGTTTATTTGTCGGGAGAGATCCACACGGATTGGCGGGACGAGATCCGGTCTGGGTCCAACGGGTTGGATGTGGAGTTTTCGGCGCCCGTCACGGATCACGATGCCTCGGACGATTGCGGGGTGGCGATCCTTGGGGGCGAGGATCAGAAGTACTGGCATGACCACAAGGGCGCGATGGTCAACGCGATCCGGACGCGGACCGGGATCGAGGCGGCCGACGTTGTCGTTGTGCGCTTTGGCGAGAAATACAAGCAGTGGAACGCCGCGTTTGATGCGGGTTATGCCGCCGCGCTGGGCAAGTCGCTGATCGTGCTGCATCCGCCCGAGCACCAACATGCGCTGAAGGAGGTCGACGCCGCCGCGCTCGCCGTGGCCGAAACGCCGGGGCAGGTTGTCGACATTCTACGCTACGTCTTGACGGGCACGCTGCCAGGTTGACGTAGCGTCGTCCTTCGTCAACCTGGAAAGAGGCACTACCCTCGTCGAAAGCACTCTGATGAACCGCCGGGGAGGCCAACCGTTGACCGACTATCCGCATCTGCTTGCGCCGCTTGACCTCGGGTTTGTGACCCTGCCGAACCGGGCGCTGATGGGATCGATGCACACGAACCTGGAAGAAACCGGGGATTGGGGGCGTGTGGCGGCGTTTTACGCCGAGCGGGCGCGTGGTGGCGTAGCGTTGATGGTCACCGGCGGCATGGCGCCGAACCGCGAGGGCGGGGTTTTTCCGGGCGCCGCTGGGCTGTTCACCTCCGAAGACATCGCAAATCACCAGCGCGTGACCGGGGCGGTGCACGACGCGGGCGGGCGGATTGCGATGCAGATCCTGCATGCCGGGCGGTATGCTTACGGAAATGAGTGCGTGGCGCCGTCGCCGATCAAATCGCCGATTTCTCCGTTTCCGCCCAAGGAGTTGGACGAGGCAGGCATCGAGAAGCAGATCGCCGACATCGCAACGGCCGCCGCGAGGGCGCGCGAGGCGGGCTATGACGGCGTCGAGGTGATGGGGTCGGAGGGGTACTTTCTGAACCAGTTCCTCGTCACCCATACCAACAAGCGCGAGGATCGCTGGGGCGGCTCGTACGAAAACCGCATGCGCCTGCCGCTGGAGGTCGTGCGCCGGGTTCGGGCCGCCGTGGGTGAGCATTTCATCGTCATTTATCGTCTGTCGATGATTGATCTGGTGCCCGAAGGCTCGTCCTGGGACGAGGTCGTGACGCTCGCCAAGGCCGTGGAGTCGGCGGGGGCGACGATCCTTAACACCGGGATTGGCTGGCACGAGGCGCGGATTCCGACGATCGCGACAAGCGTGCCAAGGCGGGCGTTCACGTGGGTGACAAAGAAGTTGATGGGCGAGGTGTCGATCCCGATCATCACGTCGAACCGGATCAACACGCCGGAGGTTGCGGAAGCTGTCCTGGCCGAAGGATGCGCCGATATGGTGTCGATGGCGCGTCCGTTGCTCGCCGATGCTGCGTTTATCCAGAAGGCGGCAGAGGGGCGCGCGAAGGAAATCGCGCCGTGCATCGCCTGCAATCAGGCCTGTCTGGATCACACGTTTCAAGGCAAGGTATCTTCTTGCCTCGTAAATCCCCGCGCCTGCTACGAGACGGAGCTTGTCGTGAATGCCGCCCCTGCCCCGGTGTCTGTGGCCGTTGTGGGGGCCGGGCCAGCGGGCTTGTCCGCCGCGATGACGGCGGCGGAGCGGGGGCATCGGGTGACGCTGTTTGACTCGTCGGACCGGATCGGCGGGCAATTGAACCTCGCCCGGACGATCCCGGGGAAGGAAGAGTTCCATGGCCTCGTCGATTGGTTTGCCCATGAAGTTGAACGGCTTGGCGTCAAACTGCGGCTGTCGACCACCGCGACGCCCGAGACCCTTGCGGGGTTTGACCACGTGGTGGTGGCGACCGGCGTGACTCCCCGCGATCCGCAGATCCCGGGCCAGGACATGCCGCATGTGGTGAGCTATATCGACATCCTGTCGGGCCGTGTTGAGGCTGGGGATCGGGTGGCGATCATCGGCGCTGGGGGGATCGGGTTTGACGTGGCCACTTACCTTGCCGAGGCCGGGGAATCGGCAACGGAAAACCTGGAGGTCTGGTTGGAAGAATGGGGTGTGAGCGACCCTGAAACAGCCCGCGGAGGTCTTGCCCCGAGTGGACCAAAGCCCGAGGCGGCGGCGCGCCAGATCACCATTTTCCAACGCAAGGAAGGGCGCCCCGGCAAGGGGCTGGGCAAAACAACCGGCTGGATCCACCGCGCCGCGCTGCGGATGAAGGGGGTCGATATGATTGGCGGGGTCAACTACGAGCGGATCGATGCCGACGGACTTCACATCAGCTTTGGGTCGGCGCGGGAACGGCCTACGCTGGTGCCTGCTGATACGATTGTGATCTGTGCCGGGCAACTTCCCGAGCGGTCTTTGGCCGACGAGATCAAAGCAAACGGCGCGGTTGCGCATGTAATCGGCGGTGCGGACGTGGCGGCGGAACTCGACGCCAAGCGCGCGATCAACCAGGGGACGCGCCTTGCGCTAACCCTCTGACGACACGGGGATTTTGAGGACCAAGGCGAGGCTCGAACAGCGCAAAACCCCGTTTCTGGCGGATTTACGATTCCGAATATACCCAAGTATTGTCTGCCCCCGTCCGCATTGTCGCCCGATTTCATGGTCATCCCCACGCTGTGGTGGGTTACGGGTAAGAAGGTTGATAAATGGACCGTTTGACCGAGATGGAAGCCTTCGCAACCGTGGTGGATCAAGGGGGATTCACCGACGCTGCCAAGAAGATGGGTATCTCGAAGTCTGCTGTTTCGAAGCATGTCTCATCCCTTGAGGCGCGGTTGGGAGCGCGACTTTTGAACAGGACGACGCGTCGGGTAAGCCCGACGGAGATCGGCCTTGCGTACTATGACCGAGCACGTCGTGTGTTGAACGACGCTGGCGAGGCTGATGCTCTTGTGACGTCGATGCAGGCGGCACCTTCCGGGCTGCTCCGGATTTCGGTGGCGACTGACTTTGGCGTCAATCACCTGTCACCGGTGTTGGGCACCTTTCTGCAGGAGTTCCCCGACATCACCGTGAACATGGTGCTGAACAACCGGTATGTGGAGCTGATCTCGGAAGGCTTCGACATGGCGATCCGCATTGGTGAGCTGGAGGACAGCACGCTGAAGGCGCGGAAGCTGTGCGAGACGACGAAGCGGATGATCGCGTCGCCGGAGTACTTTGCCGAATACGGCCGCCCTGCGAAGATCGACGATCTGAACGAGCACAAGCTGCTGCATTATTCGAACCAGTCGTCGGGCAGCGTGTGGAAGCTGACAGCCCCGTCAGGCGAAAAGCGCCAGGTGCGCACCGCAGGCTGGCTGACGGTGAATGACGGCCAGTCGCTGCTGAACGCGGCGATCTCGGGCCTCGGAATCGCGTATTTGCCGAGCTTCCTCTACGCCGACGCCCTCGACCAAGGCCAGGTGGAGGTCGCCATCCCCGACCTGCCGGTCGAAACACAGGGCATCTACGCCGTCTATCCCCCAGGCCGCTTCACGCAGCCCAAGGTGCGGGCGTTTATCGACTTCTTGGTTCATGCCTTCGCGGAGAAGGGACCGGATAGCTGGTGAGGTCAATCGCTGGGACAATGTCAAAGCCTCGGGCCTTGCCCGGGGCTTTTGCATTTGAAAGAGGTCTTACATGATTTGGCTGGAGTGAGGGGATTTGGGTTCGACCGCGAAAGTGGCCTTCCTCGGCTATGACGACGCGCAGACGTCGCTGACGGAAGAAATTCGGCGGCGTGGTTTTGACGTGGAGAGTCGCGGGGATCCGGTGACGGATCTTGGGCCCTATGACCGGGTCGTGAGTTTCGGGTATCGCCATATCCTCAAACCCGCGGCGCTTCGAACGTTGAAGGCTCCGATTGTAAATCTGCATATTTCTTATTTGCCCTACAACAGGGGCGCGCATCCCAACTTTTGGTCTTGGATGGAAGGGACCCCAAGTGGGGTTTCCATTCATGAGATTGACGCTGGAATTGATACTGGTCCGATAGTGGACCAAAAAAAGGTTCTGATGGAACCAGAGGGGCTCACGTTTCGGGATACGTATCGGCTGTTATTCAAGGAAATGGAAGCTTTGTTTGTTGCGTCTGCTGACGAGATTCTGGGTGGAACCTACCAGACGACACAGCAATCTGAAAATGGCACGTTCCATCGTGCATCGGATCTTCCACCGTGGATGACGTCATGGGACATGCGAATTACTGACGCAATCGCGAGGTTCCGCGATGGTGAATGAGCCCGTTCATGTGGTGTTGACGCTTGCCAACCTCATGGAGGCAGACGGAACTTTGAACGCGGAAACGGCCGCTCGTGTGGATTTGGCGACGCGGACCTTTATGGATAAGAAAGCCGATTGGTTGATGCTTATTGGTTGGGATTACCGGCCGGATAGTGAATTGGCGATTTGCGACGCGATGGCGGCGTACGCCGTGTCGGAGAAGGGAATCGAGAAAGGTAGACTCCTTTTGAACCGTATATCGCGGGATACTGTTGGGGATGCTATTTTCTCGCGAATGGACATAGAGCGACGGTTTCCTGATTTTCAAATGACGGTTGTGACAACGGATTACCACGTGCCTCGGGTGAATGAGATTTTTGGGCGGGTTTACGGGCCGAGCCGCGAAGTGACCGCAATTGGAAGTTTTAGCGGGTTAAACGAAGTTAAGTCTCCCACGGAGAACGACAGCCTCATTGCATTTGAAAAGACGTTTGAAGGGGTCGAGGATGGAGACCTCGCCGCATTTCGAGATCGCATGCTGGCCCAGCATCCGTTCTATAACGGAACGTGTTTTCCGGACAGGCCAGTGCCTTTACATTCCGGCCAAGGCATCCATCCGACCGGCTAACTTCATATCCAGTTCTGTCAGCCCGTCCGCGTCGTGAGTAGTCAAAGTGACGTTCACTGTTTTGTAGACGTTGGACCACTCCGGGTGGTGATTCAGCTTTTCGGCGTGGAGGGCGGCGCCGGACATGAAGCTGAAGGCTTCGATGAAGTTCTTGAAGACATAGGTTTTCGAGATGGCGTCGCGGGCGGGGTCGTGGATCCAGCCGGTGGCGAGCAGGGGTTGCAGTGCTTCGGCGCGGGCGGTTTCGGTGAGTTTGTCGGCCATTAGTCCTCCGAGTGTACTTTCTTGAACGGGCCATAGCTGGTGAGGACTTCGATTTCCTCGTCCGTCGCGGACCGTTCGGCTTCAAGGTATTGTTCCACGGCTTTCGAGAAGCCGCTATCAGGAAACCAGTGCAGCGAGTGGGTCGGCACCGGCAGGTAGCCCCGCGCGAGTTTGTGGGAGCCCTGCGCCCCCGCCTCGACCCGCGTCATGCCGTGGGTGATGGCGTGGTCGATGGCTTGGTAATAGCAGGCCTCGAAATGCAGGCAGGGGTGGTCTTCGATGGCACCCCAGTAGCGGCCGTAGAGCGTTTCGCGGCCGATGAAGTTGAGGGCGCCCGCGACGTACATCCCCTCACGCTCGGCGAGGATCAGGAGCATGTCGTCGCGCAGGTTCTCTTGCGCGATGTCGAAGAAGGCGCGGGTGAGGTACGGGGTGCCCCATTTGCGGGCGCCGGTGTCCTGGTAAAATCGCCAGAAGGCGTCCCAGTGTTCGGGTCGGATGGCGTCGCCGGTCAGCGTGTGGATCGTGCCGCCGAACTGCTGCGCTGTCGCGCGCTCCTTCCGGATGTTTTTGCGTTTGCGGGACGACAGCGAGGCGAGGAAGGCGTCGAAATCCTCGTAACCGTCGTTAATCCAATGGAATTGCTGCGTTGTCCTTCGAAGAAGACCGAGCGCTTCGCCGGCGAGTGCTTCGGCCTCAGTGCAGAACGTGACGTGCAAGGACGACAGGCTGTTCCGGTCGGCCACCCGAACGGCCCCTTCGGTGAGCGCCGCCATGGCCGTCGTCTCGTGCCCCGGCTTGGCGAGGAAGCGGCGCCCCGTCGCGGGGGTGAACGGGACGGCCATCTGGAGCTTGGGGTAATAGCGGCCCCCTGCCCGCTCGTAGGCGTGCGCCCAGTTGTGGTCGAAGATGTATTCGCCCTGGCTGTGCCCCTTGGCATAGAGCGGCGCGGTCCCGAAGACGCCGTCGTCATTGCGCGCGACGAGGTATTGCGGTTGCCACCCGGTGCCGGGGCCGACGGAGCCGGACGCCTCCAGGGCGTGCAGGAAGCGGTGCGTTGTAAACGGGTCCAGCGGGCGCCCGCCGTCGACGACCTCCGGGCAGGCGCAGGCGTCCCAGTCGCTTGCCGCGATGTCGTTGAGCGAGCCGAGGGCTTCGATCTCTATCTGCTGCTGGTCCATGATGTCCCGAGAGGTGGGGCAACGCCCGGTGGCGTCAAGCGGGGGTGAACCCTTCGAACGTGATCTGGTCGGCGATTTTCAGGGCCGCATCGGCGGCGGCCTGCGAACGGATCGTCCAGCACAGGATTTCGGCACCGTGTGAGCGGGCGCGGGCGACGTGCGGGCTACCGAGGTCGTCGGCGTGGTGGCTGATGAATGCAGACTCGGTGCCTTCGAGTTGGGACATCTCGACCAAAGCGCGGCGCCAGGGGTCGCTGGCGGCTGACCATTCGTCATCGGTGAAGTCGCAGGTGACAAGGCCGCGTGGGACGTCGGGCGCGATCTCTTGCATCTTGGCGACGCTGAAGGGGTTGAACGACATCACGGCGAGCGGCCCGGCATAGCCTGTGATCTGGCGCGCCACGGCTTCTTCCAGAGGGCCAACATCCGGACTGAGGGCGCCGGTCTGGTCTTTCACTTCAATGGTGAGCGGCACGCGGCCCCCGACGGCGACCAGCACGTCGGCGAGGGTCGGGATCGTGTCAGGCGTGCCGTGCAGGGCAATGGCCTTCAAGTCTTCTGCCGTTCGTGCCGTCACCGGCCCCGTGACCTCGGTCATCCGGTCAAGCGTGTCGTCGTGAAACACCATTGCGATGCCGTCGGCCGAGGGCTGCACGTCGACCTCGATCCCATAGCCCGCATCCACCGCGGCCCGGACCGCAGACAGGCTGTTTTCGGGCCGCATCGCATCGTGCAACGCGCGGTGCGCGAAGGGGCGCTGGAGGAAGCCGTGCGGCAGAGGGGTCATGCGAGTTCGAACACGCCCTCGATCTCTACCGCGACGCCGAACGGCAGGGCAGCCGCGCTGACGGCGGAGCGGGCGTGGCGGCCCTTGTCGCCGAGGACGTTGACCATCAGGTCGGACGCGCCGTTGATGACCTTGGGTTGATCGCCGAACTCCGCCGTCGAGTTCACAAAGCCCACCAGTTTTACAACGCGGACGAGCTTGCCCAGATCGCCGTCACATGCCGCGTTGACCTGTGCGAGAAGCGACAACGCGCAAAGCTCTGCGGCCTTCGCCCCGTCCTCCACGGTCATGGTGTCGCCAAGCCTGCCTTCCACCAGCTTCCCGTCGCGAATGGCCACCTGCCCCGAGACGTGCAGCAGGTTCCCGGTTCGGACATAGGGCACATAATTGGCGACGGGCGCGGTGGCTTCGGGCAGGGTCAATCCCAGTTCGGCCAGCTTCGCCTGGACGGAATCGGACATCGTTCACTCTCCTGATGGTACGGGCCTTCCTTAGCTTGCCACCTTGCATCGGGGAAGCTGAAACGCGGTGCAGGCCGTTGCAGGGGAACCGGCAGCGGCATATGGTTTGCGGGTGCCCGGCTGTTTGCTGCCACGCTTTCGGGAGCGGGGATGAATTTCGGGATGGCCGGGGCTATGT
The DNA here is from genome assembly GCA_039190895.1 of Pseudomonadota bacterium. GTDB lineage: Bacteria > Pseudomonadota > Alphaproteobacteria > Rhodobacterales > Rhodobacteraceae > Ovoidimarina. The sequence continues at coordinate 11,169 of JBCCXY010000069.1, read as the reverse complement.
GTGTTTGTAGAAAGCAGAGGCCGCCGAACGCGGCGGAAAGTGCTGGGGCATGACGACGACTTTTCCCTCACGGGCGGTTCTTCTCGGGTTGATTTTGGGGCTTGCCGCGTGCTCGGTGCCGGATGGTCCGGTGGACGTGCATGACCCCTATGAAACGCGGAACCGCAAGGTCCACGAGTTCAATAAGGGGCTCGACCGCTCGGTGGTGCGGCCGGTGGCGCGGGCCTATGGGACGGCGGTGCCTCAGCCCGTGCGGGCGGGGGTTGCGAACTTTGCGGATTACCTCGACACGCCGAAATACATCCTGAATGACGTGGCGCAGGGCAATGGCAGAGATGCCGTGCACAATGTGTTCCGCTTTGCGTTCAACACGGTGTTTGGTTTTGGCGTACTGGATCCGGCGACGGAAGCGGGTTTGGAGCGGCGCTCCACCGGGTTCGGCGAGACGTTGTATGTTTGGGGCGTGCCCGAAGGTGCGTACCTGGAGGCGCCGGTGTTTGGCCCCTCGACTGAGCGGGATACGGCGGGACGGATTGTAGATATCGTTACGAACCCTGTGTCCTACGTGTTGGAAGATGAGGCCGCCGCAATCCCGATTGTTGCAGGGGCCCTGACGGGGCTGAATGCGCGGTATGAGTTCGGCGACACCATTGATTCCGTGCTGTATGAGAGTGCTGACAGCTATGCGCAGACCCGCAGCATATACCTGCAGAACCGTCGGTTTGAGCTTGGGCAGGAGACCGACGATTTCGACTTTGACCCGTATGAGGATTTCGAATGACCTATGATTTGACGCGCCGACTTGTCTTGGGTGGCCTAAGCGGAGGGCTCGCGGTCGCGGCATTGCCGGCGGCTGCGATTTCGTCTGCTGAGGCCGAGGTTCTGGTGCAGCGCGTGGTGGCCGACATCAACGCGGTGATCAACTCCGGCAAGTCCGAGCGGGCGATGTACGCGGATTTTGAGCGGATCTTCCGGCGTTATGGGGACGTTGGCGTGATCGCGCGAGCGACGCTGGGGCCGGATGCGCGGCGGGCGTCGCGGGCGCAGATGCGGGAGTTTTCGGAGGCCTTTGCGGGCTATCTTGCGCGAAAATACGGCAAGCGGTTCCGGGAGTTCGTGGGCGGTCAGGTCACCGTGATGGGCGCGCGGCAGGTGAAGAACTATAGCGAGGTCTTCACGACGGTGAACCTGCGCGGGCAGTCACCGTTTGAGGTGCGGTTCCGGGTTTCGGATCGGTCGGGGAAGGACCTGTTCTTCGATATGGTGATCGAGGGGATCAGCCTGGGGAAGACGGAGCGAACCGAGATTGGGGCCTTGCTGGACCGGAATCGCGGGGATATCGATGCGATGATCGCGGCGTTGAAGACGCGGGGTTGAGGGCGGTCCCACAGTGGGACCGCTCGCAGGTATCTGATTTCAAAGGGAAATCTGAAACTAGGGTTATTTGACGACCGGTTGAAGGTCGAAATAGCCGATGGACCGGACGTCGAAGCGTTCGACATTTGCGATGTCGGGGGTGACGACCATTTCGAAGGTCAGCGTCATGATCGGGTCGGTCAGGTCCTTGGTCCCTGCCGTCGAGAAATTCATCTGTGCGAAGCCGGAGGGTGGCAGTGTTGTGGCGTATTGCGGGGAGCTGCCATTGCAATAGACCATGTTCGTGCTGCACGTCCGCAGACCGCTAACGCCGCCACTCAGCGCCATGGAGCCACCCAGGCCGTCGGCGATATCGACGGATTTGTTCATGTAAGACAAGGCGATGGGCTTGTCGCTGGTGTTGCGGAAGCGAACGGCCCAGGTCGCCTCTCCGGTGGCGCTGGCGTAGAAGAAGTTGACGACCTCAGCCTCGAAGATGTCGGACGTGAAGAGAGTATCACCGGCGGGCGACGGGCGGTCGCTGGGCGCGGCGGCTTGCGGTTGGCCCGCGGCGGCGGGGGCCGCGTTGGCGGTGGCGGAGGGGGTGAACCCGCAGACAGCGGCGCTTTGGTTGGCCAGTAGGCCCTGCACGGTTTGTGTGATCGGGAAGTCAGCGTTTGCCGACCCCAGGACGCCGCCGTCTGCTGTCGCGATCAGGGTGCCAATGACCATGATGTTCTCGCCGAAGGGGACGATGGTGGCGGTCAGGATCGCCTCGACCCCGCTGATCTGGCCGATCTGCTGGGCCGCGTTGGGGGAGATGGTGCCGTCGTAGACGAGCTTCAGTTCCCGGAAAATCGCAGAGAGCTGGCTGCGGGCATAGATGCGCAGCGACGGGCCGCCGACGCGTTGAACGGTGGGCAGCATGATCTCGGACGCGTAGTTCGAGAGGTCGGAACAGGTGTTTCCGGCATGCGTAAAGGTGGAGATGGCGAGGGTTGGGGCCTCACCCTCGGGCAGGCTGCCGATGATGGTTTGGGCAATCTCGGTCAACGCGTCTTCGACAGAGGCGGCGGCCGAGGCGGGGCCGCTGGGTAGCGCGAGCAGGGCGAGTGCCGTGGCGGCGGCCCGTAAGGCTTTGAACATTCACTGATCTCCTATCTGAAACAACCGGGCGCGGTCTTGCGGACCTCGGCGACCGCGTTCTCTAACAGCGTGCGGTAGGCATCGTCCTTGGCGGCTGGTCCCCTGCCGGATCCGGCAACTGAAAAGCGCTGGTCCACGCTGTTCAGCGTCAGGACGAGCGAAGCCTGAAGAAAGGTTGAAGGGAACCCGTGGCTGGTTTCGTCGGCGGACTGGTTGCGGGTCGCGACGTTTTCCACCTCGACGGTCGAGATACAGGTCGACAGCAGGCGGCGGGCAAGCACGGTGGTGATGTCTTCGGCGAGGCGCGGGGCGCTGATCTCATCCGGTGTCGCAATTGGGGCCGCCGGTTCTGGCGAGGGTGCGGCGGTGACGGCTTCGTCGGGCTGGGGCTCCTCAGCGACGATTGGGGCGGGTGAGAAGAACAGGCGCGCGCGTTCGACGATGTTGATCCCGTCGGATAGGCCGCTGATGACGGTCCCGATGCCGACGGCGGCCACGCCGATTGCGCCCCCTACTTTCAAAGCCTTGGCAAACAAGCAGAAATACCCCGAGCCCCACACGTGTAGGCTGCAAGCCGGTTCGATTCCTGTCCAGCACTTTTTCCGTCGGCGTCGGGATGCGGCTATTCCGCTTGACACCCGTGCGCTGGCGCCGGACGACGGGGGCTGGCTGGGCAGGGCTGGGGCGGATGAACATGGAGTCTCTTGCGGCGCGGGTATCGGCGGGCGAGCGGCGGGCTTTGGCCCGGGCGATTACGCTTGTCGAAAGCGGGCGGGCGGATCATCGGGCCGAGGCGACGCAGTTGATTGACGACTTGTCCGGGCGGGGGCGCTCGGCTTTGCGGATCGGGCTGTCGGGGACGCCCGGCGTTGGGAAATCCACGTTCATCGATGCGTTCGGGACGATGCTGACCGCGCGCGGGCACAAGGTCGCCGTGCTGGCCGTCGATCCGTCGTCGGCGCGGTCGGGTGGGTCGATCCTTGGGGACAAGACCCGGATGGATCGGTTGGCGCGGGACCCGAATGCGTTTATTCGGCCCTCGCCCTCTGGCGCTGCCCTTGGCGGCGTCGCGCGGCGCACGCGAGAGGCGGCGACCGTCGTTGAGGCTGCAGGGTTCGACGTGGTGCTGATCGAGACGGTTGGCGTGGGCCAGTCCGAGACGATGGTGGCCGGGATGGTCGATGTGTTTGTCCTTTTGATTGCCCCCGGTGGCGGGGATGAGTTGCAGGGCGTCAAGCGCGGGATCATGGAGATCGCGGACATCATTCTTGTGAACAAGGCCGACGGGGACTTGCTGGCGCAAGCCAATCGCACGGTGTCGGACTATGCCGGGGCGCTTGGATTGCTGCGGAAGCGGGCGGACGACCCCCCTGATTTCCCCAAGGCGCTAACAGCCTCGGCCGAGACTGAAACCGGGCTGGACACGGCTTGGGACGAGATCATCGCCCTCGCGGACTGGCGTCGCGAGGAAGGGCACTTCGAAAAGCGTCGCGCCGAGCAGAACCGGCACTGGTTCGAAGATGAGGTGCGCCGTGGCCTGCTCGCCCGGTTAGAGGCCGATCCGAAGACGAATGAAGCGTTGGCGTCCCTTGGGCAGGCGGTGGCGGACGGCGAGCGATCCCCTTCTGCAGCCGCGCTTGAGCTGTTGGAACGGTTTGAGCGATAGCGCCTCCTATAGTTTCACCGCCATGAACAAAGCAGGAACAACCCTAACGCCAAGTTAACCCGGCAAAGAAACTTGACGCATGCCAGCGGCCTGACTAAACAGGGCGTCACGGATTCTGAAGGGGGGCGCTTGCCGTGCCTTTTGCGTTTGGGCCGCGCTAATCGCCCGCTGGACAAATCGAAGGACGAACCCATGTCGCGCCGCTGCGAACTGACCGGAAAAGGCCCGATGACTGGCAACAATGTCAGCCACGCCAACAACAAGACCAAGCGCCGGTTTCTGCCGAACCTGACGGAGACCGCCCTGATGTCGGAAACGCTGGGCCGGACATTCCGCCTGCGCGTGTCGACCTCGGCCCTGCGCACGGTGGATCATCGCGGCGGTCTGGACGCGTTCCTGGCCAAGGCGAAAGACGCCGATCTGTCACCCAAGGCGCTGAAAATCAAGAAAGACATCGCCAAGGCAGCCGCGGCCTAAGTCGCGCCACCTCAGCCGCTTGTGACAGCCCCGCCTCGCGCGGGGTTATTGCATATCAGACACTGTGTCGCGCCTCATTTTCGCCATGAGACGCACCATATCTTTAAGACCCACACCCGAGTCTGGAGCCCTGACTATGCATATTCGCACCCTTGCCGCCGCTGCCCTTGCCGCGCTTGTCACCTTCCCCGCGCTGGCCATGGACGGCCAGATCGTCTTTGGCGACGCGTATGCGCGGACGTCGCGCCCTGATGCGCCCGTTGGCGCGGCGTTTATGATGATCATGAACAAGACCGGCACCAATGACCGGCTGATTGCCGCGTCGTCGGATATCGCGGAGCGGGTGGAGCTGCACACGCACCTGATTGACGCCAACGGCGTGGCGCGGATGGTTGAAGTTGAGGACGGCTTTGCGATCCCCGCTGGCGGCGCGCATGCGTTGAAGCGCGGTGGCGACCATGTGATGTTCATGGGGCTCAGGAAGCCGCTCAAGGACGGCGACATCGTAAAGGTGACGTTTACCTTTGAGGTGGCCGGTGATGTCACGGTGAACATCCCGGTCGACATGGAACGGGCTGCGGACGGGTCGCACTCCCATGGCGGCGTGACGCACTCGCACGATCACGGCGGGCACACGCACAGCCACTAAGCAGGCTCGCCTCGCTAGGCCTGGGTCACCGAGTCAACCCACGCGGGGACGGTTTCGGTGGCGGGGCCGAGGTGGACCTCGTCGAAGCGACCTGAGGGGTCGAGCGTGAATTCCAGCGTGCGGGCCCCCGCGCGGCGCGCGAGGTCGACGAAACCTGCGGCGGGGTAAACTTCGCCGCTGGTGCCGATGGCGACGAAGAGGTCGGCGGCGGCGAGTTTTTCTTCAATGTGATCCATGGCGTAGGGGAATTCGCCGAACCAGACAACGTCCGGGCGGGCGGCATTGGCGCCGCAGGTCGGGCAGGTCGTGTCGGTGGACATGGTGCGGGGCGCGTCCCAGCGGGCGCCGCATTTTGCGCAGAGGGCGCGGCGGAGTTCGCCGTGCATGTGGATTACGTGTTGGCTGCCGCCGCGTTCGTGGAGGTCGTCGACGTTTTGGGTCACGAGGGTCAGGTCCCCCGGAGCGGCGGCTTCGAGGCGGGCGAGCGCGCGGTGGGCGGCGTTTGGCGCGGCATCCAGACAGTTGGCGCGGCGGGCGTTGTAGAACTCGTGGACCAGCGCCGGGTTGCGGGCGTAGCCTTCGGGTGTGGCGACGTCTTCGAGGTCGTATTGCGTCCAGAGGCCGTCGGTGTCGCGGAACGTGCCGAGACCGCTTTCGGCCGAGATCCCGGCGCCGGTGAGGATCACCGTCTTTTTCCCTTTCAAGCCGGGCCCCTCCCTGCGTAGCATCCGGACGGAACGATGACTTGGAGGGATTGGGATGACAACACCCTGGCATATCTGGGTTGTGGGGCTGTTGGCGTTGGTGTGGAGCGCCGGGGGCGCGGCGGACTTTGTGCTGACGTGGCTGGGGGTCGAGGCCTATACCTCGCAGATGCCCCAAGGCCTGCGGACGGCGTTGGAGAACTACCCGCCGTGGATGACGGTCGTGTGGGGGGCCGCGGTGCTGCTGCCGGTGCTGGGCGCGTTGCTGCTGTTGGGGCGGATCAAGGCGGCGGCTTATGTGCTTGGGTTCTCGACGGTGCTGGTGATCGTTGCGGGGATTTATAACTTCGTTGTCGCGGATCCACCGATGAACCAGGTTGCGGGCAACTCGATTGCGCTGTTCTGGGCGGGCGCCGTCGCGATTGCGACGTTCCTTTGGCTTTACGCGCGCGAGATGGCAATGCGTGGCGTTTTGGAGTGACTACGTGAGGTGGTCGCGCATGCGGGCGAAGGGGTCGATGCCGAGCTGGCTGTAGATGTGAAGGAGGTCGACGAGCACCCAGTTCTCGCGGATCATCCCGTTCTCACAACGCCAGAAGTCGAGGCTGCGGCGCGTGAACCGTTTGCCGGTCGGCGTGAGGCCGAGGAAGCCGTTGCCGGAGTGGGTCGCCTCGCCTGACGGCCAGCCGGTGAAGGCGACGAGGTCTCCGTCGCCGAAGAAGACCCCCTCGTCAAGGAACCGCGTGTTGTCGCTGAGGCCCGTGCGAAACCCTCTCAGCACGACATCCTGAAAACCTTCGGGGCGGCGCCCAGTGCCGAGCCCGGTTGGCCCGTACCACAGGCATTTGGGGTGCCAGTAGCCCGACGCGTGGCGCAGAGGGGCCGTTGCGTCACCACGCTGCAGGTCGTGGAGCATGTCCCAGACGAGTTGGACCGAGGCGCTGCCTGAGTCGGCGTCGTGCGAGCCGGTCATGATGCCCTGCCCATGGGCGGGGCCGGGGCACATCCACTCCACGCCGTTTTGAGGGGCGAAGGGCCAGGCGCGGGCCTGGAGCATGACCTGCGGGATGTCCCAGAGGCCGCTCATCTGGACAATCCGACCCGCCTCCATCCGGTAATACTCGTGGTAGCGCATGAAGACCGGTTGGCCGGTGGGCGGGATATCGAGCCACGGGGCGTCGAACCGCCCGACGATGTTTCCGCCCAGCCCAATCCAGTCGCCGGACTTGCCCGGTCCCCAGCGGGGGCCGGCCATGAAGATGAAATCGCGGCGTTCCATGTCGGGCATGGCGTTCAGCAGCGGCACGTAGACCGTTTCGAAAAGCTGATTGGGGCCGGTCATGGACTCGAAGGGAAAACAGAGGTCGATCTGCGCGTCTGAGTCGAAGGCGTCGGTCAGCGCCCGCCGCAATCCCGCCGGATCCATATCGTAGAGCGCGGCACGCAAGCGTCCGAAAAGGCGCTTGTTTTCGTCGTGCACGCCCACAGGTCAATTAGCTGCAGAACGCCTCGGCCGTGGCGCTGAACGCCTTGTAGCGGTCCCAGAACTGTTCGTGCGACGGGCGATCCGACATGCGGATCTCTTGCGCGCGGTCCGGGTCGCGGAAGAACCTTGCCGCCATGCGCTGGTCGCGCTTGCTCATGGTCCGGTCTGCCGCAGCTTGAATGCAGCCACAGAGCCCCGGGGCGCCCTGCCCCGTTGATAGGCAGGCGCTTCGGATCGCGCCTGCGCTTGCAGGCGCCGCCAATGCGCCCACGACGAGTGCCGTTAGGATAAGTCTTGCCACCGCTCTCTTCTCCTGTGGACAGTTGATCCGTCCTTGCGCTGATTGTCGCAGAACCGTGGTTAATTTTCAATGACGCGCAATCCTGCCCGCCTGAATGCATTCGGGTTTCGTCCGGAGCCCTCGACACGGTACACTGGGCGCGAGGGAGCACAGGTATGATGCGAGCGGTTCTTGCAATTCTGGTGAGCATTCTGGCCACGGCTGCGTTGGCGGCGGAGGAGCGGATCCTCTTTGATGTGCGGCTGGGCAGTATCAAGGCGGGCGAGTTGCAGATCGCGGCGAGCGAGGGCGGCGGGCGCTATGCGCTGAAGGGGCGGATGCAAAGCACCGGCCTTGTCGCGGCGATCCGGAAGGTGCGGTATGACGCGTCGACGAGGGGGCGCTTGTCGCGCGGGCGCTATGTGCCGTCGGAGTACTCCGAGGTCACCAATTCGGGCCGCAAGGAAGAATCTGCCGTGATGGCCTATCGGGGCGGGGTGCCGCAGGTGAAGCAGTATTCGCCGCCACGCGAACCCGGGCCGCACGACGTCGATCCCAGCACGCAGGGCGGCAGTCTGGACCCATTGACGGCGCTATACGCCGTCTTCCGCGCGGTTCCGGAGGCGGAGGCCTGCGCGACCGGGTTCCGGACCTTTGACGGCAAGCGGGTGGCGCAGTTCGAGACGTCCAAGACCTCGGCCAGCGCGGATGAGATCGTTTGCACGGGCGTGTATCGGCGGATCGCTGGCTACGACCCGGAAGAGCTGTCGGAGCGGCAGCAGTTCCCCATGACGATGGTCTATCGCCCCGCTGGCAACGGCCTTTGGCACGTGTCGCAGATGGAGCTTCAGACGCTTTACGGAAAGGCGCGCATGATCCGGAAATGACCGGCCTGCCGATTGATGCAATCCTGCCGGAGGTGGTCGCTGCTGTCCGGGAGGCGGGACAGGTGGTGGTCGAGGCCCCGCCCGGTGCGGGCAAGACCACCCGCGTGCCGCTGGCGCTGCAAGACGCCGTGGCGGGCCGCATTCTGATGCTGGAGCCCCGCCGCATCGCCGCGAGGGCGGCGGCGGAGCGGATGGCGCAGACGCTGGGTGAGCGGGTCGGGCAGACGGTGGGTTATCGTATCCGGGGCGAGGCAAAGCCCGGCGAGCGGATCGAGGTCGTGACCGAGGGCATCCTGACGCGGATGCTGCAGACGGACCCGGAGTTGCCGGGCGTCGGGGCGGTGATCTTCGATGAGTTTCATGAGCGGTCGCTGAACGCGGATCTGGGGCTCGCGTTGTGTCTGGAGGTGCGAGGCGCGCTGCGGGACGATCTGGCGCTGGTGGTGATGTCGGCGACGCTTGACGGTGCCGGGGTGGCCGCACTGATGGGGGGCGCGCCGGTGGTACGCTCGGACGGGCGGGCGTTTCCGGTGGAGACGCGGTGGCTGGATCGGCCGCTGCGGCAGGGCGCGCGGCTTGAGGACGAGGTGGTTCGGCTTGTCGAACGGGCCGTAGCCGAGACGGAGGGCGGCGTGCTGGTGTTTCTGCCCGGAGAGGGCGAAATTCGGCGTGTTGCCAGTCGGTTAAACCTGCCTGGGGAGTGTCGCGTGAGGCCGCTGTATGGGGCGATGAAGCTGGCGGATCAGCGGGCGGCGATTGCGCCTGAGGCGGACGGGCGGAAGGTCGTGCTCGCGACGTCGATTGCCGAGACGTCGCTGACGATTGAGGACGTGCGCGCGGTCGTGGACGCAGGTCGGGCGCGGCGGGCGCGGTACGATCCGGGGTCGGGGATGACTCGGCTGGTGACGGAGCGGGTCAGTCGGGCCGAGGCGACGCAGCGGCAGGGGCGCGCGGGGCGGTTGGCCGCCGGCGTGTGCTATCGGATGTGGGCGAAGGCGGAAGAGGGCGCGCTGCCGGCGGTGGCGCCGGCGGAGGTTGAGGTGGCGGATCTGGCGGGCCTCGCGTTGGATCTGGCCGCGTGGGGGACGCGGGATGTCGGAGAGCTGGCGTTTCTGACGCCGCCGCATGCTGGGACACTGGCGGAGGCTCGGGCGCTGCTGCGGGACCTTGGGGCGATGACCGAGGACGGGGCGGTGACGGAGCATGGGCGCCCGTTGGCCGCGATGCCGCTGCATCCGAGGCTCGCGCATATGTTGCAGCGGGGCGGGCCGGAGGCGGCGCCTTTGGCGGCGTTGCTGTCGGAGCGGGATCCGATGCGGGGGGCTGGGCCGGACTTAGCGCTGCGGCTGCGGGCGTTGCGGGAGCGGGATCCGAGTGCGGATGTCGGCGCGGTGGAGCGGATCAAGGCGGAGGCCAAGCGGTTGCGTCCGCTGGCGGGGCCCGGTCGGGGGCTGTCGGCGGGGGCGATGGCGGCGCTGGCGTATCCGGATCGGATTGGGTTGCGACGGCCGGGGGATGATCCGCGGTGGGCGCTGTCCGGCGGCAAGGGCGTGCGGATGGAACCGGGTGAGGCGTTGGTGCAAGCGCGGTTGATCGTGGTGACGGACACGGATGGCAGCCCGAGAGAGGCGCGCGTGCGGCAGGCGGTGGAGATCACCGAGGCCGAGGTGCGTGAGCTTTATGGCGAGCGGATTCAATGGGTTGACGCTTGTGCATGGTCGAAGCGGGAGGGCCGCGTGGTCGCTCGGCGGCAGGAGCGGCTGGGGGCCGTGGTGCTGGATGATCGGGTGTGGCGAGATGCTCCGGACGAGGCTGTGGCTGAGGCGATGCTAGAGGGCGTGCGGGCGCTGGGGCTGCGCCCGTCGGCAGCGGCAGAGCGGTTTCGGGCGCGCGTGGCGCTGGCGCGGGTTGGGGGTGAAGACCTGCCGGACATGGGGGATGCGGCGCTGTTGGCGGCGCTTGAGGCGTGGCTGTTGCCGCATCTGGGCGGGGTGCGGAGCGCGGAGGATTGGGCGACGTTCGATCTGCTTCCGGCGCTGAAGGGGATGCTGACGTGGGATCAAACGCAGGCGCTGGATCGGGCGGTGCCGGGGGCGTTTGAGACTCCGCTGGGGCGGCGGGTACCGTTGGATTACGGGGACGGCGTGCCGGGGATCTCGGTGCGGCTGCAGGAGATGTTTGGGGTAACGCAGCATCCTACGGTCGCGGGCCAGGCGGTGAAGGTGACGCTGTTGTCCCCCGCCGGGCGGCCGGTGCAGGTGACGACGGATTTGCCGGGGTTCTGGGCGACGTCGTATGCGGACGTGCGGAAGGACATGCGGGGGCGGTATCCCAAACATCCGTGGCCCGAGGACCCGACGGTCGCCGACCCGACGTTGCGGGCGAAGCGGCGGGGGTGAGCGCCAGGTGTCGGGCCGGGGACGGTGGGGAGATTTTCCCACCAACCCCGACCAGAACCCGGGGGTGGGGGGGTTGTTGGGGGGGGGAAAATACCACCCCCACACCGCGGCCCGAAGGG
>JBCCXY010000068.1:0-20337 GCA_039190895.1 Pseudomonadota bacterium | reverse complement strand
CCGCCGCCAAAAGCCCCGCGTCATCCTCGACTTGCCCAACCACCAGCACCCGGTGCCCCTCTGGCAAGGCTGACGGCGCGGAGCCGGTGTTGTACTTCGTCACCCGCGCCGCGATCAGCCGGTCGATCAACGCGCGTGCCCTCGCTAGATCCGCCGACGAAAGCGCCAAAGCCTCCTCAATCAACCGCTCCAACCGGCTCTCGTGCGCAGGGTCATAGTAGATCCCCAGATCATCCAGCGCATACGACAGCGGCGGCGTCAGCGCCGCGCCAAGCCCCCGCGACCGCAGGAACCCATCCTCCAGCCGCACCGCCCCCGCCTCTGTCTTCGACGCCCAGACCATTCGCCGCCGCCCAGCCTCCGGTTGGAAAACCACCGGCTTCATCCCCCCGAAGAACCGCTGCAAGTGAGGCCGCTTCCACCGCGACATCCCGCTCGCCGACCACCCCTGCCGGTCCTCCCGCCACGCCCTCGCCCCTGCCGTGAGCAGGCGCAAAACGTCCTCCACCTCGCACAGCGCATCCGCAACCGGATCGTACCACGTCGGCGCCAGGATCATCGTCGCCGCAAACAGCTGATCCACAGTCAGCGCCCGCCCCCGTCTCGGCACGTCCGCCCGGTCATCCGTCAGCCCCCAGCCCGCATAGACCGGCGTCCCAAACACCACCGGGCGGTGCCCGTGAAAGATCGCCTCCAGCCCCAACCCAGACGACACCGTATAAACCGCCACGGCCCCCTCAAAGAGCCGCGTCAGGCTGACCGGATCAATCAAACCCTCGCGAAAATTCCCCGACCGATGCCCCGCCCGCGTCTCCGGATGGCTCTTGATCACAACCGGTACGCCCGGATGTTCTGCCCTCGCCACGTCCAGCATCGCAGAGAACGTCTCGGCCGTCGCGCCACTGGCCCGCACCGCCGCGTCGCCCTCAGTCTGGTCAATGACAAGCACGTACCCCGGCTCCGGCACCTCCACCTCCGGGTCCGACGCGGCGTATTTCGACAGATGATGGCGCCTCATGAACGCCCTCGCATGCCGCGCCCTCGCCAGCAGGGCCAAATCGTCCAGCGAATGCTCCGCAAGAAGCCGCTCCACCGCCGATGGCTGAGACGCGTCGAAATGCACCCCCTCCGGATCAATCAGCAACCCAAACGTGGGCTCCCCCGACCGCCCCGGATGAAGCGACCGCAGAAACGCATCCTCCACCCGCACCACCGGCGCCCCCCGCACCTTCGCCACCGCCTGCCCACGGGGCGCCGTCGGGCTGTCCCCCCACACGCCCACCGCGTCGCCGTCCCCCGGCAGACCAACACGCACATCCCACCCGGCCAGCGCCAAGATCCGCCGCACCCGCCCCTGCGTCAGAAACCCACCGTTATAAACGTAAAGCCGCCGGGGCGTTTCCGTCCCGGCGGCCAATTCGTCAGAGATGTCTGTCACTTAGTCGTCGGCGAGATTGCTGATCGTCGACGCGGTGCCCAGCGGCTGCACAAGCGACGTCAGCACCTTCGAGAACTGCGAGTAGGGCGCCTCGGTCACATAAACCGTATCCTCGTCGCGGATCTGGAAATCCTTCGCGATGAAGATGCCGTTCGGCTTCGTCAGATCCAGCACATACGCCACCCGCTGCGGCCCGGTGAAATCGCGCCCGATCAGCGCTTCCGCCGTTGCCTCATCCTCTGTCCGCAAGACGAAGACGCCCGTTGGATCGGCGAGGTTGGCGTTCAGACCGCCCACGGTCGCAATCGCCTCAATGGCCGAAATCGTCTGCGTCTCAAACGGAATACGGTTCTGCGACCCCGTCGCACCAAGCGCCGTGTAAGACCGCGGGTCTTCCTCAACCAGCACCCGGTCGCCGCCGCGCAACGCTATGTCGAGCCGCGGGTTGCGGTACAGATCGTTCAGCCAAACCGTCCCGGTGTGCGAGCCACGGATCACCGTGATCTGAGCAATCTCAGGCGCAATCGTGACACCCCCGGCACGCGCCAGCATGGCGGTCAGCGTGCGGGTCGGACGCTCAATCGGATAGACACCCTGCGCGCCAATGCCGCCGATCAAAGAAACCGCAGCCCCGTCGCCGGCGATGCGGCGCACGATAACCTGCGGGTCAGGCGTCTGTGCCGACAACCGCTCGGTAATCAGACGACGCACACCCTCCGGCGTGTTGCCCGCAGCGCGGATACGTCCGGCATACGGCACAAAGATAAAGCCCGAACCGTCGACCTGAACCTCTTCCAGTTGGGTCGTGTTCAGCCCCTGATCGGCCAGCAGACCGTCATCGACGTTCTCCCACACCGTCAGGCCAAGCACATCGCCCGCCCGGATCGTGTCAGACCCGACCACACCAGCGTTCAAAAACCCGGTTCCAAAGCTGCGCGACGGATCAACCGTCGTCGCACGGGTCACGTTATCATCCACTTCGATGATATACGCATTGCCCTTCTTCATGACCGAGCCAGAGAAGATTTCTTTTTTGTTCGGACCGAGACGAGGAAGGCCACAGCCCGCCACGAGCGATACGATAAGGGCCAGGCCAATCGGCCTTGCCACGCGCACGAGAGTAGAGGTCACTTCCCCGGTCTCCTCGATTTATTGTTTGTCTGCCTCAGGTAGTATTTTGCCCACCTGCGTAACGAAGCCTCAGCTTTCGCGCTAGTTTTCCGTCACTTGGACGAGCGGACAAGTGCCAGGTGTTGCGGTGCTGCCGCGCCGAGTTTTGCCGATGCCGGGCGCAAACGGGCGGCATAGGCGTCCGTGTCGGCCAGCATCATGTCGACCAGACGACGGCACAATTGCCGCCGTCCCGGGGCGGAGTAATAGCTTCCGGGAACCTGCGAGGTCTCCAGCAGAAACTGCCGATACGCGGCATAGGCCTCGCGGTCCGGCGGGTGCGGGTCGGCGAAAAAATCCCTCAGCGGCTGGTCCGACACAAACGCCGACCTTGCGTAAACCGAACGTCCGAAAGCCCGCAGTGGCAGGCCCCGGAACAGCGCCTGCTGCGCAGCGGTAGAGTTCACGGCGACAGCCGTCGTCGCCTTGTCCAACAGCGTCGCGAGCTTGCCGCCCGGGATGTAATGCACCCGCTCGGACACCCCAAGGTCCGCCGCCTTGCGCCGGATCAGCGGCCCAAGCGGCACGCGCCCATCCTCCAGCGGGTGCGCCTTAAAGACGAGCCGGTGATGACGCCGGGCACCGGATGCGAACGACTTCAGAACCGTGGTCACAAAGTCTTCGCTGTCGCGGAACGGGCCGTGGTTGCGGAAGTTGGCGTCGTGGTCGAGTTGCAGCAGCACCAGATGATACGGCGCCGCACTTCGCGACAGGCGCCACGTGGCAAACCTTCGGCCAAGCGCTGCCACAGGTGCCGTGATGAGCCGCGCGATGTTCAGCACCGCCTCTCGCCGGATGCTCACCTCGCGATGCGACGGCTGCGACGGCCCGCCTGACAGGATGGCGGCGTGATAACTCGCGCCGTAACCCATGTGGCGATACAGAGCGCCCCACCCCTCCGGCGCCTCCACCGGCAGCGCCGGAGTATCCCGCGCCGCCGTGATCCGATCCAGCGGGATGTCGATCAGCGGTGAGTTGCCGTTACTCCCCTCCCGCTCATACGTTACCCACCACGGGCGCAGATAGCCCTCCTCGAACACATGCACCCGCAGGCCCAGCTTTCGCGCGGCAGGGATCGCGTCGGCATGAAGTCGGCGCGTGTCGCCATACAGAACAAGATCGGTGATCTCCCGTTCCGCCAGATGGCCAGCGATCCAGTCAGGCCACGCATCGGAAGACCCAACAAACCAGGTCGCAGGCCCACGCCAGTACAACCGGTCGCCACGATTGAACAACACCCGCTCCACCTCCGCCCCCGACGCTCTGAGCGACCGCGCGAGTTGGGCGAAGAACGGGCCATGAGGTCCCTGAAGAAACAAGAAACGCCGCATTCACCGCACCCTATACCGGAACCCGTGCAAAGGGCCAATTCACGGCGGTTGCGCCAAAGTCGGCTTTTGCCGCGCCGCCTAGATTTCCAGAATGAGAGGGCAATGATCCGAGACCTCCGGGTCGTAGATCACGTCGAAACGCGTCACTGCCTCTTCCTGATTGATCAGCATGTAGTCGGCATATCGACCTTGTTTCTTATAGTGCGAGTTTCGCGTGCTGTTGAAGCCTCGCCCCGTTACCAGCTCGGACAGGCCCGCGTCCGAAAGGATCGTCAGCGTCTGACTGTCCGGCTCGACATTGAAGTCACCACAGATCACTGTCAGGTCATCTGGTGCAGACACCCGCCGTGAGAGGCTAAGCAATTTCTGCGCCTGCTCCGCTCGCTCCGGTGTGTCCATCTTGCCGTTCAAGTCGCGCAGTCCGTGCATGTGTGTGACGCTTAAGGCTCGGTTTGCCCTGTAGTCAAAGACACGAACTCCATGAGCGCTGCGCGACCGCGGGTGATCGCCGTATCCGACGGGGGAGAACTCCTTGTGGACGAACCCTTGTGCCTGTCCAATGATCGGGAAAAAACGATGCACGAAGGTCGCGAGACCCCATTGTGACGGGATAGATCGTTCTTCATCCCACAGCACGCCCTGTGCCGCCGGGCAAAACACTGCAACATGCTCTGGTAATGCACGGCAGACATCGCGAAAAAAGTTTGCCCTCTGCGGAAGCACGTGATCGCCGTCACGATAGGTCAGCCAGTCTTTGTCGGTCTCGGGGCTGTGGACAACTTCCTGAAGACACAGAATATCGGGGGCAGTGGTCGCAATGTACGGCAGAAATTCTTCGTGCAGTTTGCCGCCCCAACCGTTCAAGCACATTATTTTCAAGACATACCCCCTGCTTCGAAGCAGACTTTCGCGGCAGCGAAGAAAAGACGCAAGTTGGGCTCAAACGCGAAACCTCAACCGTCAAAAAACCCCCATCGCCAGCCCCGCCCCCATCGCCGTGCCGAGGTCTCGACAGTGGGACAGCTGGTCGTCCGGAATCACTTTGTCCGCAAGGATCGCTTCCGGCGTTTGTGCATGGGTGCAGACGATCAGCGGCGGTTGCACTTCGCGGAGGCGCCAGCCTTGCGCAATCCTCGCGGTCTGGCGAGCGGCATTCTGGCCGTCCGATCCTGCGCAGACCATCTGGGCGTAGGGACGTCCTTCGATTTGGCCAAGGACCGGGTAGTAGCTGCGGTCAAAGAAGTCCTTCATGACCCCCGCGATCGCGGCGAGGTTTTCGGGCGCGCAGAAGAGGTACCCCTGGGCCGCGAGCAGGTCGTCAGGCCCCGCCTCGGCGGCGGGCTTTAACTTGGTCGGGATCTCCGCGCGCGCGGCGTCAGCGGCGGCTTCAGCCATTTGCCGACTTCCGCCGGTTCTTGAGTGATAGACGATCAACAACTGGGTCATCGTTTTCCCCATGGTCAAGATGGCCAGCGAGCGCCAGACACGTCCTACGCCGCGTGCTCAGCCTGGCGTAAGCCGATGCGCGTAGAGGTGGGTGTAATGTGGTTTCATCCGGCGGTGGACCCGCTGAACGCGGATCGGCGCGTCCGCCACCTCGACATATCTTCGGGGCTGCGCCTTGAGGCCGGTAGAATTTGCCAGGTTGTGGTGAAAGGACCCGCCATCCCACCAGCTATGGGCGTCCGGGTTTCCACCCGGCTCCCACGACAACGCGTCGGGCAGGAACGGAATGCCAACAGCGCCGCAAAAAGCCGACACCATGGCCTCCGGCGCCTCCAGCAGATCATCGCTGTCGATCACCGGCGGAGGACTCCCATGCAGTGCCCAAAGCAAATCGAAAAGTGCGCGCTGCTCGGGAAAGCCAACCTCGGTCTCATCAAAATCGGGCCACTTGGCGTATAGGGACGAGATCGTTTTGGCCGGGTCGCGGATCAGAAACGCGTGGGTCATCTGCGCCAGAAAATCGGGCGTCCAAAGATGGTTGACGTAATGAGGGAAGTCCTTCAGGAAAACCGGCCCGGCGCGCGCGCGGGCCTGGATATCCGTCCAGACGCTGTCCAGCGTCAGCCCAGGCGTCGTCTTATCCCCGTCCTGAAAACGCGGCCACAACGGGTCTTCTCCCTGATACCACGCCTCGCCGAAAGGTTCGTGAAGGCAATCCAGATCCCCCCTCTGGCGCATCATCCACTCAAACGCGGTCGAGGTAGAGCGTGGCACGGCCCAGAGGACGATGATCTTATGCATCCAGTGTCTCCAACAGCGTGCCGTGCCGCCCCACGGCAGCAATCCCAAGGTCGCGGAAGATCGCCCAGTAAAGCGCCGTGTCATGGCCGATCACGGGCTTGCCCAAGAGGGCTTCGAGTTTTGGCGTCAGGTGCAACGGGCGTTCCGGCAGACCGCCGGGACCCGTGCGGAAATTGCACATCCCGTTGATGAGGTAGGCATCGGCCTGGGGCGCTTGTTCCGCCGTATGGACAAAGCTCTTCTCAGCCAGATCGCCCTCAAAGATCCACCGCTTCGCATTGATCTCATCCTGGCTCGCAAACCACCCCTGATCGTGAAAATTGCCGGCCCAGAGCACGTCAAACCCAGCCTCTTTCAAAAAGCCCACGGTGCCCTGCCACCAATCGGGCCAGTGATAGGCCGCGTTGAGGGCGACTTTCTCGACATTCAGCGCCCGCAGCGCCTCGACCATGGCGTATCCCGCCATGTTGAACTTCACCCCATGCTGCTCAGAGAGGCGAGCGCAATGCAGGCGAACCCCCTCGACCCCAAGCCCACTGGCATGGACCCAGTTCGACCCGACCTGTCCGGCGACGGTGACCCCGTTGCGAGCCATGCAATGGACAAAATCGTCGAGCATCCCAAAGTTCCGCTTCCGCTGGTCAAGACCATGGGCGTAGTCGGGATCGTGTAGCATCCAGCCATGTACCCCAACGCTGCGAGGCGCGATGCGCAGGAAGTCTGAAGGGGCCGCGTCGAAATCAAAAGGCGGGCATGTGAAGCCCACCTGATGCGGGAAAAGCCGCTGCTCGTCTGTCCATTTGGGCGGCATGGTCAAGGCGGGTGAACCCTGGGCGTGATCTTATATGCTTGCCGCACAGTGTCGTTCCGGGCGCACGGCGGCAATAGACGGGGTCGTCTTTTGTCGGTCGCTTGAAGGCACTGCAACCAAAGAGCTACGCCTTGAACGGCTCGTCCACGTCGACACCCAAAGCCTGGACCAATCCATTCGTTTGCATCGCCATCCCTATGACAGCCACGAGTTCGGCGTGCTGATCTCCCGTCATGCCTTTCGCCTTGGCGGCCGCCGTGTGGGAATGAATGCAATACCCGCAGCCATTCGCCGTAGACACCGCGACGTAGATCAGCTCTTTGGTCAAAGGGTCGAGCGCCCCCGGCGCCATGACATGTTTCAATCGCGACCAAAGGGCTTCGAGGGTGGTTGGATCGTGGGCCAAAGCGCGCCAAAAGTTGTTGATGTATTCGGTACCACGGGTCGCGCGAATATCGTCGAAGATGGCCCGGGCCTCGGGCGCGAGCGCATCATCATCCAGAAGAGGGACTGTTCCCATCAAACCAGAGCGATCAGGCGACAGGGCCCACCGGTCCCGCCTTGATGCTTTGGTGCGCCAACGATCAAGGTTGCCCCGGTAGCGGGCATCTGATCGAGATTGGCCATGTTTTCAACCGCCCAACGATTGGCGGGCAGCCAGCGGTAGTGCGTCGCGAAGTCGGCAGAGATGCCATAGTCGATGGACAAGGTGTCGACTCCAACACCGCCGGCCTCGGTTTCATCCAGCAGCATCTGCACGGCCTCAACATGGAACCCCGGAAAGTGCATCTTGCCGTCGCCATCGGCATTTCGGAAACCAGGTGTTCCCATCCGCGCTTGCCAACCGGCATTTTGGGCAACGCAGGCGCCCGCCGGAATGGGGCCGTTCGCTGAAATCCAGGCGGCCAGGTCGTCTGGAGTGACTTGGGCATCGGGGTCCGCATCAACTTTCTCGCGGATGTCGACAACCGCCAGCGGGCAGACCAGCGACTCCACCGGCACTTCATCAATGGTGGTTCCACCATCTGTGAAGTGCAGAGGCACATCGATGTGCGTGCCGGTGTGCTCGTTGACGCGGATCTCTTTGAGGTTGAAGCTGTGTTCGGCGTAGGTAAAGACATCTTCGTCAAAGAACTGCTGCTCTCCGAAATATGTCGGAAAATCAGGGGTCAGCGTGTAGGTCAGGTCGACCACTCGGTTCGGCGTTTGTGCCATCAGCGGTCGCGACCCAATGACGCTTGAGGCGACGATGGTTGCGCCTGCAGCGGCTGATCCTCGAAACAGGTCCCTACGGCTAAGGGCCTTGCCTTTGACGTATTCCATAATGACTGGATGGCACATTGGTAATTCCTGTTTTGCTTCTTTCGATGACTTAGCCTAGCAGGCCACGGGCGACCTTTCGAAGGGTGCAATCGTCATACGCCTGAAATCCAGCTACTTCGGGGATCGGCTTTTCCATTGTCCTATCGGCGGCTAGTGTCAGGCCACATGGAAGAAACCGATCAGACGATCATCGAAAAGGAAGTCGGCGACGCTGCGGGGGCCGTTTGGACGCAGCTCCTCAGCATTTGGGATTGGTTCGTCGCGAACGTCCTGACGCTTCAGTCGCTCTATCAACTCGCCGCCATCGCGTTGACGCTCGTCCTCGCCTGGCTCTTGCATCAGCGCTTCAAACGCCTCCTCGAAGGCCTCGGGACAGAGCGTCAGTTGGGCCCCGCGGTTCAGCGCCTTCTCAGAACAGTCGCGGCGATTTCCATGCCGGTGGTCTGGGTGATCTTTCTCAGCATCGTGCAAACAGGCTTCGCCAGCCTCAGCCTGCCGATCCCGTTTATCCGGCTGACGTCAAGCCTGCTTCTGGCGTTCATTGCCATCAACACCGTGTCGATTTTCATCCCCTCGGCCTATTGGAGCCGGGTATTTTCCTGGGCGGCATGGGTGGCGGCGGCGCTGAATGCCGTCGGTCTTCTGGACATTGTTATTGAGTGGCTGCGCGCGACCGGGTTCACGGTCGGGACGGTGGACATCAACGCGTGGGCCATCGTCAAGGCGCTGATGCTTGCAGCGCTCCTCGTCTGGGGGGCCAACGCAATTACCGCGATTGTGGAGCGGCAACTATCGAAGTCCGAAAAGATGAACTCGGCGCTGCGGTTGCTGCTGATCCGTTTGCTGCGCCTGTTCCTTTTGTTCGTGGCGGTCATCGTGGCCATTGCAGCCGTCGGGATCGACCTGACCGCCTTTGCGATATTCTCCGGGGCCATTGGTGTTGGTGTCGGTCTCGCTTTACGCCGGACGATCGAAAACCTGATCGCGAGCTATTCGCTGTTGGCGGACGAGTCCATCAAACCTGGAGACGTGATTGAGGTCGAAACAATCAGTGGCCCGACCTATGGCCAGGTCCGGAAAATGACCACGCGCTATGTATCGGTGCTGACCCGGGACGGGACCGAGACCCTTATCCCAAACGAAATCCTCATGGCGAACCCGCTGACGAACTGGTCCTACTCGGACAAGGCCGTGCGCCGCAGGGTGCCCGTGGGCATAGCCTACGACGCCGATGTCGAATTGGCGCGTCAGCTTTGTGTCGAGGCCGCTGGGGAAGTCGGGCGTGTCCTCATGCACCCGGAGCCCCGATGTCTGATGCGGGGGTTCGGCGACAGTTCCATCGATCTGGAATTGCGGTTCTGGATCAATGACCCCGAGAATGGCGTGGCGAATGTGACAAGCGACGTGCTTTTGCGCATGTGGACCAAGCTGCGGGACAACGGGATCGAAATTCCCTTTCCGCAGCGTGATCTCAACGTACGAAAGGTGCCGGGCGAACTCGCGTTCGGGCGCGGCTCTGCAGAGCACGGCGACCCATAGTTTGAGGCGGCGTGGCGATGGTCCACCACGCCGCCAAGGCCTTATTCGGCAGCGTGCTTGTGGGTCTCAATCGCGACCACGTCGGCGAGGGCGGCTTCGAAGATTGCCAGGCCTTCTTCGATGATCGCATCCGAGGCTGTCAGCGGAACCATGACGCGGACTGCATTGCCATGCATGCCGCAGGACAACAGGATCAAACCACGCTCTAAGGCGTTTGCGATGACGGCTTTCGTGAAAGCGGCATCCGGGGCGGCCGTTTCGAAGTCCGTCACGAACTCCACGGCGAGCATCGCGCCGATGCCACGGATGTCCCACATCCGATAGGGTGCCACGCGGGCGCCCATGTCCGCGAAGCGGGCGCGCATCGTCTCTCCCAACGCGGTCGAACGTGCGAGGAGACCCTCGGTTTCGATGGCGTCGATGGCCGCGAGGGCGGCCGCGCAGGCCACGGGGTTACCGCCATAGGTGCCGCCAAGGCCACCGGGGTCGAGCGCATCCATCACGTCGGCCCGGCCCACGACCCCGGCGACCGGGTATCCGCCCCCAACGCTTTTCGCAAAGGTAATGAGGTCGGGCGCAACGCCAGAGTGCTCAATGGCAAACCACGTCCCGGTGCGGCCAAAGCCTGCCTGCACCTCGTCCGAAATCAAAAGGATACCATGCTTGTCCGCAATAGCCCGAAGGGCCTGCCACAGCTCTGCCGGGACGGGGTGGTAACCGCCCTCGCCAAGCACCGGCTCAAGGATGATAGCCGCCACGCGGTCCGGCTGGGCGTCCGTCAGGAACAGCATCTCAAGCGCGCGGATCGAATCGTCCACCGTGATGCCATCACGGGCGCTCGGGAACGGCACGCGGAAGATGTCGCCCGGGAACGGGCCCACGTCTTTCTTGTACGGGCTAACCTTGCCCGTCAGGCCAAGCGTGTAAAGCGTGCGCCCGTGATACCCCGCGCTGAACGCGATCACGCCCGGACGTCCGGTCGCTGCACGCGCGATCTTCACCGCGTTCTCCACGGCCTCTGCGCCGGTTGTGACCAGCAGCGTCTTCTTGGCGAATGCACCCGGCGCAAGGCCGTTGATGCGCTCCGCCAGCGCCACATAGGGCTCATAGGGAACGACCTGGAACGAGGTGTGCGTAAAGCGATCTTCCTGCGCCTTCGCAGCCTCAACGACGTTCGGGTGACGGTGGCCCGTGTTCAGAACGCCGATGCCCCCGGCAAAGTCGATGTACCGCTTGCCCTCGACATCCCAAAGCTCGGCGTTCTCGGCGTAAGCGGCAAAGACCGGCGCGGCAGAGGCGACGCCGTGGGGCACAGCGGCCTCGCGGCGGGCGAGCAGCGCAGCGTTGGTTTGGGCCGGGGTCGCGGTCTCAACGACCTTAGGCTCGACGGCCACCTTGGCTCTCACAGCCTTCTTCTTTGCAGGCGCCTTTGTGCGGGGTTTGCTGGTGGATTTGGATGCGGGCATGGCGACTCTCCGTTGCCTGAACAATGCTTAATATAATTATCAGTCGCTCAGATTGTTTGTCAATCAAACACGACGCGTGAGACTAAAACCTTCTATATGCTTGACCCTGTTGAGAATCTGGCATCAAGTATTCTTACCCACGCTAAGTAAAGGTAGCTATGGACATCGGTGGCAGGCTAAGAACAGTCAGAGAGGCGCGCGGCATGTCTCAGCGCGACCTTGCGGGCCGGGCCGGGCTGACCAGCGCTGCGATTTCCCTGATTGAACAAAACAAGTCGAGCCCGTCGGTCTCGTCGCTCAAACGCCTGCTCGACGCGATGCCCATGACGATGTCCGAATTCTTCTCAGAGGTCGAAGAAGAGGGCCCGCCCAAGTACTTCTTCGCGCAGGACGAGTTTGTCGAACTCTCCCCACAGGACCTTGGCCTGGGCGCCGAGGCGGCGCGGGTGTCGCTGCGCCAGGTGGGCGATGCCTCTCGCCATACGCTGCAGGTGCTGCACGAAACCTACCCGCCCGGTGCCGACACGGGGCCCGACATGCTGACCCATGACGGGGAAGAGGCCGGCGTGGTGATTGCGGGCATAATCGAGGTGACGGTGGCCGATCAGATCAGGGTCCTGAACCCGGGCGATGGCTACCTGTTCGACAGCCGCCTGCCGCACCGCTTCCGCAACATCGGGGAGGAGCGCTGCGTGGTGGTCAGTGCTTGCACCCCGCCGAGTTTTTGAATTTGCGCGGATTTGACCACACGCCGTTAGGTGCTAGCGTTGAGAGGCGCCGTAGCGATCCACGGATTCTGAAGACGCCAACAAGAGCGTTCTCGCACCAAGGGAGGACCCTGTCCTGAAGCCGGAGCAATTCGTCATATGACCCCTTTCGCTATCGCCGGCGTGCAGATGCACGTCGCCGCACTCCACTCCAACGTCGAGGGGATGCGCCAAAGGATCGAAGTCCTCATGGCGCGGTTTCCGTGGACGCAGATGGTGCTGTTCTCGGAACTGGCACCCTACGGCCCGCTCGACCGCTTTGCGCAGCCGTTCCCGAACGAGGCGCTGCAGCAGTTTCAAGAGGATGCACGGCGGTTCAAGATCTGGCTGATCCCCGGTTCGATGTTTGAGCGTGGCGAGGACGGACGCGTCTACAACACCTCGGTCGTGATCAACCCGGATGGTGAGATTATCGCCAAGTATTCCAAGATGTTCCCGTTCCGCCCGTATGAGGCAAACGTGGCCGCCGGGACGGAATTCTGCGTGTTTGACGTGCCCGAGGTCGGACGGTTCGGTCTGTCGATCTGCTATGACATCTGGTTCCCAGAAACCACGCGCCAACTCACCAGTCAGGGTGTCGAGGTGCTGTTGCATCCGGTGCTGACCGGCACCACCGACCGCGACGCGGAAATCGCCATCGCTCGGGCAACCGCCGCACAGTTTCAGTGCTACGTTTTCGACGTGAACGGACTGTCGTCGGGCGGCGTGGGACGGTCGCTTGTGGTCGATCCGTCCGCCTTGGTTCTGCACCAGTCGGCGGGGCAAGAGGATATGTTCCCCATCGAGGTCGACCTCGATCAGGTCCGCCGCCAGCGCGAGACCGGCATGAAGGGGCTGGGCCAGGTGCTTAAGAGCTTCCGGGACCGCGACGTGGACTTCACCGTTTACGACAGGGCCAGCGGCGTGGACGCCTACCTGTCAACGCTCGGGCCACTTGAGACCCCCGGGCAGGGCGCCGAGGCGGGCCTCCGCAGCGCCGATCCGCGCACCGCGTTGGGGGTCACAGAACAAAAGGATGCGCTGCCGCCGAACGTGTCGGCCATCCACGGAAAGACGGGATCGCACTAAGGCAATCGACGCACCAGCACGCGCCGTGACCAACAGGAGACCAACCGATGAACATGCAAACTGCCAAGCACAAGCTTCCGTCGATCCGGGACTACTACAGTGCCACGCAGTTGCGGTCGGATCGGTGGAGCGCGCTGCGAGAGGTGGCCGAAGGGCTCCACCGGCATGGCACCTCGGGGCGGCAGGGCGAAAAGCTTCTGGCCAACGCCCACGAACTGTTTGAGGCGCTCGCGCCCATCGAAACCTACTGGGCCTTCCCCGGCGGCGGCGCATTCGAACACCTGCGCCGCCTCCTCGCCCACGGCAATATCGAGGATCTGTCGGTCTCGGTCCGCCGCATCGCCCGCGCGCTGACCTCCGGCGCCTACCGGCGCCGCACGATCCCCTTGTCGTCCGATGAGATCGACAACGAGGATTACGAGGACGAGGCCTCCCTCGCCCCCGAAGCCCGCGCGCTGGGCCGGCCGTATTTCGAGGTGCTGATCGTCGACGACGCGTCCGAGCATCACGACCGTTTCCTGCGCTCCAGCCTGCAACGGATGCGCCGCACCGAAGACCCGTTCATCTACGAGCCGGTGGTGGTCCCGTCCCTCGAAGACGCGCTGATCGGCATCCTGTTCAACCACAATGTCCAGGCCGTCGTGGTCCGTCCCGGCCTTGCGCTCAAGTCGCGCAACGATCTGCCGATCCTCAGCCAGTACCTCGCCCACATGAACGGGGACGGCGAATACGAAGGCCTCGAACCGCACGAATACGGGCCCGAGACCTGCCGGCTTATCGCCCGCATCCGGCCCGAGCTTGACGCCTACCTCGTCACCGACCGCTCGGTCGAGGATATCGCCGGGCTCGACCTCGGCCGCTGCCGCCGTGTGTTCTACAACCAGGAAGACTTCCTGGAGTTGCACCTAAACATCCTTCGCGGTGTAAACCGGCGCTTCAAAACGCCGTTCTTCACCGCGCTGAAGGAATACTCGCGCCAGCCCACCGGCGTCTTCCACGCCATGCCGATCAGCCGGGGCAAGTCCATCTCGCGCAGCCACTGGATCCAGGACATGGGCGCCTTCTACGGCCCGAACATCTTCCTGGCAGAGACATCGGCCACGTCCGGCGGCCTCGACAGCCTGCTTGAACCGCGCGGCCCGATCAAGGAAGCGCAGGATATGGCCGCCCGCGCGTTCGGCGCCAAACAGACGTTCTTCGCCACGAACGGCACGTCCACCTGCAACAAGATCGTCGTGCAATCCGTCGTCCGCCCGGGCGACATCGTGCTGGTCGACCGCGACTGCCACAAATCGCACCACTACGGCATGGTGCTGGCGGGGGCGAACGTCGTTTACATGGATAGCTATCCGCTCCACGAACACTCGATGTACGGCGCCGTGCCGACCCGCGAAATAAAGCACCACCTGCTGAAACTCCTCGCCGCTGGAAAGCTGGACCGCGTGCGCATGGTCCTTCTGACGAACTGCACCTTCGACGGGCTGGTCTACAACGTGCAGCGGGTGATGGAAGAATGCCTGGCCATCAAGAAAGACCTGATCTTCCTCTGGGACGAGGCATGGTTCGGCTTCGCCCGCTTCAGCCCGACCTACCGGCAGCGCACGGCGATGGGCGTCGCGAATACCCTTCGCGAGAAGCTGCGCACACCACAGGCCGCCGAGGCCTGGGAAGCACAGCAGAAGGAACTGAAGGACGCCGACGAAGAGACGTGGCTTAACACCCGCCTTGTGCCACCACCCACGGCCCGCGTCCGCGCCTATTCCACCCAATCGACCCACAAGACGCTGACGTCGCTGCGGCAAGGCTCGATGATCCACGTCAACGATCAGGACTTCAAAGGCGAGGTCGAACAGGCCTTCCACGAAGCCTACATGACCCACACCTCCACCTCGCCCAACTATCAGATCATCGCATCCCTCGACGTGGGCCGCAGGCAAGTGGAGCTTGAGGGCTTCGAATTCGTCCAGCGCCAGGTCGAAAGCGCCATGGCCATCCGCCGCGCCGTGATGACCCACCCGCTGCTGACCAAGTACTTCCGCGTACTGACCGTGGGTGAGATGATCCCCGAAACCTACCGCGAAAGCGGAGTTGAGGCGTATTTCGACCCCGAAGAAGGATGGTCCGACAAGTCCACCATGTGGGCGCAGGACGAATTCGTCCTCGACCCCACGCGCATCACCCTCGCCGTCGGCGACACCGGCTGGGACGGGGATACGTTCAAGACCAAGATCCTGATGGACAAGTACGGGATCCAGATCAACAAGACGTCGCGCAACACCGTGCTTTTCATGACGAATATCGGCACGACCCGCTCGTCCGTGGCCTACCTGATCGAGGTCCTGGTCGAGATCGCGAACGAACTGGACGACCTCCTCGACGACGCCTCCAAAATGGAAAAGCGCAGCTTCGAAAACCGCGTGGCCAACCTGATCGAGAACGTGCCGCCCTTGCCGGACTTCAGCCGCTTTCACGAGGCCTTCCGCCACGGCGACGAGACGCCCGAAGGCGACATCCGCTCGGCCTTCTTCCTCGCCTACGACGAGGAAAACTGCGACTACCTCACGCTCGAAGACACGCAACGCCGCGTCGAGGCGGGGGAAGAGCTGGTGTCATCCAGCTTCATCATCCCGTACCCCCCGGGCTTCCCGATCCTCGTCCCGGGCCAGATCATCAGCCCCGAGATCATGTCCTTCATGCGCGCCCTTGATGTCAGCGAAATCCACGGCTTCCGCGCCGATCTGGGCCTGCGCGTGTTCACCAAGGACGCCCTTCAAGCCGCCACTTCCTGACCACCTAAAGAAGAACGAGAGGGACCGAGATGCCTAAGAAAACGCTTCGGAACATGTCCGAAATCCGCCGGTATTTCCACACCAACAAGGATCCGATCTATTTCGTGTCGGCGACGAACTTCAACCTTCTCGGGCTCGACGAATGGGTGAAAAACTTCAAGTATATCTGCTACATGGACTGTTTTGACGGGCGCCACCCCAATGTGCTGTGCCCCTCCGAACTCCCCCACGATGAATTCCAGTCGATCGAGGACATCAACAACTACCTCCTCCAGCACAAGGAGGTTGTCGACTTCGTCAAGTCACGCGGCGGCAAGCCGAAATTCGTGTTCCTTATGTTCGACGAGACGACCGAAAAGCTGGTGAAAGACCTCGGTGGTGAGGTCTGGTTCCCGAAGGCCAAGCTGCGCCAGTCGATGGACAACAAGATCGAAACCGTCCGCGTCGGCAACAAGGCCAAGGTCCCCTCCGTCCCCAACACGCTGTCCGAAGTGAAGGGCTGGGATCACCTCGTCGAGGTCGCCGAGAAAGCGAAGATCGGTACCGACCTCGTCCTGCAATCCGCCTTCGGCGACAGCGGGCACACGACGTTCTTCATCAAGTCCGAAGCCGACTTCCGCAAGCACGAGCATGAGATCGTCGGTGAAGGCGAAATCAAGATCATGAAGCGCATCGACTGCCGCGGCTCGGCCATCGAGGCGTGCGCCACCAGCCAGGGCACTATCGTCGGCCCGCTGATGACCGAACTCGTGGGTTTCAAGGAGCTCACCCCCTATCGCGGCGGCTGGTGCGGGAACGAAATCTTCTCAACCGCCTTCTCCCCCAAACAGCGCCAAAAGGCGCGCGAGCTGACGTTCAGCTTCGGCGAACAACTCCGCAAACAGGGCTATCGCGGGTACTTCGAGCTCGACTTCCTGATCGACAAGAAAAGCAACGACATCTGGCTCGGCGAACTGAACCCGCGCATCACCGGCGCCTCGTCCATGACGAACCACGCCGCCTTCGCCCACGCGGACTCACCGCTGTTCCTATTCCACCTGCTGGAGTTCTCGAAGAAGCCCTTCAAGCTCGACGTGGACGAACTGAACGCCCGCTGGGCCGACCCCGACATGATCGACAGTTGGTCCCAGATGGTCATCAAACACACCGAAGACAACGTCGACATCATCACCCACGCCCCGCAATCGGGCATCTACAAGATGCTCCCCGACGGGCAGGTCGTGTTCGACCGCTTCGACTATCACCGCCGCGCGGTCGAGACGGAGGATGAGGCATTCTTCCTGCGCATCTCCAACGTCGGCGACTACCGCTATGAGGGCGCCGATCTGGGTATCCTCGTGACGCGCGGGCGGTCGATGACCAAATCGTTCCAGCTCACCGCGAAGAGCAAACGTTGGATCGACGGCATCAAAAGCGCCTATTCCGCGCGTCCGTTGCCGTCGGCCCAGGCCTTCGCCGACCCGAGCTTCAAGATCATGTAAAGCCCCTTGCGGCGTCCCCGGTTTCGCCGCATCCAGTCGCAATGCTCACGTTTCGTGCCATCTCTGACGACGGCTCCGGCCAGAAATGGGCCGACCTGTTTCGTGAGTACTGGCCGGCCTACCGGGCCTGGTGGACGCGCGACGGCCTGTCGGCGCGCCCCACCTACCTCGAAAGCCAACAGGCGCTCGAACGGCACATGCCCGAACTGGTGCCACTGTGGGACCGGCTCTGCCGCCTTGTCGGCAACGGCGACATGGAGGCGCGGTTTCTGTCGTTCTACAGCCCGCCCGCCTACCTGTCGGGCTGCTCCCAGGCGATCTGGCCGGGGGAAGAGCCGCTTCTGGTCCGCAACTACGACTACAACCCCGACGCCTTCGACGCCGTCCTTCTGCGGACGACATGGGACGGGCGCACGGTGGTCGGCACGTCGGACGGGTTGTTCGGCCTTGTCGACGGCATGAACGACGCAGGTCTCGTCGTCTCACTCACCTTCGGAGGACGGCGAGAGATCGGGTCGGGTTTCGGCGTCCCCCTCATCCTCCGCTACATCCTGCAGACCTGCACCACCGCCGCCGAAGCAGGCAAGGTCCTCGCCCGCGTCCCCTGCCACATGAGCTACAACGTCACCGTCCTCGACAAGGACCGGCGCTTCCTCACGGCGTACCTCGCGCCCGACCGACGCAGCCACATCACTCACGCCGCCGTGGCCACCAACCACCAGGAACGGGTGGAGTGGAAAAGCCACGCCCACCGCACCGCGACTGTAGAGCGAGAGCGCTATCTGCTACAGCGCCTCACCCTGCACCCTGACACGCAAGAGAAGTTTGAGAATTCCTTCCTAAAGCCACCACTTTACTCGCTCGCCTTTGGTCACGGGTTCGGCACGCTTTACACAGCGGCATATCGACCCCGACAAGGCACCGTGGACTACATCTGGCCCCGTCACCGCTGGCAAAAATCGATAGAGGAGTTCGAGGAAGACGCGATAAAGGTCTCCTACCCCGCCGCGCAATCCGGCGTTTACTCATAGCGGTTCACGCCGCAAATCAGCTCAACCCCACCAACCGTAAATCGATCTATGAACCCGGTCTCCGCGCTGCAGCGGATTTTAGTCGGGGGATTCCGTTTTGGTGCTTTCGTCCAGCAACTGCCTATCGCAGCGACACCGCGGTGAAGGTCATAATCTTCACGATCTGGCATAGCGCAGCAGGATCGCGCCCAAAAGTGTGGTCATTGTCGAGACGACCTTGAGCAGGCTTAGCCGCTCTTTCAGGAAGAACACGCCGATCAGAAGGGCGAAGACGATACTTGTTTCTCGCAATGCTGTAACAAGCGCTATTGGGGCTTGGGTGAAGGCCCAAGTAACAAGTGCATAAGCAACAAAGGATGCACCGCCGCCCACAAGCAGCATGGGCAACCCTTGTCGCGGAAGAGCACGCAAGGTCTGCCGAGACCGTAGGGCAAGAAAGACAATCATCAAAAGCCCGTTGCCGATGGCAAGCCAACAGTAGAACCCCAGAGAGGTCCCGGCCAAGCGCGCGCCGAGACCGTCAATCAGCGAATATGACGCGATAAACACGCCTGTGATCAGGGCAATCACGGCAGCGCTTCGGTTTTGCATACCGTCGGTTTGCCGGACGAGCGCGAGACTGATGATACCAGTACCAATGATCAGGATCGCTATAAGCTCCATGCTGTTCAGATGAACGCCAAGAAGAACCACCGAGACGAGGGCAACGATCAGCGGCGCCGAGCCTCGTGCGATTGGATAGACTTGGGTCAGATCGCCCATCTGATAGGATTTCAGCAGAAAAAGCTGGTAACCAAAATGGAGCAGGATACCAGCAAACAAATACAGCAGGCTCTCGGTTGCTGGTAACGGGACAAAGGGCAGGGCTGCCAAAGCGATTGGCATATGGCCGACAACCACAGCGCCCATGCTCAGGGTTTTGTCGGCGCCCCCTTTTACCAATGCGTTCCAGGCCGCATGAAGCACAGCTGCACCGATCACCGCCAGAAATACGAGACCGCTCACAACGACGCTTCCTTTTCAACTTACCCCACAATCCGACCCTTTAGCTGCGTTGTAGACTGTTGCAAAGATGGGCTCCAACCTGACTTTCTCCGCGGCGAACGTGCGACCCACGGGTCCAACGCCGCATCCCTTGCCCTGATGCCGCCGCGCCGCTACCTCACGGGCAGCGTTGAGAGGAAAGAGAGGGGCGACATGTTCACTGGCATTGTGACGGATATCGGCAGAGTGCTTGAGGTGCGCCACGAGGGGGACCTCCACGCAAAGATTGCGACCGGCTATGACATCTCGACCATCGAGATCGGTGCCTCCATTGCCTGCAGCGGCGTGTGCCTCACCGTGACCGGGCTCGGGAAAGAGCCGGAGCCCTGGTTCTCCGTCGACATCTCGGCCGAGACGGTCGCCATGTCGACCCTTGGTGGGTGGAAGACCGGCACGCGCCTGAACCTCGAACGCTCGCTTCGCGTTGGCGATGAGCTCGGCGGTCACATCGTGTCGGGCCATGTCGATGGCGTGGCCGAGGTGCTGTCGGTGACCGATGAGGGGGACTCAACCCGCATGGTCTTCCATGCGCCCGAGGCGCTGGCACGGTTCATCGCGCCGAAGGGCTCTGTCGCGCTCGACGGGACGTCGCTAACGGTGAACGAAGTGGACGGTACGACCTTTGGTGTGAACCTGATTCCCCACACCAAGACTGTGACCACATGGGGCGATATCGTCGCCGGGTCGCGCGTGAACCTCGAAATCGACACCCTCGCCCGCTACGTCGCCCGCCTCGCCGACGCCGCGGCCTGAACGCAAACCGGGTGTCCCGAAGGACACCCGGCCGCAAGCGATCCAAGCCAAGCCCCACATGCTCGGATCGAGTGTGTGG
>JBCCXY010000067.1:0-20425 GCA_039190895.1 Pseudomonadota bacterium | reverse complement strand
TTCTGATCGCCGCCGAGATGCTGGCCCAGAACCCCGGCCTTGGAAAGTTCGTCTGGGATGAGTTCCAGAACGGGTCCTCCCAATCGCTGGCGCGGATCATGGTTGCCGTCTTCACCATCGGCATCATCGGCTTCCTTCTGGACCGCCTGATGTACGCGATCCAGGCCGCCTTCACCTTCACGAACAACCGGTAACGTCTGATGAGCATTCTCAAACTCGACAACGTCTCCAAAAGCTTCGGCGAAGGCACGGCCCGGACCGACGTTCTGAAGGACATCAACCTGGAAGTGCAGGAGGGCGAGTTCCTCGTCCTCCTCGGCTTCTCCGGCACGGGCAAGACGACGCTGATCAACCTGCTGGCGGGGCTCGACACGCCGTCGGCGGGCAGCGCCACGTTCAAAGGCGATAAGATCACCGGCCCGGGCCCCGAGCGCGGCGTGATCTTCCAAAGCTACTCCCTGATGCCGTGGCTGACGGTGAACGGCAATGTGGTCCTCGCCGTCGACACGGTCTTCCCGAAACTATCGCGGGCCGAGAAGGCGGAGAAGGTCAAAAAGTACGTCGACATGGTCGGCCTCTCTCACGCCACAGGCCGCCGCCCGGCGGAACTGTCCGGCGGCATGCGCCAGCGCGTCAACGTTGCCCGCGCCCTGGCGATGAACCCGGAAATCCTGCTGCTGGATGAGCCGCTGTCCGCGCTCGACGCGCTGACGCGCGCGAAGCTCGCCGACGAGATCGAGCACATCTGGGAAAGCGACAAAAAGACCTGCGTGCTGATCACCAACGACGTGGACGAAGCCATCGTCCTCGCCGACCGGATCATCGCGCTGAACCCCGATGGGACGCTGGGGGAAGAGTTCAAGGTAACGATCCCGCGCCCGCGCGAGCGCACGGCCATGAACCATAATGATGAGTTCAAGCGCCTCCGCGCTGACGTCACCAAATACCTGATGGACGTGGGGATCGAGGCGAAGGTCGAAGGCTCCCGCCTGTTGCCCGACGTGACGCCCATCCACGGCGTCCCCGCAGCAGTCGCGAAAGCGCAAGAGGGGCTGCGCGAGGATCGGTTCCTCGACTTCTCGATGCTCCACAAGGTCTATCCGACGCCGAAGGGCCCGCTCACGGTGGTCGAAGACTTCGACCTGAAGATCGACAAGGGCGAGTTCATCTCGCTCATCGGCCACTCCGGCTGCGGCAAATCCACCGTGTTGACCATGGCAGCGGGGCTGAACGAGATCTCCAAGGGCGCCATCAAGCTCGACGGTCGCCACGTGGAAGGCGCGGACCCCGAGCGGGCGGTGGTGTTCCAATCGCCCTCCCTGTTCCCCTGGCTCACCGCCAAACAGAACTGCGCCGTGGGCGTCGACCGCGTCTACCCCCGCGCCTCGCAAGCCGAGCGGACGGATGTGGTGGAATACTACCTGGAACGCGTGGGTCTCGCCGATGCGATGGACAAGCCCGCCTCCGACCTGTCGAACGGCATGAAACAGCGCGTCGGCATCGCCCGCGCGTTCTCCCTCTCGCCCAAACTGCTGCTGCTGGACGAACCCTTCGGCATGCTCGACAGCCTCACCCGGTGGGAGCTTCAGGAAGTGCTGATGGAGGTCTGGTCCCGCACCAAGGTCACCGCCATCTGCGTGACCCATGACGTGGACGAGGCGATCCTTCTGGCCGACCGCGTCGTCATGATGACCAACGGGCCGCAGGCGACCATCGGCAAGATCACCAATGTCGATCTGCACCGCCCTCGCACACGCAAAGCGCTGCTGGAGCATCCGGATTACTACGCCTACCGCCAGGAGGTCCTCGACTTCCTCGAAGAATACGAGCACGGCGCAAAACCCAAGCCAAAGCCCGCAGCGGCCATGGCAGCAGAGTAATGCCCAACCTCGTCATCATAGGCGCGGGCATGGCCGCCGGTCGGCTGGTGGAGCGTATGTCCACCGCCCCCGGCTGGCACATCACGCTGTTCAACGCAGAGCCCCGAGGCACCTACGACCGCATCATGCTGTCCCCGGTCCTCGCAGGCGAAAAAACCTATCAGCAGATCATCACCCACGACGCCGCCTTCTATGAAGACCGCGGCGTCACCTGCCGCTTCGGCGAGCGCGTGACGTCCATCGACCGCACCGCCAAAACGGTGACCGGCGAAGAAGGCATGCCCGTGCCCTACGACAAGCTCGTCATCGCCACCGGCTCGAACCCCTTCATGATCCCTCTGCCGGGCCATGACCTTGACGGCGTCATCGCCTACCGCGACCTTGACGACACCGAGCGCATGATGTCGCTGGACGCTGGCCAGAAAGCCGTAGTCATCGGCGGCGGCCTCCTCGGCCTCGAAGCCGCCGCCGGGATGCACGCGCGAGGCGTCGACGTCACCGTCGTCCACCTCATGGGCCACCTGATGGAGCGTCAGTTGGACGAGGCCGCAGGCAACCTCCTTCGGAAAGACCTCGTCAGCCGGGGCATCAAGGTCCTCTGCTCCACCAACTCGCAAAAGGTTCTGGGCGAAGACGGCAAGGTCCGCGCCTTGCTGCTGGACAACGGCACCGAACTGCCCTGCGACCTCCTCTGCATGGCCGTCGGCATCCGCCCCAACACCGCCCTCGCAGCGCAGGCGGGCCTCGACATGGGCAAAGGCATCCTCGTCAACGACCAGATGCAAACGTCCGACCCCGACATCCTCGCCATCGGCGAATGCGTAGAGCACAACGGCGCGATCTTCGGCCTCGTCGCACCCCTGTTCGATCAGGCCGAGGTTGCCGCCCAAACGCTCCTCGGCCAACCGGCTGCGTTTGCAAACAGGGAAACCGCCACCAAGCTCAAAGTCACCGGCGTGAACCTCTTCTCCGCCGGAGACTTCGCCCACGCCGACGACCGCGAAGACATCGTCTTCCGCGACCCCAAGGCGGGCGTCTACAAACGCCTCGTCCTGCAGAACGACCGCCTGATCGGCGCCGTCATGTACGGCGACACCGCCGATGGCGCGTGGTTTCACGGGCTGATCAAGGACAAGACCGACATCTCAGAGATGCGCGATACCGTGATCTTCGGTCCCGGCTTCCGGGGAGGGGGTGCGTTGGACCCTATGGTGGCCGTTGCAGTCTCACTGGCTGACCGCAACGGCCGCCCCACCACCCGCCACAACGCGCCACACCAGCGAGGCGCGCCTGCAAGGGCGCGACGAGCGGCGGCGGCCCTGAAGGCAGCCTGATGGACGGCACAGGCACCCCATCCATCCGCTCCACCTGCCCCTATTGCGGCGTCGGCTGCGGGGTCATCCTGCGCCCCGACGGCGTCGGCGGCCTCACCGTCGACGGCGACCCGGACCACCCGGCCAACAAGGGGGCGCTCTGCTCCAAGGGTCTCGCCCTCGGCGAAACCCTGTCGCTGGACGACCGGCTCCTTGCGCCCAAGATGCACGGCACGCAAACCACCTGGGACCACGCCCTCACCACCGTCGCCAACCGCTTCTCCGAAGCGATCGCCGAACACGGCCCCGACAGCGTCGCCTTCTACGTTTCGGGCCAACTCCTGACCGAAGACTACTACGTCGCCAACAAGCTGATGAAAGGCTTCATCGGTTCGGCAAATATCGACACCAACTCGCGCCTTTGTATGGCCTCCACCGTCGCGGGCCACAAACGCGCTTTCGGCACCGACACGGTTCCGGGCACGTACGAAGACCTCGACGAAGCCGACATGGTCGTGCTCGTCGGCTCCAACCTGGCCTGGTGCCACCCCGTCCTCTACAAACGCCTCGCCGCCGCCCGGGCCGCGCGCGGCACAAAGGTCGTCGTGATCGACCCCCGCCGCACGGCCACCTGCGACATCGCTGACACTCACCTCAAGATCAATCCAGGCTCTGACGTCGCCCTCTTCAACGGCCTCCTGAAGCACCTCGCGAACACCGGCACCCTCGACCAAAGCTTCATCGACGCCCACACCGAAGGCTTCGCCGACGCGCTGACTATGGCCGAGGCAGACACCTGCCGCGCCACCGGCCTCCCCGCCTCCCAAGTCGCCCCGTTCTTCATGCAGTTCGCGCGGACCGAAAAGGTCATCACGATCTTCTCGCAGGGCGTGAACCAGTCGACCTCGGGCACCGACAAGGTCAACGCGATCC
The DNA here is from genome assembly GCA_039190895.1 of Pseudomonadota bacterium. Lineage (GTDB taxonomy): Bacteria > Pseudomonadota > Alphaproteobacteria > Rhodobacterales > Rhodobacteraceae > Ovoidimarina. Next base: position 16,299 of record JBCCXY010000067.1, on the reverse strand, counting down.
TCAACTGCCACCTCGCCACGGGCCGCATAGGCAAGCCCGGCATGGGCCCCTTCAGCGTCACCGGTCAGCCCAACGCCATGGGCGGGCGCGAAACCGGCGGCCTCGCCAACATGCTCGCCGCACACCTCGACCTCGAAAACCCGGGCCACCGCAGCGCCGTCCAGCAATTCTGGGAGGCACCCGCCGTCGCGCAATCCCCCGGCCTGAAAGCAATCGACCTCTTCGACGCCGTCCACGACGGCCAAATCAAAGCCCTCTGGATCGCCTGCACCAACCCCGCCGTCTCGCTGCCAAACGCGGGCAAAGTGCGCGAAGTCATCGAAAAGTGCCCTTTCACCGTCGTCAGCGACGTGACCGACCAAACCGACACCGCGCGCCTTGCCGATATCGTCCTTCCCGCCACAGGCTGGGGAGAAAAAGACGGCACTGTCACCAACTCCGACCGCACCATCAGCCGCCAGCGCGGCGCCCTCCCGGCCCCCGGCCAGGCGCGCGGCGACTGGGACATCTTCGCCGAAGTGGGCCGCCGCATGGGCTGGCACGCCGCCTTCGACTACGCCTCCCCGGCAGAGGTCTTCCGCGAGCACGCCGCCCTCTCCCGCATCGCGGGCAGCTTCGGACGCGACTTCGACATCTCGGGCCTCGCCGACATCACCGACGCCGAATACGACAGCCTCGCCCCGGTCCGCTGGCCCGTCACCGCCACTCGCACCGGGGGACGCTTCTTCGGCGACGGCAAGTTCTTCACGCCCTCCGGCAAAGGCCGCTTCGTGGCCGTCAAATCCCGCGTGCCCGCCGCCACGCCTTGCGAGCAATACCCGTTCCGCCTCAACTCCGGGCGCGTCCGCGACCAGTGGCACACCATGACGCGCACCGCGAAAACCCCGCGCCTCTCGCGCCACCTCGCGGAACCGTTCCTGCAAATCCACCCCTCCGACGCCGCCACGCTCGGCCTGCAACCCGCAGACCTGGTCCGCGTCACAAGCCCCTCCGGCACCGCGATCCTGCGCGCCCTCATCACTCCCGACGCGGCGGAAGGCGCACCCTTCGCCCCCATGCACTGGACAGGCGAGACCGCCCCCGCCGCCCGCATCGGCCCGGTGATCGCCGCCGCCACTGACCCGGTGTCGGGCCAGCCCGAAACCAAAGCCGCGACCGTTGCCCTCGAACGCTTCGCGCCCGCCTGGTACGGCTTTGCCGTAGCAACCGCTGACCTCTCGCCCGACTGTGCCTACTGGGCCCGGATGCGCACCGACGCAGGCTGGCGCGCCGAACTCGCCGGGACCGAAACGCCAGATTGCTGGACATCTTTCGCCCACGCCCTCTTCGGCCTCGACACTGCCCCGGCAACGGTCACCGACCCCCGCCGCGCCCTCACGCGACTGGCGTTCTGGCAGGACGACATTCTGCAAGCCGCCCTGTTCATCTCCGCCGAACCCGTTGAAGTTGCGCGCGATTTCGTCGCCGACGCGCTCGGCACCCCGGCGAAAGGGCTGCTGGCAGCACGGCCCGGAGAGGACATGCCCGACCCCGGCCCAACCGTCTGCTCCTGCATGTCCGTGGGCCGCAACACCCTGATCGACGCGATCCACGCCTCACCCGGCGCGGCGCTCGACCAGATCTGCACAGCGACCGGCGCCGGAACAAGCTGCGGCTCCTGCCGCCCAGAGGTCGCCGACCTCCTTCAGAAATATGCCCTGCGCGAAGCGGCGGAGTAGTAGCCAATGCAATCCTTCCCGATGTTCATCAAAACCTCCAACCGCCGCGTCGTCATCGCGGGTGGAGGGGAGCAGGCCGCCCAAAAGGCCCGCCTGATCCTGAAGACCGACGCGCAAATCGTCCTCGCCGCGCCCGACCTCGACCCCGAACTGCAAGGGGTCGTCGCCCAAGGCCGCGCCACCCACCACGACGGGCCTGTCACGACTGAGACCTTCGACAAAAGCGCCCTGACCTTCATCGGCACCGGCTGCGCAGGCGCCGACGCGGCGCTCCACGCCATCGCCAAGGACGCGGGCGCCCTCGTCAACGTCGTCGACCGTCCTGACCTGTGCGACGCCACCACCCCGTCGCTCGTCGACCGTGACCCGGTCGTCGTCGCCATCGGCACCGAAGGCACCGCGCCCGTCCTGGGCCGCACCATCAAGACAGAGATCGAGACCCTCCTCCATCCCCGCATCGGCAACCTTGCCGCGCTCGCCGGACGCCTGAGGGGAGCCGTCGTCGACCGCCTCCCCGCCAAGGGCCGCCGCGCCTTCTGGGCCTGGGTGTTCCGCGGCGAGCCAGCACGCATGTTCCGCGAAGGGCAGGACGCCGAAGGCACCCGCCTCATCAAATCCGCGATCGAGAACCGCAAGCTCCCCGATCAGGCAGGCGAAGGCCACATCGCCCTCGTCGGCGCAGGCCCCGGCGCGCGTGACCTCATCACCCTACGCGCTGTCGAACGCCTGCAGGAAGCCGACATCATCTATTATGATCGCCTCGTCGATGACGGCGTCCTCGAACTCGCCCGCCGCGACGCCGAGCGGGTATATGTCGGCAAAGACGTGGGCGCCTGCCTATGGCCGCAGGACAAGGTCTCCGGCCTCATCGTCGCCGAAGCCCGCAAGGGCAAACGCGTCGTCCGCCTCAAGTCCGGCGATCCGTCCATCTTCGGCCGCGCCACGGAAGAGCTCGACGCCGCTCGCGCCCTCGGCATCCCGGTCGAAATCGTACCCGGGGTCACCGCCGCCAGCGCCGCCGCCGCCTCCCTCGGCCGCAGCCTAACGGAGCGTGGCGCGACAGACACCCTCGTCCTCGCCACCGGCACCTGCCGCCCGGGTGACCCGCCGCCTGACTGGGCCCACCACTTCCGCCGCGGAACGACGCTCGCCATCTACATGGGCGTCCGCGCGGCAGGCGACATTGCCCGGTCCCTCATGACGCAGGGCGCAAGCGCGACCACGCAAGTGGACGTGGTCGCCAACAGCTCCCACACGACCGAGCAAGTCGTCACAACCGACCTATCCCGCCTCGCCAAAGCCCTGAAAACCAACAAGATCAACGGCGTCGCCCTGATCCTCGTTCGCCTTCCCAAAGCGCAAGCGAACCGCACGGCCAACGCCGCCTGACACGCACCGGAGCGGTGGGCAAATTGCCCACCCTACAACTGCTACGTACGGGTAGGGTGGGCAATCTGCCCACCGCCCGCGCGCGCAAAGGACACAACGCTCCTTCAATGCGCCCCAAAAGCGAGGCGCGCTCGAAAGAGCGCGAAGAGCGTTACCCCACCAAGCCTGCTACCTCGTCCAACACCTGCTGCGGCACCTCCAGCCCCTCGGCCTCAACCCTTGCCCGCGCCTCCAGCCGACGTGTCCCAGGCACTCGCGCGCCCTGCCCGGCGATCTCAGACAACAGCTCTTCCAACCGCTCCGCAAATCCCGAACCGGTCTCAAACGCTACGAGGAACTGTCCCACCCCCGGAGGCGCCCCTTCCGCATCAAAGAACGACGTCGCCTCGTTCGAATGCTTCGCACCGGTCAACGTCGCCGCCAGCACTTCGACCAGCAGCGCCAAGGCCGCGCCTTTCGCATCGCCCGCCGGGATCATCGTCCCCGCCATCGCGGCCTTGGGATCCGTCGTCGGGTTGCCCTCAACGTCCAGCGCCCAGCCCTCAGGAATCGGGTCACCCGTCCGCGACGCCGCCATCACCTTCCCCCGCGCCACTTTGCTGAGCGATAAATCGATCACCAGCGGCGGTCGATCTGCACGCGGCGCCGCAAACGCAATCGGATTGGTCCCGAACAACGCCGCATGGCCGCCCCAAGGCGCCATCGCCTTCGGCGTATTGGCGACCATCAGCGCCGCGAAGCCGCGTTCCGCCAAGCGCTCCACATGGGCGCCCAACTGCCCACAGTGGTGCGACCGCCAGATCGCCGCCGCGGCCATACCGGCGTTCGCAACCATTCCGGCCAGCTCATCAATCGCCAGATCCATCGCCGGAAACGCAAACCCGTGCCCAGCATCCACCCGGATCATCGCCGCCTTCCGCTCGGCCACCCGTGGCTCTGCGTCGCCCGCGACCTTCCCCGACTGCACCTGCGCCGCATAGGCCACAATCCGCGAAAACCCGTGACCCTTCTGCCCGTCAACTTCCGCCGCGACCAGCGCCCGCGCGACGCTCCAGGCCGACGCATCCGTCACACCAACAGCAACGAAGGCGCTGTGAACCAGCGCCTCCGCCTCATCCCGGGTCATCCTCATCAGGCGCTGCGGTACAGCTTGGTCATCGAGAACTCGCGGTGCCCCAGCGCCTCAGCCGCCGTGTTCCGCCCGTTCGCCGTGCGCCGGATCATGTCAATCAGCGCATCGCCCGCCTCGTCGATGGTCTGCTCGCGTCGCAGAATGCCCGAGACATCGACGTCCACATGCTCCCCCATCGTGCGCACCGTGCGCGGGTTCGCGGTGATCTTGATGACCGGCACAATCGGGTTACCCACCACGTTGCCCTGCCCGGTCGGGAAGGTGTGGATTACGGCACCCCCCGCCGCCATCAACGTCACACACTCCGCCGCCGCTGACGACGAATCCATAAAGTACAGCCCTGCGCCCGATTTCGGCATCTCAGCGGGGTCCAGAATGTCGATATATTGCGACGTCCGCCCGATCTTTTCCAGGTTGCCCAGCGCCTTCTCTTCAATCGTCGTCAAGCCACCTTCAATGTTGCCCTTCGTCGGCTGGCTGTCAGACAGGTCGTCCGTCTGATGCGCGAAAATCACGTCGTCCTGATACGCCTTCCACATCTTGTACCAGCGCTCGCCCACCTCTTCGTTGATGGCGCGCTTCTGACAGATATGCTCGGCCCCGGTAATCTCGGACGTCTCGCCAAAGAACCCGGTGATCCCCTCCGGCAGCAGCTTGTCATACATGTTCCCAACCGTCGGGCAGGACCCGAGACCGGTGGTCGTATCACTCTCCCCACACTTCGTGGACACCCACAGCTCGTTGATCGAGCACTCCTCCCGCTGAACCTCCGTCGCCTTGTGAACGAAGTCCTTCGCGGCCCAGCTCGCAGCCCGGATCGTCTCAAAGTCCCCGTTCTGCTCAATCGAGAACTCGGCGACTTCCTTCCCCGTTTCCCGAATCCCATCGGCAATCCGCTTGGTCCAACCAGGCTCAATCCCGATCACGACAACCGAGTGCACGTTCGGGTTCGCACCCGTCCCTATCATTGTCCGGAAATGCAACTCCAGATCTTCACCAAACTGCAACCGGCCATAGGCGTGCGGGATCGCCATCGTGCCTTTGACGTTGTTCGCCACCGCCTCACATGCCGCGTTCGAGATATCGTCGACCGGCAGGATCAGCACGTGATTGCGGACGCCCACCCGCCCATTCTCGCGGCGGTAGGCTTTGACGGTCATGTTGGAATACTTCGACATATCAATCCCCTACCAGCGCTTCGTTTTGCAATTGTGGGTGTGCACATGCCCACCCTTCGGAATGTCGGCGATTATCTTGCCGATATCCTCGCCGTATTTGATGGCGGTATCGCCCTCGGAAAAATCCTTCAGCGCGATCTTGTGCCCGATCGGCACATCCGCCCCCGCCGTCAACCGAAAGGTCGAGTTGTCATGCGTGACACAGCACAGCATGTCCGTTCCGGCGGTGAGCCCCTCCACCACGACAACACCCACGTTATCGTCATGCTCATGCACAAGAAGATGCGGAATTTCGGCCATCGGTTCCTCCCTTTGACTGCGGTTGCGAGTCGCATACATGTAAATGAAGTCTTATACAAGATTTCTGCTACACAAATATGTCTACCATGATAGAACACGGCTATGCCGACGCTCTATCAGGATGTCATCGACACGCTCCTTCAACGCATCGCCTCGGGCGCGTTGCCGCCGGGCGCCATGCTGCCAAGCGAGGTTCAACTCGGCAAAGAACTCGGCGTCGCCCAGGGGACCGCCCGCAAAGCAGTGATGGAGCTTGAAGCGCGTGGCCTCATCCAGCGCACCCAAGGGCGCGGCAGCTTCGTCACCCTTCGCACGCCGGAAGAGTCGCTCTTCAGCTTCTTCCAACTTCGCCGCCCCGACGGCACGATGGATGCACCGGCGCTCAAGTCCGAAACCATCAAGACCCGCCCCGCCAAACCGGCGGAGCGCGCGGCGCTCCACTCATCGCCCGACACGGTTTTCGAGGTCACCCGTATCCGGGCGCTTGCCGGGGACAATCGCGTCCTCGAAACCTCCGTCCTGCCGACTGGCCTATTCCCAGGCCTCGCAGATCGCGGGCCACTTCCCAATACGCTCTACGTCTTTCTGCAGCAGGCCTACTCGACTATCATTCTGCGCACCGAAGAAACCCTCCGCGCCGTCCCGGCTGGGAAAACCGTCGCCAAACGCCTTGGCGTCGAACCCGGCGACCCACTCCTCGCCATCACCCGGCACACCTACGACGCCCTCGACCGCGTTGTCGAACTACGCACGTCCCACTGCCGCACCGACAAACACGCTTACTTCGCATTCCGCACTCGCGCTTCGTGAGAAGCCGCGCATCGACGGGCCCAGGACCGGCGATCCCGACAGGTATTCAGCGCACTTTATTGTCGGATGCCGCCGTAATTCCATGCGATGCGCTGGTGGTTGCCATATCGCCGGGCCTCGGGTGGGCCCGTCGATGCGCGGCGGCCTGCGGCCTTGATTCCGCGCGGTCCTAGGCACCAAACACACCCACAGATGATGCGAATGTGATTAGCCCGTGTGCCCATCTCGCGTCACCGTACCTCAACAAAAATGAAAGGTTCCGCAATGCTCACCCGTTCCGTCCTGACCGCACTGGCCCTCGCGCTCGCCACGCCCACCCTCGCAGAGGACCTCCCGGCCTATGTGATCGAGGAATACGGTCAGCCCCCCGCCGTCCCGGATGGACCGCTTTCCACCGAACTCCGCGAGGCCCTGAAAGTCGCCTTCGAAGACAGCGTCCGCGAGCAAACATGGAATACCGATCAGGAAGAGGCGCTCCAGATTGTCGCCGCCTCCGGCGACCCCCGCGTTGCCTGGGTGATCAGCGACCTCATGCGCTTCGTTCCCTCCCGTGGCCTGCACGACCGGCTGTCCGCCGCCGCCAGCGACCTCCTCGGTGCCGAGTTCACCGCCGCCAACAACTGGGGCCAGGTGACCGACCACCTCATCGCCTGGGATATCCCGGCTCCACCCGACTACCTCACCATGAAACGCGCCGTCTTCACCGGCCTCGTCCCCGGCTGGGACAGAATCTTCGTCGAAGGCGATATCGACTGGCGCCTCGTCTCATGGGGCGGCGTCCTGATCGACGCCCGGGGCCACGACGAAACCGACGACCTCTGCAACTGCATCCCCGCCGCCGACAACCCAGAGGTCAGCACCGCCGAAGAGGCCACCTGGCTCAAGGACGACGACATCGTCTTCGGGGTCGAGGTCAACGGCGAATACCGCGCCTACCCCCGCCAGATCATGGAGGTGCGCGAGATGGTCAACGACACCCTCGGCGGGCGCGACCTCGGCATCCCCTACTGAACCCTCTGCGGCGCTGCGCATGCCTACTTCACCGATGACGTGCCAGAGGGCGTCGAACGCCCGATCCTGCGCACGTCCGGCCTTCTCGCCCGCTCGAACAAAGTGATGTACGACCTCAACACGTACTCTGTCTTCGACACGTTCCTCGGCACTGCCCTTACCGGTCCCCTCGCTGAAAAGGGAGTGCAGCTCAGCCAGGCCACCGTCGTCACCACCGACTGGAAAACCTGGAAGGAAGAGCACCCGGACACCACCGTGCTGCTTGAACGCTACGCCCTCGGCCGCAACCCCGACTTCCGCAATGGGCGCGACGCCAACGGTCCGATCTTCCCGGTCGGTGACGTCGACCCACGCCTCCCGGTCCACGAAGACGTCATCGGCGTCATTACCGCCTCCGGCACCCCCGTCGCCTTCCAACGCGCCACCGCCTTTGTCGCGCTGAACCGTGGCGATGAAATCGCCGTCGAAAACGTGCGGTTGGAACTCGACGCAGGCGGGATCAAAGCGGTGGATGCCGATGGCTCCGACCTCGGCAGCCACCAGGCCTTCTGGTTCGCCTGGTCCCAATTCCACCCCGAAACTGAGCTCTGGACACAGTAACGCAAGCCGGACCACAGATCAGACTAGTGGAGCAGGGCATCGGTGTTCTGGATGGCGTCGTCGATAAAGCCTTCGGGGTCTTCGCCGAAGGCCTTGTAGAGGCGAAAGTGCGGGGTTTCGCGGAAGTCGACGGGGTCGAGGCCGTCGCGGGTAATCTGGAGGACGGCCGCATCCGGGACGGCCATCAGGATCGGGCTGTGAGTTGCCATTATCACCTGCGCTCTTGCGGCGGATTGGACCTCGGCCAGGATGCGCAGCAGTTCCAATTGGCGGCGCGGCGACAGGGCGCTTTCGGGTTCATCCATGAAATAGATGCCCTGACGGCCCATACGTTCGTCAAAGAAGCGGAGGAAGCCCTCGCCGTGGCTGTTGGACAAGTAGTCAGGCGGAGGGCCTGCGCCACGCGCCGCTTCGTCAAGGTAGCGCGCGACGGAAAAGAAGCTCTCCGCACGGAAGAACCAGCCGTCGGTCACCCGGGGCAGCCATGCAGCGCGCAGCGCGTCTGACAGATCGGCGCCACTCCTGTCGATGGCCTCAGAGTGATCGACCGGCATGTAGCCCTTGCCGCCGCCCGCTTCGTCGTAGCCTGCGAGGGCGGCGATGGCTTCGATCAACGTGGATTTTCCGGTGCCGTTCTCGCCCACGATGATCGTGACCGGCTGCTCGAACGAAAGCTCCCACTCGGCATCCATCCAAGGGAGGTTGAACGGGTAGCCTTTGCACATCTTCTCTTCCAGCACCGTCAGGCGGCGCAGAAACGGGGCGGGAAGCTTGGTGTCGCGGCGTTTGCGGGGCATGGATGGCCTTCCCCGAGGACCTGTTGCGTTGGCAGGTTGATGTGGTGCGCGCACCCGCTCCCTAGCCCTCCCCCTGCAGGGGGAGGGGACGTGTTGCGCGAAGGATCTGGGTCAGTTCACAGTAACCCAGCGGAGGATAAAGAAGTTGTCCGGGCGCTGGGTAAGCTCGATGTTGGCCTGGGTGCCCCAGACAAGCGGTTGCACATACATCGGAACATAAGCGTGCTCGTCCTGCAGGATCGCCGCGTATTCGTCGAGCATGGCCTGACGCTTGGTATCGTCGATCTCGGACTGGATCATCGGCAAAAGCTCATCAATCCGGTCGTTCGAGTAGCCGCCGAAGTTCCACGAGCCGAGCTTTTTCTCTTCGTTCGGCGTCGAGGCGAGAAAGCGCATCGGGTGTTCGGCGTCGAACGTACCCGGCGACCAACCCAACAGGTACATGTCGAAGTTGTCGGCGCGCAGTTCCGGCCAATAATTCTGGACTGGCATCGCATCAAGCTGCGCCTCGATGCCCACCTGCGCGAGCATGCCCACGACAGCCTGGCAGACGGACTCATCGTTCAAGTAACGGTCATTCGGGCACTTGAGCCCGAAGCTGAACCCATCGGGATAGCCCGCCTCGGCCAGCAGTTCTTTCGCGCGGTCCGGGTTGTACTCGGGCCGCTCTGCATTGGCCGCCGAAAAGCCGCGCATGGCGGGGCTGACAAGCTGGCTCGCCGGTTCCGCGCTGCCGCGCATGATCGTCTGCAAGATCGCAGGCACGTTGATCGCATGCGCCACGGCGGCGCGGACGCGAGCGTCGGTGAACGGGTTCGGGTCGCCCACGTTCGCACCGTATTTCAGCGCCTCGTGGTCATGGGCAAAGCCAAGCATGATGACCCGCGCCTCAATCCCACGGATCACCTGGACGTTGGGATCCGCCTCAAGGCGCTCGGCGTCCTGAATCGGCACCGGGTTGATCATGTCGATCTCCCCCGACAGCAAAGCCGCGACGGCGGTGGCCGGATTCTGGATCGGCTGGAAGGTGGCCTTGGTGATGTTGTGCTCCGCCTCGCCCCACCAGTCGGCAAATGGTTCAAGCGTGGTGGTCAGGCCTGGCTGGCGTTCGGTCACCATGAAGGCCCCGGTGCCATTGGCGTTGAGCGTGGCGTAGTTGCCCGCCTCCTTGTCCGGGCGCGTGGCGTTGTTCGCCTCGGCCCAGCCGGAATCCATGATCATCCAGTTCGCGATGGAATCCGGAAAGATCGGGTTCGGCGCGCTGGTCATGATGTCGACGGTGAAATCATCGACGACCACCACTTCCGACACCGGCGCAAACCACGACCGTGTGTCGGATTCTTCCGCAGACGCGCGCTCGTACGAAAACAGCACATCCTCGGCCGTGAAGGCCGCGCCGTCGTGGAAAGTCACGTTCTGTCGCAGGTTGAAGCGCCAGCCTTCGCCGTCGCCAATGGGCTCCCACGACGTGGCGAGCGCGGGTTCAACCGCCATATCCTTGTCGCGGCGAACAAGGCCTTCGTAAACGTTATTCAGAAACCCGAGGACCGGGGCGGAGTTCACCGCGTGCGGGTCCATGGTCTGTGGGTCAGTGGTTCCGGCCCAGTTGAACTCTTCAGCGAGGACGGGGCTGGCGAGCATCGTGCCCGCAAGCAAGGCGGTAGCAAGGTGGCGCATCATGATCTTCCCTGTTGATCCGAACTGTCTGGCAGCCGGGTCGGGCCGTGACAAGTAGGATGGAGAAACTGTGAAGAGATCGCCAAACGCGGTTGCACCCCGCCTTGGAAGCGAGGTGCATGTCTTGTGCTGGGTGGGGTGGGCTTAGCGGAAGACCAAACGATCCTGCAGGCGATCCAGTTCGTCCCTATAGAACTGGACGGCTTCGTCGGCAGGAATGCCAAGCGCTTCGGCCTGCTCCTTCCACATTTCGGTGCCGGTGTCGGACCAGTTTTCAAGATAGGCAAGAAGCTCTCCGCTTGCCTTCTCGGTCTTGAGTCCGGCCTCCAGCATGTCGTTGCGGAAGCCTGCGTCGAAGGCGTCCCACGAGGCAGAGCGGTGCGCGAGCTTTTCGCCCGAGATCTCCATGATCGCCTCCTGATCGGCGTCCGAGATCCGATCCCAGGCGTCGTTTGACAGGACGATCGAGAACGTGGGCGTGTAGACGCCATAATCGACCTCGGTCACCATCATGTCGTCGTTCCAGATCCCCGCGGCGCGGGCGGCGCCGTGGGCCATGAAGAACGTCATCGGATCCTGCCCCGCCTCTTCAGCGCTCTGCAGCCACGCCTTGTTCGCCATCTGCACGACCGAGGGGCCGCGAGTATCGAGCCCGGCAAAGTACGGCACGGGGTAGGAGTTGATCTCCATCAGGTTGTCATCCGCGTCGACCGGCATGTCGCTGACGCGCCAGATGTGCGCGGCGGGGGCGGCGGCAAAACCAAGAAGGTGCACATCGTCGAAATAGTCAGTTTCGGCGAGGTAAGTTTCGTGCAGGTTCCAAAGCGACACAGCGGTCTGTCCAGCAGACCCGCCCATCATTGGCAACATCGGAAGCTGCAAAAGCGGGTGCGACTCGGTGAGGTAGCCGTTGAAGACATAGGCGCCGTCGACGGTGCCAGAGGTCACGAGCCCAAGCTGTGCGGTGGCCGAACGGTTCATTTCGGGCGGATCGACGAAGGTCACTCGACCCTCGGTGACCTCGGTAATCTCGGCGAGGTACAGGTCGATGATCCCGGTGTTGATGATGAAGGGTCCACCGGACGCCTTGTTGAACACCAGGACCACGGGTTCATTCGTCACGGCTGTGTCGGTATCGGCGACTGTCGCTGTCGGTGCGGCTTCGGCTGCCGCAGGTGCTGGCGCGGGCGCCGCATCCGCCGTCTGAACGGGCGCCTGTGTCGCAGGCTGCAGCCGCGCGGTGGCGCGGCTCAATTGGCACGGGATGTCAAAGACCTGACCAACGAATATGGCGTTCGGGTTCCCGCCGATGACGCTTCGGTTGGCGTCATGCAGTGCGCGGTACCCCGGACCGCCTGAATAGGCGCGGCTGTAGATTTGGCTAAGCGTGTCTCCGCTGGCGACGGTGTAGGCCGCCCCACATGCAATCGGGGCAGTGCTGCTCGCCAACGCGGCCGTCGTGGCGGGGAGCGTCAGCACGATCGCCAGGAACGTGGCTGTCTTGGTGGTTTTGGGCATTCTCTCTTCTCACTTGCAAACAAACTAAGGCTTTTTCCGAAGGGCTCTTGGCCAAATCATGGCCATCCTGGGCCCAAACCTCGTTGAGAGTTGGACTGGTGAATCCGTGCGCCGCCCGTAACGGCATAAAAACAAAGGCCCCGGCGTTGTGCCGGGGCCCTCTTAAAGAGCGTCTGCTAAGGTCAGCTCACTGCATGGTGAAGTACTTGACCCGCGGCTGGTCTTCGGGATCGACCTCGATCCCCACGTAATCCGCCATGCCCCAGTTCAGCACCTGGTGGTGGATCGGGATGTACAGAGTCTCTTCCTGCACAACGTTCCAGATGTCCTGAATCGTGGCATTCCGCGCGTCCAGATCGGTGTTCGACGCGAGCGTTTTGATCTTCTCGTCCAACGCGTCATCGTCAAAGCCGGTGCCGTTCCAGGTGCCGATGTCGCTCTCGCGGCCATGGACAAGGAAGTTGAAGATGTACTCCGAGTCGTAGGTCGGGACGCCCCAGCCGAGCATGTAGAAGTCCGTCTGGCCGTCGGTGATCAGCGGGAAGTGCTGTGCCTTCGGCTTCGCGTCGAGGTTCACCGTGACTCCGATCTGCCCCAGCATGCCGACAGCGGCCTGACAGATCGCCTCGTCGTTGATGTAGCGGTCGTTCGGGCAGTCGAGGCGGATTGAGAAGCCATCGGCATAGCCCGCCTCTTCCATCAGGGACTTGGCGGTCTCCAGGTCGGTCTTGGACATGGCGTCCATCTCTGCCGTCCAGCCGTTCACGAACGGCGGGGCGATCATACCGGCGGGCTGCGACTGGCCACGCATGACGACCTGCTTGATCGCGTCGCGATTGATGGCCAGTGACATGGCCCGCCGCACGCGCGCGTCGGCCAGCGGGTTGGCGCCGTCGACATTGTCGGCCTCGATATCCTCGGCGCCCTGGTTCATCCCGAAAAAGATGACCCGGTTCTGCGGGGCGGTCTTGACGACCAGACCTTCGGCCTGAGCCACCCGGTCAAGGTCCTGCACGGGCATGTCCTGCAGGAAGTTCACCTCACCCGACAAGAGCGCTGCGACGCGGGTCGCGGCGTTCTGGATCGGGGTATAGACGATCTCGGACACCTCCATCGGGAACATGTCGATGCCCCAATAGTCCTCATTGCGCACCATGACCGTCTTCACGTCCGGTTCGCGGCTTTGCAAAATGTAGGCGCCCGTCCCGTTGGCGTTGGTGGTGGCAAATGTGATCTCACCGCCTTCAAAATCCTGCACGTTGACGGTGTTGTTCGCCTCGGTCCAATCCTTGTCCATGATGAACAGGTTCGTCAGGTTCGACGGCAGAATCGGGTTCGGCCCGTCCGTCACCATCTCGACAGTGTGGTCATCCACCGCGCGCACCTCGACGATGGAGCCGATAAGCTCTTTCATGTCGGAGTTCGGCTGCTTCGCGCGTTCAAAGCTGAACACCACGTCCTCGGCGGTGAAATCTGCGCCGTCGTGGAATTGGACGCCCTGACGCAGGTTAAAGACCCAGACATTCGGGTCATCGGGCGAAGGCGCCCAATCGGTCGCAAGCGCGGCCTCGAAGGCGCCGGTCACATCGCGGATTATCAGGGGTTCGTACATCTGGTGCCGAACCGTGTGGGTCGGACCTTCGTTCTGCGCATGTGGGTCAAGCGTCAGGGCGTCGCCCGCCCGCGCCCAGCGCAGGGTTTCGGCCGAGGCCGCACCCGCCGTCAAAGCCGCGACGGATGCCGCAAGCATAAGGTGTCGAACAGTCATTGAAATTCTCCCCTAAGGTTTTTCTTGTTTTAGTCTGGCGGGGATTATGAAAGCCGTGTCGCGATTGGCAAGGGTTACCCTAGGGTCCGCCCCGGGAAGAACGCGAGCTGCTGGTCGAACTCGTCGGGCACAAAGGCGACCGTGGGCATCGGCATAAACGGCGGACGCCGCATGTTTAGCGCTGTAAACGTGGTGGCGCGCGGGGCATCGGGCGCAAGGGCGTTGCGCATCCCGTCGCCCTTGTTCGACCGAAGCGTGGGATCATGCGTCAGCGCGACGAGCTGCGCATTTCGCGTGATATTTCGGCGAACGGCGACGGCATCGACCGACCAGAGGTGATTCAACACGTGGCGACAGACGATAAGGTCGACCGTCGGAAACTCTTGCGTGCGGGCGTCTGCGGCGTGGAACGTCCACTCCTTCCGCTGCCTGAAGCGGTTCGCGTTGGCGCGGATGAGGGGCATCGAAATGTCCACGCCGTAGAAACGGATGTCCGCATCGCCCAGCACATGCGGCCACCAGCCCATGTCCCCGCAGCCGATGTCGAGGATCGAACGGATCTGACGGTCGCGCAGCAGCGTGCGCAGACCCCGGACGAGGTCGGATTGCGGCCCCGGCGGCTCGGGCATCCTGGCGCCCTGCTCGATCGCGCGCGCCTGCCGAGCGTGGACACGCTCCCACGAGGCAGCGAAGGCGGTGCCGGGCTCGACGGTGCCCGTCGTGCGCCGACGGCGTCGGCTCCGGGCAAGCCGGGGGTTGGGGTTCTGGCGGACGTCTTTCAGGCTCATGCAGCAGCCAGCGCGGCCTGGGCGGCGTCCCGCAGGGTGGCGATGTTGCGGCCATAGACCTCGGGCGCATCGACCGATCCGCCGTTGAACACCGCAGAGCCCGCGACCAGCACGTCCGCCCCCGCCGCCGCAACGTCGGGCGCAGTTGTGGGTGCGACGCCACCATCCACCTGAATATGGATCGGGCGATTGCCGACCAGGGCGCGCGCGGCGCGGATCTTGTCGAGGATCGGCGCGTGAAAGCTTTGCCCGCCGAAGCCCGGGTTGATCGACATCACCAAGATCATGTCGATGTCGTCCAGCATATGCTCGACCACCGACAGGGGGGTCGAGATATTCAGCGCCACACCGGCCATCTTGCCCTCGGCGCGGACGGCCTGAACCGAGCGATGCAAATGCGGCCCCGCCTCGGCGTGGACGGTGATCAGATCCGCCCCGGCCTTCGCGAACGCGCCGATATAGGGGTCGGCAGGGGCGATCATCAGGTGGACGTCCATGAACGTCGTCACATGCGGTCGGATCGCGGCGACGACGTTGGGGCCGATGGTCAGGTTCGGCACGAAGTGCCCGTCCATCGGGTCCACATGGATCCAGTCGGCGCCCTGCGCCTCAACGGCCTGGATTTCGGCGCCGAGATTGGCGAAATCGGCGGAAAGGATCGACGGGGCGATCTTGATGCTGCGGTCGAACGTCATGGGCCCCGTGGTTATACACCTCTTAACGCAGTGTCACGCGCCCGGGCGGGTTTGCGCCGTCCTACGCCTGCATTCCCGGGATACAGCTCAACTTGCGCGCAAGCTGGGCCGCAAAAAGCGAGGCGAGCTTGTCAGAGCTAGATGAGCGGCGCCGTTACAGCAAACCACCAAGATACTTGCCGTACCCGTTCTTGCCAAAACGCTTGGCATGCTCGGCCATATGCTCATCCGTGATCCAACCCTCGGCATAGGCGATCTCTTCCGGGCTGCCGGTCTGCATGCCCTGCCGTTCCTGCAGCGTGCGCACGAAGTTCCCCGCGTCCAACAGGGACGCATGCGTGCCGGTGTCGAGCCAGGCAAAGCCCCGGCCCATCCGTTCGACGTTGAGCAGCCCGTCGGCGAGGTACATCTCCAGAAGCGTCACGATCTCCAGCTCGCCCCGATCTGACGGCTTCACCGCCTTCGCCCGCTCGGGCGCCGTGCCGTCAAGGAAATACAGCCCCGTCACCGCGAAGTTCGATGGCGGAACCTCGGGCTTCTCGATGATCGACCGAACCGTGCCGTCGCCGTCGAAATCCACCACGCCGTAGCGCTCCGGATCGGCGACGCGATACCCGAAGACCGTGCCGCCGCCCTCGCGCCCATCGGCGCTGGCCAGCACTTCGGGCAGGCCGTGGCCGAAGAAGATGTTGTCGCCAAGGACCATCGCCGAAGGGGCGCCGTCCAGGAACTCCTCGGCCAGCAGATAGGCTTGGGCGAGCCCGTCGGGCGACGGCTGTTCGATCCAGGTAAAGCTCAGGCCCCACTGGCTGCCATCGCCCATCAGGCGGCGAAACTGGGACTGGTCTTCGGGGGTGGTGATGATCGCAATTTCGCGGATGCCAGAAAGCATCAGGACGCTCAGCGGGTAATAGATCA
>JBCCXY010000066.1:0-20771 GCA_039190895.1 Pseudomonadota bacterium | reverse complement strand
GTTGCGCGACGCCTGCAAGGCGGCGCAATTCCTCAGGCCACTTCGCGGAACACCGCCTCAAGCGCGTCTGAGAGCTTCGAGAACATCTCATCCATTTGCGCGTCCGTCATGATGAACGGCGGGCAGAGGACGACGGCCTGACCCAGCGGGCGACAGATAAGCCCACGATCCGTGCAGGCATTGGCGATCCGCTCTGACACGCTGAGGTCGCCCGCGAAGGGTGTTTTCGTCGCCTTGCCGGCGACGGCTTCGACGGCGCCCATAAGACCTTTGCCGCGGGCTTCACCGATATTGGTCATGCCTGCGATCTCGGCCAGACTGGCTTCGAAACGGGGGGTTAGAGTGCGGACGTTGTCCAGCAGGCCGCCGTCGACGATCAGGTCGATGGCCTTCAGCGCGATGGCAGAGCCGACGGGGTGGCCTGAGCCGGTGAAGCCGTGGGGGAACTCTTCCACCTCTTCCGAGGCCGCTTGCACGCGGTCGGCAAGGTCGGGGCCGAGGATCACGGCGCCCATGGGGAAGTATCCGGCGGTCAGGGCCTTCGACGAGATGATCGCATCCGGCATGAAGTCGTAGGTGCGGTTGCCCCAGACCTCACCCGTGCGACCAAAGCCGCAGATCACTTCGTCGGCGATCAACGGGATGCCGTACTTCTTCAGGATCGGCGCCACGGCCTGGAAGTAGCCCTCGGACGGCGGGATGACCCCGCCTGCGCCCATTACTGGCTCGGCGACGAAGGCGGCGATGGTCTCGGGGCCTTCGCGGTTGATGACGTCTTCAAGCTCTTGCGCCATGCGGGCTGTGAAGTCGACCTCGGTCTCACCGACTTTCCCCTCGCGCCAGTAATGCGGACACGTCAGGTGGTGGAAGCCGTCGAGCGGCAGGCCGAAGACTTCGTTGTACGGCTTTCCGGTCATGGACGCGGCCACGACCGTGACGCCGTGGTATCCGTTGATCCGCGTCAGGATTTTGCGCTTTTCCGGCTTGCCCTCGTGCCGGTTGAGGAACCAGAGGATCTTGACCATCGTGTCGTTCGCTTCGGACCCGGAGTTCGTATAGAACACCTTTCCGCGCTCGAAGGGCGAGACCTCGACCAGTCGCTCGGACAGCATCACCGTCTGATCCGCCATGCGCCCGAAAAAGGCGTGGTAGCCGGGGAAACGGTCGTATTGTGCCTTGGCTGCCTCGGCGAGACCGGGGTGGTCGAAGCCCGCGACCATGTTCCAAAGGCCGGAGTTGGCGTCGAGGTACTTGGTGCCGTGCACGTCGTAGACATACGGCCCCTCACCATGGGTCAGGACAACGGCACCCCGGTCGTGGACCGTCGGCAGATCGGTGAAGCCGTAGAGGCTGAAGGCGTCGGCGCGGGCTTCCCAGCTATTTGCGTTGTCGTCGGGCATGGCGGACCTCCTGATCTGCGCGAACGCTACGCGGGGTGGGGTGAACAGGCAATTGCCCCTCGGCCAGATTGATCGGGGAATACGGTGCTCTGTCGTGAAAACGGACGGGCTCGACAGCAACGTGATCCGCGAGCCTAGCCGCGCCTCGCCGGGCCCAGGACCGGCGATCCTGACCAGTGTTCGCAGCACTTTATCGAAGGGTCCCGCTTTCGTCCCGAGCGATGCGCTTGTGGCAGCCCTATCGCCGGGCCTCGGGTGGGCCCGGCGATGCGCGGCGGCCTTCGGCCTTGAATCCGCGCGGAGAGACGCCCAACCGCCACGGGGCTTTGTTCGTCCCTAAGCCTGCAGTTCGGCGAGGATTTCTGCCATGACATCCATACCCTTGCCCCAGCCCATGGACATGCCCTCCATCGCCGACTTGAACGTCTCGATCTCTTCCGGCGTAGGATCGTGCGGGGTCCATGTCATCTTCATTGCAGTCTGACCGTCCGCCTCGGTGAAGGTCACGTTCGTGTCCAGCGTTCGTGGCCAGCCGGGCATCTGCGGGTTTGGCACCGTCTCCCACGCTTCGTTCGTTGTGTGGTGCAGCCAATGCAGGTGCGCCGGTTCCTCGACCGCCGTGTACTCCATCCGCTGGAAATGCGCCGTGTCACCCCAGCGCATCTCGTGCAACCAAACACCTCCTACGCGGACATCCATCTTGTGGACGATGCTCGTGACGCCGGGCCCGTACCAGCGCGGCACCAACTCGGGATCCGTCCACGCACGCCAGACAAGTGAGGCCGGGGCGTCGAAGGTGCGGTCCAGCACATAGGTCGGAAGGTCGGTCATCAGCTGTCCTTTCGCGTGGTCTTCAGATCTTCGAGAAGGGCGTCAAGCTGGTCAAAGCTGCCCTGCCAGAAGCTGCGAAGGTCTTCGAGCCAGCGGATCGCGTCCGTCATCGGCTCTGGCGTGAGCCGCGCGGGGCGGCGCTGTCGATCAACGGCGCGTTGGATCAGGCCCGCACGCTCCAAAACCTTCAGGTGTTTGGAGACGGCGGGTTGGCTGATCTCAAACGGTTCGGCGAGTTCAAGGACCGAGGCTTCGCCATGCGCAAGTCGTGCGAGGATGGCCCGGCGGGTGGGGTCGGCAAGTGCGGAGAACACACCGTCGAGGTTTTCATAACCAGATGATTCCATAACTGATTGGTAATATGAATCTGAAGGCCTCGTCAATCCGTCCAACCCCGCGTAGCGTCCACCGCATGGGGCGCGACGTGGATAAATCCGGCCGGTTTACGCTGTGGGGGATCGAGGTGTTCGCCGCGACGGCGGAGGAGTTGTCGATCTCGGCCGCCGCCCGGCGGTTGGGCGCGAGCCCTTCGGCGGTCAGTCAGCAGATCACCAATCTGGAGGCCGGGCTGGGCGTTGCGCTGTTCGATCGGTCGGTTCGGCCGATGACTCTGACCTCGGCCGGGGCGCTGTTTCGGCGGAGGGCACAGACGATCCTGAATGAGGCGGAGGCCGCGCGGGCCGAACTGGCGACGCGGGATCTGTCGCGGCTGGCCTCGCTGAGCCTTGGGATGATCGAGGATTTCGATGCGAACGTAAGCCCGAGGTTGCTGGCCGAGATGGGCGGGCTGCTGGATGGCACGCGGTTTCTGCTTGAGACGGGGCCAAGTCACCGATTGTACGATCTACTGGAGGCGAAGGCGCTGGATATCGTCGTCGCGGCGGAGAGCGTGAATGCCACGGGGATGGAGGTTCATCCCCTGATGGAAGAGCCCTTCGTGGCCGTCGCGCCGAAGGGTTTGGTCAAGGGCGATGCGCGGGAGGTTCTGAGTGCGACGCCGTTCATCCGCTACACCTCGCGGCATTTGATGGGGCGGCAGATTGCGGATCACCTGGCGACAGAGGGGCTGACGGTGCGGTCCCGGTATGAATTGGACAGCTATCACGCGATTCTGGCGATGATCTCGGAAGGGGCCGGGTGGGCGATCCTGACGCCTCTTGGGGTGCTGCGGGCGGAGCGCTTTCTTGGGCAGGTGGATGTCTTGCCGTTGCCGGTCGCCCCAATCAGCCGGCGGATTTCTCTGGTCGCGCGGGAAGAGGCGCTTTGGGGCATGCCCAAGGACCTTGCAGCGCGGCTGAGGCCGCTGATCGAGGACCTGATCGTCGGCCCGGCGCGGGCGCAGTTGCCGTTTCTTGGAGACAGCCTGCGCGTTTTGTGAGGGCGGGCGGCGGGCAGATTGCCCATGCTACGCCTGTTGAGGTCGACGGGTCTGCTGTCCGGTAGGGTGGGCAATTTGCCCACCGCTGTCAGGCGACTTGCGGCGTGCGGGAGGCCAGCGCGATGTCGGCGGCGGCGACAAGAGCCTCGGCGATGTAGGTGCATTCGTCCCGGGTCAATCGGGCGGGTAAGCGGACGTCGCAGGCGCGCATCAACATGGCACGGGTTTGGGGAAGGTCGGGCTGGGGGCCCAGGAACTCCCAATTCCAGAAGGCGCGGGCGTTGTCGGCGGAGTGGCCGAAGACCTGGACCTTGACCTCGCGCTCACCCGCCGCAGTCACTAAGGTGTCGACTTCGGCGTCCGACAGGCCCACGAGGTTGAACTGGATTGAATCCGGAGCCCGGTCTTCAGGGGGCAGCTTGTCGGGGACATGCAGGGCGGGGGACTGGTTCAGGAGGTCGGCGACGAAGTCGTGGTTCGCGCGGCCGTCGCGGACACGGCGGGGGACTTCGGCGAGTTGCGGGCGCACGATTGCGGCGGAGAGGTTGCTGAGCCGCGTGTTGTACAGCGGGAGCTTGTTTTGCCAGGTGGCGAAGTGGTCCTGCAGGACGGGGTGTTTCTTCCAGTTGTGCTCATAGGCGCCGGACATGATCACGGCGCGGGCGATCAGGTCGCCGTCGTCGGTGATCAGGATCCCGCCTTCGCCTGCGTTGACGAGCTTGTAGGACTGGAACGAGAAGCATCCGATCTTGCCGAGCGTCCCGATGTTCCGCCCATGCCATGTCGTGCCCAGCGAATGGGCGGCATCCTCGATCACCGGTACCCCGGCGGCGTCGGCCAGGTCCATGATGCCATCCATGTCCGAGGTGTGGCCGCGCATGTGGGAGATCAGGACGGCGTCGATGCTGTCGTCGAGCTTGGCGGCGAAGTCGTCCATGTCGATGCGGTAGTTTTCGCTGACCTCGACCAGGACCGGCACGCAGTCGGCGTGGACCACGGCGGAGGGAACGGCGGCGAAAGTGAAGGCGGGGATCAGGACACGGGCGCCGGGGCGGAGGTCTAGCGCCTTCATAGACAGGAACAGCGCGGCGGAGCAGGAGGCGACGGCGAGGGCGTACTTGCTGCCCATCATCTGCGCAAATTCACGTTCGAGGAGGGTGACAGGCGCGTCCTCGGTGGAGGTGTAGCGGAACAGGTCTCCGGAAGAGAGGAGGCGCTGGACCTCATCCCAGGCGGCGGCGGGGATGGGTTCGGCGTCGTAGCTGTTGGGGGCGCTGGTCATGGGGACCTACTTTCAGCTTTCATGAACATCAGTTTCGGTTTTTCCGTATCATGAATTAACAAACCGTGCATGCCCAAATTGCGGCTGTTACAATTTTGTCGGGCCGTGGGCGGTGGGCAGATTGCCCACCCTACGCCCTTTGCGCGCGACGAGTTGTCCGGTAGGGTGGGCAGTTTTGCCCACCGTTGCTAGAGGCCCAAGCGGTCCCGCAGGCCGTACCAGGTCATCGCCAGCGTCAGCAGCGGCGCGCGGAAGGCCGCGCCACCGGGGAAGTCGCGGAGGGGGAGCTGGCTGAGGATGTCGAAGCGGCCTGCCTGGCCTGCGATGGCTTCGGCCATGACGGTGCCGGTGAAGCCGGAAAGGGCGACGCCGTGGCCGGAAAAGCCGGACGCCGTGAGGATGGTTTTGCCCACGCGGGCCACCATGGGGAGGCGCGTCCAGGTAATGCCGAGGGAACCGCCCCAAGTGTAGTCGATCTTCACGCCCTCCAACTGTGGGAACAGCTTGATCATGCGGCGGTATAGCGGCGGGTTGATGTTGGTGGGGAAGCCGAGGGTGTAGGCCTCGCGCCCGCCGAAGAGGAAGCGGTTGTCCTCGCTCATGCGGTAGTAATTCACAACGAAGCGGGTGTCGGCGACGGCGATGTCCTCGGCGAGGACGGCACGAGGGTCGTCGAGTGGTTCGGTCGCGGCGATGAAGCTGTTGATGGGCATCACGCGGGCGGCGACTTTGCCGTTGAGGTTGGGGAGGTAGCCGTTGCCTTCGAGGATGATGTGGTCGGCCCGGACCATGCCGGTCGGCGTCGTGACGCGGCCGTCTTCGACGGCGGTTGCCTCGGTCATTTCGCAGATGCGCACACCGGCAGCTTCGGCGGCGCGGGCAAGGCCGAGGGCGTAGCGCAATGGGTGGATATGGCCGGCGCCGCGGTCGATTACGCCGCCAGCGTAGCGGTCGGATTTGACCAGCGCCTGGATGGCGGCACGGTCGAGCGCCTCGGCTTGGGTGTAGCCGTAGCGGGTGGCGGTGAACTCCACCTCTTCGGCGAATTCGCGGCGCTCGGCGTCGGTGAAGCCTGCATGGGCGACTCCCGTAGTGAAGCGGGCGTCGGGGGCGTGTTCGGCGGCGAAGCGGCGGACCTGGTCCTTGGCGGCTTCGGTCATGTCCCACAGGGCGCGGGCGGCGTTCTCGCCGAGGCGCTTTTCGATCCACGCCATGTCTTTGTTATAGCCGGAGCCCACTTGCCCGCCATTGCGGCCCGAAGCGCCAAAGCCTGCGCGGTGGGCCTCTAGCACGATGACCGACAGCCCTCGTTTCCGCAGCTCCAACGCCGCGCAGAGACCGGTGAACCCGGCGCCGACGACACAGACATCCGCCCGAGCATCGCCGTCCAGAGGCGGGCGGGGCGGGCGAATGTCAGCTGTTGCCGCGTACCAGCTTTTCGGAAACGCACCGCGTTCGTCGTTGCGATAGAGGGCGTCCATCAGACGTTGAGCAGCAGGTGCTCCCGCTCCCACGGGCTGATGACTTGCAGGAACTCGTCGTATTCGCTGCGTTTGACGGCCTCGTAGGTGTTGCAGAACCGCTCACCGAGGACCTTACGGACCTGCGATGCGCCCTGAAATAGCTCCAACGCGCCGTACATGGCTTTGGGCAAGGGATTGTCGCTGTCGGCGGTCGCGTAGGTGTCGCCCTTGAACGACGGGCCGGGGCGTTCTTCGTTGATCAGCCCGACATATCCGCAGGCCAGCGACGCGGCGATGCCGAGATACGGGTTGCAGTCCATCCCGGCGAGGCGGTTTTCGACCCGGCGGCTCTCGGGCTCTGACACCGGGATGCGCAGGCCCGTCGTGCGGTTGTCGCGGCCCCAGGCGAGGTTGATCGGCGCGGCGTGGTCGCGGACGTAGCGGCGGTAGCTGTTCACGTAGGGGGCCATGATCGCGATGACTTCGGGCATGTGGGTCTGGAGGCCGCCGATGAAATGGTAGAACGCGTCGGTCTCGCCGCCCTGGGGGCCAACGAACAGGTTGCGGCCGTCGTCGGTGGAGGCAATCGAATGGTGGATGTGCATGGCCGAGCCCGGCTCACCCTCGATGGGTTTGGCCATGAAGGTGGCGAAGCAGTCGTGGCGCAGGGCGGCCTCGCGGATGAGGCGCTTGAAGAAGAATATCTCGTCGGCGAGCTTCACCGGATCGCCGTGGCGGAGATTGATCTCCACCTGCCCGGCGCCGCCTTCCTGGGTGATGCCGTCGATCTCAAACCCCTGGGTTTCGGCGAAGTTGTAGATGTCGTCGATGACGGGGCCGTATTCGTCCACGGCGCTCATGGAATACGCCTGCCGGGCGGCGGCGGGGCGCCCGGTGCGGCCCATCATCGCTTCGACCGGCTGGCGCGGGTCGGTGTTGCGGGCGACGAGGTAGAACTCCATCTCCGGGGCCACGATCGGCTCCCACCCTTTGGCGCGGTAGAGGGCGCAGATTCGTTTGAGGACGTTGCGGGGGGCCATCTCGACGGGATCGCCCTTTTGGTCATACGCGTCGTGGATGACCTGAACCGTGCCGTCCGCTGCCCAGGGCGCGGCGGTGGCAGTGCTGAAGTCGGGCTTCAGGATCATGTCGGGTTCGGTGTAGTCCTCATCCCCCGCCTCTGACCAGTCGCCGGTGATGGTTTGGTAATAGATTGAGATCGGTAGGTAGAGGTGCGTCTGGCGCGCGAATTTCGTGGCGGGCATGGCCTTGCCTCGGGCGATGCCGGGAAGGTCGGAGATGATGCACTCCACCTCATCAAGGCTCGCGGTTTCGAGGTAGGCGCGCAGGGCGTCAGGGCACAGGTCAAGCCACGCGGTCATGGCCGATCCGTTCTTTGAAGAATGCGCCAATCTGCGCGGCGATCTGGGCGTCGTGGATGGGTTGGTCGAGGGCGTCTTTGGCTTGTGCCAGAAGTTGGTCGGGGACGATGCCCGGGCCGCGTCCGTCGAGCAGGCTTTCGGTGGCACCCCGGTCGAATTCGGGGTGGGGCTGCATGGTGAGGACGTCGTCGCCCACCATCATCGCGGCGTTCCGGCAGAAGGGCGAGGTGGCGAAGACGGTCGCGCCGTCGGGGGCTTTGGTGACCTGGTCCTGGTGCCAGACGTTCAGCGCGACATCGCGGCCGTTCCAGTCGTAGACGTGGCGTCCGACGGCCCAGCCGCCTGCGAACTTTTCTACGGTACCGCCAAGGGCCTGGGCAATGATTTGGTGACCGAAGCAGATGCCGACCATGGGGACGCGCTGGGCGTGGGCCTCGCGGATGAAGTCTTCGAGGGGCGGGATCCACGGGTGATCCTCGTAGGCGCCGTGGCGGGAGCCGGAGATGAGCCAGCCGACCTCGGCATGCACGCTGTCGGGGAAGACGCTGTCGATGACGGGATATGCTTTGAAGGTGATGCCTTCGGGGGCCATCAGTTTGTTGTAGACGGCTGGGTAGTCGCCAAAGTCTTGTTGGAATTCCTCTGGAAGGTATCCGGCTTGGAGCAGTCCGATTTGCATGTGGCACCAGTGGGTTGGACGCCTGACACCTAGTGCAGAATGGGCGAGGGCTCAATTGGCTGCGCGGTGATCTGGCCGGGGCGGTGGGCAGATTGCCCACCCTACACATCCTTCGCTGGACGGTTCTGCTGAGGGTAGGGTGGGCAATTTGCCCACCGCCGCTCGCGTCATACGGTGTCGAGGTAGGTGGCGATGCGGTCTTCGGGGCTAAGGGTGGCGTAGGTCTGGCGCTCTTGCCGTTTGGTCAGGGTGTAGTTGCGGAGAAGTTCGCGGGGGAAGATGCGTTTCATGAGGCCAGAGTGTTCGAACCGACCGATGGCGTTGTCCCAGTCGGTGGGGATCTGGGGCAGTTGAAGCTCATAGGCGTTGCCGGTGATCGGCGGCGGCGGGGTCAATTCGTCATCGATGCCGATCATTGCGCCACCGAGAACGGCCGCGATCAGCAGGTAGGGGTTCACGTCGCCACCCGCGACGCGGTGCTCGATCCGGCGGGCGTTGCCGGGGCCGGAGGGGACGCGGAGCGCGGCGGTGCGGTTCTCATAGGCCCAGGCGATGCTGGTGGGGGCGTGGGCGCCGGGGACAAGGCGGTCATAGCTGTTGCCGTGCGGAGCGAAGATCAGGGCGCTGTCGGCCATGGCGTCGAGGCAGCCCGCCACTGCCTGCTGGAGGCGGTCTGAGCCCTTCTCTGTTCCGTCGTCGAACACGTTGCGCCCGTGTCGGTCGAGCACGCTGAAATGCAGGTGCATCCCGGTCCCGGCGTCGTCGGGGTAAGGTTTGGCCATGAAGCTTGCCGCGAAGCCGTGCTTCCGGGCGAGGCCCTTGGTAAGCAGTTTGAACAGCCAGGTGTCGTCGGCAATCCGCATGGCGGGGCCGTGGGTGAGGTTGACCTCGAACTGCGCCAGACCGGCCTCGGAGCTGGCGGCTTCCGCCGAAATGCCCATGGCCTCGCAGGCCGCGTAGAGGTCGGTGAAAAAGGAGTCGAAGGCGTCCAGGGCGCGGATGGACAGGATCTCTCCCCCGATCCGCCGCTTGCCGGAGCGGGGGGAGGCGGGGCTGCGCAGGGGGCCATCGCTGTCGTCGATAAGGTAGAATTCGAGCTCCGTCGCGCAGATCGGTTGCCAGTGGCGGGCGGCGTAGCGTTTCAGCACGGTGGCCAGCGCATGGCGGGGGTCGCCCGCGAAGGGTGTGCCGTCGTCGCGGTGCATCCACATGGGCAGCAAAGCGGTGGGCGTGTCGAGCCAGGGCATCGGGACGAAGCCGCGATCGGTGGGCTTCAGCAGGCCGTCGCGGTCGCCGGTTTCGAACAGCAGCGGGCTGTCGGCGATGTCATCGCCGCGGATGTCGACATTGACCACCGAGAGGGGCGCGCGCATTTGCCCGGCCAAGGCCTTGTCCGCCGCGCGGGCAGGGAGGCGCTTGCCGCGCGGCTGGCCATTCACGTCGGCGACGGCGGCGCGGATGGCGAGAATGTGGGGGTGCTCGGCGAGCCAGTCTTTCATCGGATAAGCTGCGGCCTGTACCGCACACGCTGGCGCCTCTCATCCGGGAGGTGCCGGTTCAGACGCTTGTTCACGCGGCTGAAGATGAAGATCACGGTGAGGGTCAGCAGGATAAAGTAGAATGCCACGATGGGGTAGGGGACAAAGGGGTTGAACGTCTTGTCGGCGAAGAAGTTGGCGTAATACAGCGCGTCCCCCCGTTGCTGAAGCGCGGGGAAGCCCGAGAAGAAGACCAGCGTTGTGGCTTGGAACAGAAGGATCGCCTCGTTCGTGTAGGCGGGCCAGGCGAGCCGCAGCATCGTGGGCCAGGTCACGCGTCGGAACTTGGCGAACCCGGTGAGGCCGTAGGCATCCGCCGCCTCAAGATCACCCTTTGGGACGCTGCGGAGGGCGCCGTAAAAGATCTGTCCCGTGTAGGCCGAGGTGTTGAGGAACAGGACGATCAGCGCACCCAGCCAGGCTGCGCTGAGTTCATCCGTTGCCGGATGCAGACCTTTGATCTGAAGGAACAGGAAGTAGGCGAAGAAGAACTGGATAAAGAGCGGTGAGCCACGAAAGATGAAGATGAACCACTCCGAAGCCTTGCGGATCACCGGGTTCTCCGCCGTCTTGCCCACGGCCACAGAGGTGGCCAGAACAAAGCCAAGGGCGAGGGCGATGACACCAAGATAGATGTTCCAGATCATGCCAGAACCGATCAGCGTGAACTGGTGACAAAGGGTGTACTCGCGGGGCAAAAGCCGCTCCCCGATCCCGATGGAGCGGAGGCCGTAGTCTGCGATGATCTCCCAACAGCTCACGCGTCCGCCCGGCGCAGGGCCTCACCGGCGAGCGTGGCCTGACCGCGCGAAAGGCGGTCGTTCAGGCGGGCGAAGGCGATTTCGCTGGCCCGGGTGAGGCCGAGGTAGAAGATGAGCAGGAACAGGAAGTACCACATCCGCCAGTCGCCATGCGGATAGGCCGTGAAGCGGGGGTTGGCGGTGGCGCCAAGCTCCCGCCCCCAATAGACGATGTCCTCAACCCCGAGCAGGAACAGAAGCGGCGTGGACTTGGTCAACACCATCCAGACGTTTGACAATCCGGGCAGCGCATAGGTCCACATCTGCGGGACGGTTACGCGCCAGAACGCCTGACGTTCCGTCATGCCGTAGGCCTCGGCCGTCTCGATCTGCGCGCGCGGGACAGAGCGCATGGCCCCCACCAGGATGTTGCCCGAGAAGGCGCCAAAGACGATGGCGAAGGTCAGGACGGCGAGGAAAAATCCATAGACCTCGTGATAGTACTGATCGGCGTTCCCGAGCGGGATCTTGGCCTGTGCGCAGACGATAAAGTCGTTGCCCTGCCGGATTGGTTCTGTCCAGTCGGGGCATCTGATCAAGTGGTTGATGTATTCGAACCCCTGATCCAGCGCGATCACGAAGAACAGGAAGAACACCGTCTCGGGCACGCTGCGGAATAGCGCGAGATATGCCTGTGCGATCCAGCGAACCGGGGCGATGCGGCTGCGGGCGGCCACGGCGCCGCCAAAGCCGAAGGCCAGCGCGGTTGGGGCAGTGATGGCGAGCAGCAGAAAGACCGTGCCGAAGGCCCAGTAGAGGTTCGCATGCTTCGCGGTCGTGAAGTAACAGGCAAACCACCGAAAGGTGCTGAGCGTATCGGGGTCTGTGCAGAAGTTGAAAATCGGCGTTGCCCTTTGTCTCTCGGCCCCGACCGTAGCATAGCGTACTAAGGTTTCGACGAGGTTCTCACCGGGGCAAGCGCGGAATCAAGGCCGGTGTGGCAAGATGGGGGCGGTCCGTAACGGCCCGCCCCCAAGCACACTAGAACGTGGACGAGACTTCCCACTTTTCGATCATAGTGTTGAGCGACCCGTCGTCTTTCATCGACTGGATGGCTGCGTCGAACTTGGCCTTCAGATCACCATCCGACTCGCGCAGGCCCATGCCGACGCCATTGCCCAAAAGCACACCGTCGCCAACGATCGAAAGCTCGGCTTCGGCTTCTGCAATCGGCAGAAGGAAGGCCGCATCAGCCAGAACTGCTTCGGCTTCGCCGTTACGGACTGCTGCAACGGTCTCTTCCGGGGTTGCAAACTCGATCAGGGTCGCACCGGATTCGGCAATGTAGGCCGCTTGCAGCGTCCCGGTCTGCGCGGCGAGGACGCCGCCCGTCAGGTCAGCATCCTCGGACGAAGCGAGGTACAGGGACGGATCGGGCGGGGTGTAGGCTTGCGTGAAGTCGATAACCTCGTCCCGCTCGTCGGTGATCGACATCCCCGCGATGATGACGTCGTAGTTGCCGGAGACAAGGTTCGGGATGATTGAATCCCAGTCGTTGGTCACCCACTCACACGTCAGTTCAGCGCGGGTGCACAGCTCATCGCCAAGTTCCCGTTCGAAGCCGTCGACCTCGCCCGAGTCATTGATGAAGTTCCACGGAGGGTAGGCGCCTTCCGTGCCCAGTCGGACGACCGAGTGGCTGTCGGCGTAGGCGATACCAGCCGAGAAGGCGAGCGCTGCAGTTGTGAGGACTATCTTATTCATTCTTCGCTCCCGTTTTACGCGATACTCTTCTTTTAGGCCGGCGCAGTCGCGCTTAGGAATTGCCGCAGCCGGTCCGTTTTTGGTGCGCCGAATAACGAGGTCGGCGCCCCCTCTTCTTCAACCTTCCCCTGGTGAAGGAAGATAACGTGGTCGCTTACATCGCGCGCCATGTTCATATCATGGGTGACGATGATCATCGTGCGACCTTCTGAGGCGAGGTCTTTGATGACCCGCACAACCTCTTGTTCCAACTCGGGATCCAGCGCTGACGTGGGTTCGTCAAACAGGATCGCGCGAGGCTCCATACACAGGGCGCGGGCGATGGCGGCCCGCTGTTGCTGACCACCGGAGAGTTGCGCCGGATACGCGTCGCACTTGGCACCGATCCCGACCTTGTCGAGGTAACCTCGGGCTTTCTCCTCCACCTCGGCCGGGTCGCGCTTCATGACGGTCAGCGGGGCCTCCATCACGTTTTGCAGGATGGTCATGTGGGCCCACAGGTTGAACTGCTGGAACACCATCGACAGGTTCGTCCTGATGCGCGTCACCTGTTTTTTGTCGGCGGGATGGCGGGCGTGGCCCGTCCCGGCCCAACGCACATGCTCACCTTCGAAACAGATGTCACCGCCCTGGCTGTCTTCCAGCAGGTTTGCGCATCGCAACAGGGTGGATTTGCCCGACCCCGATGACCCGATCAGCGACACGACATGGCCCCTGGGCGCAACAAGGTCTACGCCCTTCAGGACGTCCAGGGAGCCATAGCTTTTCTGCAGGTCCCTGATCTCAATTACCGGCGCGTCGTTCACGGTGTTCCGTCAAATTCCCTAATCGGCATAAGTAAACTTGAGAATCCGGTTGCGTTGCAACGAATAAGTCGGGGTTTACCTAGGTTCGTTGTTGCTAATGCGGGCGATCTGGGGGCTTCTGCCTTAAATATGCGTTTCTCGGCAGGCGAGTGATCCCCTTTAAGCAGAGCACCTGTCGGTCACTGCCCGAAAGTTGTGCAAAGGCATTGAGCATTAACTGAAATATCACGTCGGCATCGGCGCCAAGAGCGGCAATGTAAGGCAAGGCGGGCGTAGGCGGGGTTGCATCAACCATCCGAAGGGTCTGCGCGCAATCGTCCCACCGCCTGATCATCTCCCACGTGACCGCGTCAATGAAGGCGATGTCGGCGCGCCCCTCGGCCACGGCCTGCGCCGAGACGCGATGTGCGCCGGTCTCGGTCTTGCTGCGAAAGGCGAAGCCGTTTGCTGACGCATAGGCGTTGGCGGCGGCCCAGCCCGATTGGGACATCGTGTCGTTGAAGGCAAGGCGTGTACCGCTCAGGTCATCCCGCAGGTCGTCTTTGCGCATCACAACCCGGCTGAAGTAATGCCCAGGCGCGCATTCGATGTCGAATACCGGCGCGCCGATATAGGTGACGTCGTCCCATAACCGAGTGGCCAGGGGCAGCCCGCAGGTTTGCGACAGCACCAAATCGGGGGCGGTCCATTGCGCCCAGATATCCCCTTCGCGGGTCAGCCCATCGGGCGCGTCCGCCCCTGCGCTGCGAAAGGCGTCGCGGATCAGGGTCCATAGGGCGTCGTTTGCGGCGAAGGTCTCGGGCCGATCATACATCGGCAGGCTGGCGATCACCCGCGTCGGGCCTCAACCCGTTGGCGGGCCAGCGCGGAATCGCGGTCGTTCACGCCAAGCAAGTTCGACACAAGGCGCAACAGCGCGTCCTCTTCGGTATCCCGCACGCCGTCGGCCAGCACGACGTCCCACAACGCCTCAATAACCCCCTCGCGGTCCTCATAGGGCACGGCATCCTTGATGGCACGCGTGAAGCGGACCGTGTCGGGCGCCTCGCCTTCCAGCGTTTCGGCATTGCCCCGCAGCGCCTGCGCGTCGGCGACCGAAAGCGCATACCGCTTTTCCAGCGTCTTATCGATGCGGGCGACCTCTTCCGGCGCATAGTTCCCGTCCGAGCGGGCAATCCGTACAAGAAGCGCGGCCAGCGCCAAACGGGCATCGGTTTCGGGAAGCGGTGCGGGGTCGGGCCGGACGAGGCGGTTCAGGAAATCAGCGAACATGCGCCTGATATAGGCGCATGTTCTAACGGCGAAAAGCCGTCCTCGGGGAGAGAGGGTGTGTTAGCGGCTGCGCAGGGCGTGGTTGATCTCGTCCCGGGTGATGCCAACGTCGCGCAGAAGACTGTCGTTCAGATCCAGCGCCTCGCGCAGGCTCGCCCGGCTGTGGCGGCGCTGGTGGGCGATATCCCCACGGGCGCGGAGGCGGCGGTAAACTTCAGAGACGTCAAACGGGGCGACGGGAAGAAGGGGAAACATGGCTGTGATCCTTTCGTGTTGGGTTGTTGCTTCGTCTTGACTGGAGAATGGCGCCGGGCCATACATCAATCAAACGAATAGTTTTGACGTCAGCTTACAGAATATCTGAAAGACGCCCATGAACAAGCACTCCGTCCCGCATATCCCGCTGTTGGAACTCGACTTGCTCAAGACGCTGGTGGCGATTGCCGACACTGGCAACTTCTCGCAGGCGGCTGAGGCGGTGCTGCGCACGCCCTCGGCGGTGTCGATGCAGGTCAAGAAGATGGAAGAGATGTTGGGCCGTCCGATCTTCGTGCGCGACAGTCGCCGGGTGTCGCTGACCCCGGACGGGGCGGCGCTGGTTGAGCATGGGCGGCGCCTGTTGGCACTGAACCGCGAGATGGTCTCGCGCTTTGTCGAGCCTGAGGTCGTGGGCGAGGTGCATCTGGGCGCGCCTGATGACGTGGCCGAGCGGTTCCTGCCCCCAGTGCTGCGCCGGTTTGACGAGACGCATTGCGGGGTGGCGCTGAACGTTGTGGTCGAAAGCACCAACCGCATGGTCGACATGGTGAGGGACGGGGCGTTGGACCTTGCCATCGCGACCCGCAACGCGGGCTTCAAGGGCACTGATGAGACCGAGGTGCTGCTGAAAGAGCCGCTGGTTTGGGCGGGCCTGAAGGGCGGCGTCGCGGCAGAGCGGGACCCGCTGCCGGTCTCGGTCTGGGAAGAGGGTTGTGCCTGGCGCGATGCGGGGTTGAAGGGCCTGCAAGAGGCGGGGCGCGACTATCGCATTCGCTTCCAGTCGGCGCATATCTCGGGCCAGCGGGCGGCGATCCTTGCGGACCTCGTGGTGGCGCCTGTGCCGAGGTCATGCCTTGGCGGGGACGTGGTGGAGGCGCGCCCGTCCTGCGGCTTGCCGACGTTGCCAGAGTACACGCTGGGTCTCGCCGTGCGGAAGGATCCGGCCTGTGCGGTCGAGGCGGCGGCGGATCATCTGCGCGCGAGTTTTGCGGTCAGAAGCTAAGGCCCCCAGCGAGCGCGCCGGAGAGGTCTCCAGCGCGCCCCACGCGATCACTCGTTACCACGGCCCTGTTGTCACGTTGAGTTGCGGCACCAATCCGGCGTGAATGCCCTTGTATGTGTCAATTTCCGGACACGCTGCCCAATCCGTGAATTCAATAAATCGACTACAGTTTTGCAGTAATTCGATTGTCGAAACGGCAGACAGCGATTCCCCTGTTTTCTCTGCCATATGTTTCTGAACCCCCCACAATCCGCGTGAGGATTGTGATCGGTTTCACATGGCCGTCCTGCCTTAATTCGGTTGTTGCCAATTCGCGGACAGCGCGTTTCACATGCTTCAAACGACACAACCCAAGGGAGAATTCGCTTGTGGGGCGCGAATCGCAGGGCCGCTAGACGAGGCGTGAGATATCCTTTGCCGCGCGCACGAAGTCGGCGAAGAGGGGGTGCGGCGCGAAGGGCTTGGATTTGAGCTCCGGGTGGAACTGGACGCCGATGAACCACGGATGATCGCTGACCTCGACGATCTCGGGCAGGCGCCCATCGGGGGAGATGCCCGAGAACGAAAGCCCCTTTTTCTCAAGCCGATCACGGTACTTGATGTCGACCTCGTAACGGTGGCGGTGGCGTTCTTCGATGACCTCGGTGTCATAGACCTCGGCCACGCGTGACCCCTTCTGCAGATGCGCCGTGTACGCGCCGAGGCGCATGGTGCCGCCCTTGTCGTCGCCCACGTTCCGCTCTTCGGTCATGTTGCCCTTCACCCACTCCTTTAAGTGGTACACGACCGGTTCAAACCGCTTTTCCCCGGACTCGTGGTCAAATTCCTCGGACCCCGCTTTTTTGAGGCCCACAAGGTTCCGCGCCGCTTCAATCACGGCCATTTGCATGCCCAGGCAGATGCCAAGATACGGAATCTTCCGCGTCCGCGCGAATTCCGCGGCTTTTATCTTTCCTTCCGTTCCGCGTTCGCCAAACCCGCCGGGAACGAGAATGGCGTGATAGCCTTCCAGATACGGCGCCGGGTCCGCGTTTTCGAATATCTCGGCGTCGATCCACTCGGCCCTCACACGCACGCGGTTGGCCATGCCGCCATGGGTCAACGCCTCGGCGATGGACTTATAGGCGTCCTCTAGCTGCGTGTATTTCCCGACGATGGCCACGCGGACCTCGCCCTCGGCGTTCTCAATCCGGTCTTGCACGTCGACCCAGCGGTCGAGGTTTGGCTTCGGCGCCGGCTCGATCCGGAAGGCGTCGAGTACGGCCTGATCCAAACCCTCGCGGTGATAGGCCAGCGGCGCTTCATAGATCGACGACAGGTCGGGGGCGGCGATCACATCTTCCTTGCGGACATTGCAGAACAGGGCGATCTTCTCACGCTCTTTCTCGGGGATCGGCTTGTCCGAGCGGCAGACGAGCACGTCCGGCGCGATCCCGATTGAGCGCAACTCTTTGACCGAGTGCTGTGTGGGCTTGGTCTTAAGCTCCCCCGAGGCCGCGATCCACGGCAGGAGGGTGAGGTGCATGAAGATGCACTCCCCCCGCGGCTTTTCCTGCGCGAACTGGCGGATCGCCTCGAAGAAGGGCAGGCCCTCGATATCGCCGACGGTGCCGCCGATCTCGCAGAGCATGAAGTCAACCTCGTCCTCGCCCACGCGGATGAAGTCTTTGATTTCATTGGTCACATGGGGGATCACCTGGATCGTCTTGCCAAGGTAATCCCCGCGCCGCTCCTTCTCCAGCACCGTCGAATAGATGCGCCCCGACGACACGCTGTCGGTCCAGCGCGCGGCGACACCGGTGAAGCGCTCGTAATGGCCGAGGTCGAGGTCGGTCTCGGCCCCGTCATCGGTGACGAAGACCTCGCCATGCTCAAACGGGCTCATCGTGCCGGGGTCGACGTTCAGGTACGGGTCCAGCTTGCGCAATCGCACCGAATAGCCCCGCGCCTGCAGCAATGCACCAAGCGCGGCGGACGCGAGGCCCTTGCCCAATGAGGACACCACTCCGCCCGTGACGAAGACAAACCGTGCTGCCATTTACCTGATCCCCGCGCCGAAACTGGTGGTCGGATCAGCGGAATTGAGCGTCAGCCATTCCGCCTCTCACGGGATTTAAGAAGTATCGGATTCGCTGGCGGATGCCAACCCCACAGACGCAACATCCTGTGCCCGCCGCAGTGAAAGCCGCAAAAAGTCGGGTTTACTCGACCGGAGGTGGTGCCAGCGGGTCGTCGCTTGCGCTTGGCGGCAGCAGGCTGTCCCCGGGCGGCAGCAGGCCCTCGGCCCCGCTTTCAGCCGGTACACCAAGCCGATCCAGAACGCCCGAGTCGGACGAGGTTTCCGCCGCGAAAATGGTCAGCGTCAGAGACGTGGCGATGAACGCGACCGCAAAGACCCATGTCAGCTTGTGCATCGCCGTCAGGCCCGACCGTGCATTTACACCGCCGCCCCCGCCGCCCATGCCGAGCCCACCGCCCTCAGACCGCTGAAGCAGCACGACGCCGATGAGGGCGAGCGCCAGAAGCAAGTGGACGATAAGGACGACGTTTTCCATGAGCGGACGGGCCTGAGTTGCAACAGCGTGCTACCTAGTCGCTGCGCGCCCGTCCCGCAAGCTTTTCTGGCCTATTCGTCAACATCGTCGACATCTGTTTGGCCAGTGAGGTGTCGGCGCACGATGCTCCACGACAGGCCAATGCCAAGGATCAGCGATCCGGCCAGCAGGCCGAGCCACACGTTGAGCCCCGGGTTGTCGAGCCGCAGGATGCCCCAGTCGATCAGCACCCAGATCAGGGCGCCGAAGATCGCGGCGATAAGCGCCATCCCGAACGGCCCGATGGAGCGGAGTGTGGCCCGCAGGTAAATGATGTACCCCGTCGTCAGCAGCAGGCCGAGCAGGACGACGAGCGCCGTCTGCGCCTCCCACGAGCGTGTGGCCCAGCGGACGAAGTTGACCTCCGTCGGGTTGAAGGTCAGCGCGAGCAGCGCGAATGCCGCAAGCCAGCGAAAGAGGAAGCCCATGCCTGTCACCTTGCGTGGTTTCGCTGTGCATGCCGTGCCGTGGGGGCGAATGTCCAGCACTGGCGCTTCGGGGGCGCCATCGCTATAGGGGCCGTCGGCGTTTTCGCGACGGGGATAGGTGGCATGACAAACGTGGTGGTGGTCGGCGCCCAATGGGGTGACGAGGGCAAGGGCAAGATCGTCGATTGGCTGTCGGAACGGGCGGATGTGATTGCCCGGTTTCAGGGTGGCCACAATGCCGGTCATACGCTGGTCATCGATGGCGAGGTTTACAAGCTGTCGCTGCTGCCGTCGGGCATTTTGCGAGAGGGGAAGCTGTCGGTCATCGGCAACGGAGTGGTGCTGGACCCTTGGGCACTGGTGAATGAGATCGAGAAGATCGAGGGGCAGGGGGTCAAGGTAACGCCCGAAAACCTGATGATCGCCGAGAACACGCCGCTAATCCTGCCGCTGCACGGCGAGCTGGACCGAGCTCGCGAGCAATCGAACCGGGTCGCGAAGATCGGCACAACTGGTCGCGGGATCGGGCCGGCGTATGAGGATAAGGTCGGGCGTCGGGTGATCCGTGTGGCGGACCTCGCCGATGGGCCGACGCTGGAGGCGCGAATTGCGCGGCTCCTGACCCACCACAACGCCTTGCGGCGGGGGCTAGGGCTGGAAGAGATAGACGGAGACGCGCTTCGCGCCGCGCTGGAAGAGGTGGCGCCGAAGATCCTGCACTTCGCCGCGCCGGTTTGGCGTGAGCTGGATCAACGGCGTCGGGCAGGGCAGCGGATCCTGTTCGAGGGGGCGCAGGGGGCGCTGCTCGACGTGGATTTCGGCACGTATCCGTTTGTGACCTCGTCGACGACGATGTCGGGGATGGCGGCCTCCGGGACAGGGCTGGGGCCCAATGCGATTGGGTTCGTGCTGGGAATCGTGAAGGCATACACCACACGGGTGGGCGAAGGGCCGTTCCCGTGTGAGCTGCACGATGAGATCGGCAAGCACCTCGCTGAGGTGGGCCGGGAGAAGGGCACCGTCACAGGCCGCGACCGCCGCTGCGGGTGGTTCGACGCGGTGCTGGTGCGCCAGACCTGTGCGTTGTCCGGCGTGCGAGGGATCGCTTTGACGAAGCTGGACGTGCTGGACGGGTTGGAAGAGCTGAAGATCTGCACCGGCTATCGGATTGGGGAGGAGGTGTTCGACTACCTGCCCACCGCCGCGGACAAGCAGGCCCGGGTCGAGCCTGTATATGAGACGCTGCCGGGCTGGCAGGCCTCCACCGCCGGGGCGCGCAGCTGGGCCGATCTGCCGCCCGAGGCGATCAAGTATGTCCGGCGGGTGGAGGAACTGATCCGCTGCCCCGTGGCGCTGCTGTCGACCTCGCCGGAGCGGGACGACACGATCCTCGTGACCGACCCGTTCGCGGACTGAAGGCGAGGGAGGGGCCGATTTCTTGAAGAAATCGTGACGGAAAATCCAATTTTCCGGTCCCGCGATGACAGTGGCCACCAACCTGCAATGACTGCCCCGGCACGAAACGGTTGATTTACGATACTTCACCCGTTAACCCCGCGATCCCAACGAAACCTAAAGCCGACCCTGATCCGATGTAGCGAGCACCGTGCACATACTCTCGACACTCCGGCCCCCTGGGGCAGCGGTGGTCGCACGCACGTTCCAATCAACATCGCGAGGTCCGGGATGACCCTCCTGAAATACCCGCGCACCCGGCATATCGAAGGCTCCCGCCTTCAGGCCGGGGATATCGCGGATGACAAACCACTGGCCGAACTGCGCGGCCTTGATCTGATCGTTGAGGAGAAACTCGACGGCGCCAACTCTGCCGTGTCCTTCGGGCTGGACGGGGACCTGCGGCTGCAAAGCCGGGGGCACTACCTGACAGGCGGCGGGCGAGAGCGGCATTTTGCGCTGCTCAAGACATGGGCCGCCACCCATGCGCAGGCGTTC
>JBCCXY010000065.1:0-20921 GCA_039190895.1 Pseudomonadota bacterium | reverse complement strand
GCTAGCATGTCCATTTTAATTTACAATGCTCACTTGGACTTCCGCGTTACAAGGGCTTACGGCGCTTGCATAGCTTCGAAAAACTGTCAATATTAGTTTACAAAAAGGGAACCAAAGCGATTCAGACCGTCAGCCTCAGCATTTTCCGGTTTCCGGGAATCGGGTCTCGAATGTGGGTGTTCGGGCAAATGGCCCTGGCCCGCCTGTCGATGGCACGGATGCCGGGCGCAAGCTTCTGGAAGCTGTGCGGCAGCGGGACGGGCGAAGGGTTCACCCCGATACCCAACACGCAGGTCTGGGCTATTTTGACGGTTTGGGACGACGAAGAGACCGCGCACGCGGGCGTTGAGACCGCCCCGGTCTACCGTAGGTGGCGCGCGAGGGCGTCCGAGGATTGGACGGTTTTCCTGTCGGCCACGTCATCTCGCGGCGCATGGGCCGGGACGGCACCTTTTGCGGTAGACGAGGCACGGGGCATTGGCCCGATTGCCATCCTGACGCGGGCAACGCTGAAAGCGAAGGCCCTGCCGCGCTTTTGGGGCCGGGTGCCGGGGATCGAGGCCGTGATCGGCAATGACCCGAACGTGTTGTTCAAGATCGGCATCGGCGAGGTGCCCTGGCTGCATCAGGTCACGTTCTCGATCTGGCCTGACCTGAATTCGATGACGGAATTTGCGCGCCGCGACGGCCCACATGCCCAAGCCATTCGAGCCGTACGAGAGGGCGGCTGGTTCAAGGAGGAGCTCTATGCCCGGTTTCGGGTGTTGGGTGAAGACGGCGCGTGGGGTGGCTCCAGCCCCCTCGGGCCCAACGAAAGAGAAGCTGCATGACTCAACCATTCCCATTCTCAGCGATCGTCGGTCAGGACGAAATGAAGTTGGCCATGATCCTGACGGCCATAGATCCGGGGATCGGCGGGGTCCTTGTGTTTGGCGACCGAGGCACCGGCAAATCCACCGCCGTGCGCGGCCTTGCGGCGCTGCTGCCCGAGATCCGGCAGGTTGCCGGGTGCCCGGTGAACTCGGCCGAGCGGTCGGATTGCCCGGATTGGGCTGAAATAGACTCTTATCGCATTGTGAAGCGGCCGACCCCGGTGATTGATCTGCCTCTGGGCGCCACTGAAGATCGGGTGACCGGCGCGCTGGATATCGAACGCGCGCTGACGCGTGGCGAGAAGGCGTTTGAGCCGGGTCTGCTGGCACGCGCCAACCGCGGCTACCTGTATATTGACGAGGTGAACCTGCTGGAGGATCACATCGTGGACCTCCTGCTTGACGTCGCCCAGTCCGGCGAAAACGTGGTGGAGCGGGAGGGTCTGTCGATCCGACACCCCGCCCGGTTCGTGCTCGTCGGTTCCGGCAACCCTGAGGAAGGCGAGTTGCGTCCGCAGTTGCTTGACCGCTTTGGGCTGTCGGTCGATGTTGCCTCGCCCACCAATGTGGATGAGCGGATCGAGGTCATCAAACGGCGGCAGGCCTTCGAGGACGACCACGATGCGTTCCTGAAAAAATGGAGGCGGCAGGATAGCCGCATACGGAACCGCATCCTGGCGGCGCGCGAGGCGTTGGCCTCGGTCGAGACGCCGGATGACGCTCTGAAAGACTGCGCGGAACTTTGCCTTGCCCTTGGTTCCGACGGCCTGAGGGGGGAGCTGACACTGCTCCGCGCCGCGCGGGCCCTTGCGGCGTATGACGGGCTCGACACCGTCAGCCGCGCCCAGATTCGACAAGTTGCTGCGCCTACCCTGCGCCATCGCCTGCGGCGCGATCCACTTGATGAAGCAGGTTCCTCTAGCCGCGTTGCGAGAGCCATGACTGATCTTTTCGGGACTTTTCAAACGGCGGCTGAGTAATGCCGCCCTGGGCCCGCATCTCGGGGGCCGACTACGCAGACAGAGCGTTGGCGATCTTCGCAATCGCACCAAAAGAGATCGGCGGCCTGTGGATCCGTGCCCGGGCCGGTCCGGTGATGGATCGTGTGGTGCTTTGGTTGCGACATGCGCTGGAGATCGCGCGCGTGCCGCCAACGACCCGGGATGAGGACCTGTTCTGCAGCTTCGATCTGGGTCAGGCACTGTCCTCTGGCACGATCACACCCAATGCGGGCCTTCTGGATCGGTCCGGCACCATTCTGATGCCGATGGCAGAGCGCTGCCCCAAACGGCTGGCCGCGCATCTGGGCGCGGCGATTGACGACGGAACACACGCGGTCATTGCGTTGGACGAGGGGTTCGACGGGGATGAACTGCCCCCGGATGCCCTGACAGAGCGGCTTGGCCTGTTCCTTGACCTGTCTCACCAGCACAACTTCGCGCCATCGACAACCTACGCGGCCTTGACCGAGGCGCGGGAGCGTGTGCTGACCACCACCATAGGGCCGGACGAGATCACCGAATTGGTGATCGTTGCGGCCCAGCTTGGCATCTCATCGCTTCGGGCGCCTTTGTCTGCGGTTGCTATCGCAAAGGCGCATGCAGCGCTTTTGGGGCGGAATAGGGTCGAATCCGATGATTTGATCGCCGCGGCGCAACTGGCGTTCGGGCATCTGGCCAGCATGACGCCAGAAGCTTCTGAACAGCCGCCTCCCCCGGAGATGGAGGCAGAGGCCGGTGACATCGGCGAAGACGAGATGACCAGCACCGGCATTCCGTCCGACATGATCGTCGAGGCCGCCCTGTCCGCGTTACCGCGCGATGTGTTGCAGGCGCTGGCCGACGGTCGCGCCGCGCGTACGATTGCGGCTGGGAGCGGGAGTGGGGCAATCCGAAAGGGCTCGTCCCGTGGGCGCCCGTTGCCCAGTCGCCGCGGGGTCCCCGCCGACGGCGCGCGGATCGACACGGTCGCCACCCTGCGCGCGGCATTGCCGTGGCAGAAGATCAGGGGCCGCGCGTCGCCGGATGAGCCATTGCGCTTCCGAAAGAGCGACCTGCACCACAGGGTGTATCAAGAACGGACGGACCGCCTTCTGATCTTCACGGTCGACGCGTCGGGGTCGCAGGCGATGACGCGGCTTGCCGAGGCGAAGGGTGCCGTCGAGATCCTGCTGGCCGAGGCCTATGCCCGCCGCGATCAGGTCGCACTCGTCGCGTTTCGCGGGCAGACGGCAGAGCTTCTGCTGCCCCCAACCCGGTCGCTGGTTCAGACCAAACGGCGGCTGTCGGGCCTGCCAGGAGGGGGCGGCACCCCCTTGGCTGCGGGTCTGCAAGAGGCTCTGTCAGTTGCTCTGGGCGCGCAGGCCAAGGGCATGTCGCCGACGCTTGTCCTGATGACCGACGGGCGGTCGAACATCGCGCTCGACGGGCAGGCCAACCGGGCGCAGGCCGACGCGGATGCGCAACGCATGGCGCGGCTGATCGCCGAGCGGGGAATTGCCTCTCTCGTCGTAGACACGGGGCTTCGCGTGAGCAAATCGCTGACAGAGCTCGCCTCGACCCTTGGCGGCGACTACATCGCCATGCCGCGCGCCGACGCCCGGCGGCTGTCGGCCATCGTATCGGACTCGCTGGACAGCTGATGGAGTGGGAGCGGCATCGCACGGGGTGGCCCAACGCCCAGCATTCGCGTTTCGTGACGGTCACGCCGCATCGCTGGCACGTACAAGAGGCCGGGCAAGGCGACACGCTGCTTCTGATCCATGGCGCGGGCGGTGCGACGCAAAGCTGGCGCGGGCTGTTCCCGTTGCTGGCCGAGACGCACCATGTCGTCGCGATTGATCTGCCGGGGCAGGGCTTCACAAAGCTGGGGTCCCGCATGCGCTGCGGCTTGGCTCCCATGGCGCAGGACGTGGCACGCCTTTGCGAGGCCGAGGGGTGGGCCCCTCGGCTGATCATAGGCCATTCCGCCGGGGCGGCCTTGGCGTTGCAGTTGGTCGACGTGCTGAAGCCCGAAGGGATCGTCGGCATCAACGCGGCGCTCGACACGTTTCAAGGCGTGGCAGGCTGGCTGTTCCCGTTGATGGCGAAGTTCATGGCGCTCAACCCGGCCATCCCGCCCTTGTTCGCGTTCTTCGCGGGGGGGTCGTCGCGGGTAGCGGATCTGCTGGCCTCGACAGGGTCCGATATCGGGCCAGAGGGCGTGGCGCTGTACCGGCGGCTGATGACGGATAGCGGGCATGTCGACGGGACGCTTGCCATGATGTCGCAATGGCATATCGATCCTCTGCTCCGCCGGCTTGAGCGGATTGAGACGCCCGTGCGCTTGATCGTTGGGGAAAACGACGGAACTGTGCCGCCTGAGGTTTCACACCGCGCGGCGGCGCGGCTGCCGCTTGGGGAGCTTGTGTCGGTCCCGGGGGTCGGCCATTTGCTACACGAAGAGGATCCGGGCCGGGTTCGACGAGAGGTCGAGACGTTTCTGCACTCTCTGGCGCCCCAAAGTCACCAACGCGCATAGCCGCGTTGCGCCCTCGGGCGCCGTCCCATACGGTCTGCGCCAAACCGCAATCTCGCCGGAGTGCCCGCATGAAACAGCGTCTTCACCTTGTCTTCGGAGGGGAGCTTGTCGATCCCTCTTCGAAGCAGTTCACGGATGTGAATGAGATCGACATTGTCGGTATCTTCCCGAGCTATGCAGAAGCATATGACGCCTGGAAGGGCGCGGCGCAGCGGACTGTGGACGACGCGCATACGCGGTACTTCATTGCGCATCTGCACCGCTTGCGGGACGAAGAGGCCGAAACCTCCACCACCGAGGAACTGGGCGGCTAGCCGATGACCGCCGGGCGGCGTCTTTGGTGCAACGCGGGCGGCCGCGTTCGAGTGTCCGGGCTGATCGAGCTGCTTGAAGGCCTGCTGGAGGATGAGCCTGACCTCAGCGTCGTCCTGACCGCCTCGCGCGGCGTCACGCTGCCTGCCAACTTGCCCGACCGGGTAGAGCACAGGGCCCGCCCCGCCGACCTCAAGCAGAAAGCCGAGCGGTTCTTGAATGATGTGGACCCTCATGTGGTGGTGCTGACAGGGGACGATCTGGTGCTTTCAGCCATCCCGGCCTGCAAGGCGCGCGAGATCCCGCTTCTGCTGGTCGACGCGCATCTGACGTCAAAGGTCGGCGCGCTGAGCTTTCTGACCGACATGCGCACGCGCAACCGCCTGCGCCAGTTCGACCGTGTTTTGGCGGCCAGCGAGGCCGACGCGGCGCAGTTCCGCAATGCCGGAGGGGACGACGAGGCGGTTGAGGTGCTCGGCCCGCTGGAGCCGGGGCCGAAGCCCCCCAGTTGCAACCCGGGTGAAAGGGATGAACTGGCAGATCTGATTGGCACCCGCCCGGTCTGGTCTGCCGTGGCACTCAGACCGGATGAGGTCGGCGCTGTTGAGCGGGCGCATCGGCAATCCAGCCGGATTTCTCACCGGCTTTTGTTGATCATCTCTCCTGCCGATCCCTCGGATGAAGAGGCGATTGCGGAACAGCTGGCGGGGTCGAACTGGGCCGTTGGGCGGCGCAGCCAATCGGTCGATCCGTCGCCCGAGATCGACATTCTGATCGCCGATGACCCGGAGGAGCTTGGCCTCTGGGTGCGCCTTGCGCCGATCACCTTCATCGGGTCCAGCCTGTATGATCCCGGTGTCGCGCTTGATCCGTACGGTCCAGCGTGCCTGGGATCGGCGGTTCTGCACGGCCCGAAGATGGGGGCGTACGCGGAACAGGCAGAGCGTCTGAATTCGGCGGGCGCGAGCGTCATTGTACAGGACGGTGATCAACTGGGCGAAGCGGTCATGCAGCTCTTGTCGCCAGAGCGGGCGGCCCGACAGGCCCACCGAGCGTGGGAGGTGACGTCGGCGGGCGCAGAGAGCGTCGCGCGCGCGAGGGAGGTCGTTCTCCACGCATTGGATCAGGCGGGGTGAGGCGGGCGCCCGCCTTCTGGTCGGCAAAGCCCGGGTGGCAAAGCACGCTACTGGCGCCGCTCGCGGCACTCTACGCGGCGGGTACGGCGCGGCGGGTGGCTCAACCATCGAAATTTGTGGCCGATGTGCCGGTGATTTGCGTGGGGAACCTGAGTGCGGGGGGGACCGGGAAGACGCCGGTTGTCATCGCATTGGCAGAGATGCTGCGGGACGCCGGGAAACAGGTCGCCGTGGTAACGCGAGGCTACGGCGGGTCGTTGGACGGCCCGGCGCGCGTCGATCCTGAGAAGCACTCGGCAGATGAGGCTGGTGACGAACCCTTGCTACTGACGGGGTTTGCGCAGGTCTGGGTCTCGAAGGACCGCGCGGAGGGCGCGCGAGCGGCGGTAGAGAACGGTGCCGACGTCATCCTGCTGGATGACGGGTTTCAGAACCCGGACGTGGCAAAAGACCTGTCTCTCGTCGTCGTCGACGCGGGCGTGGGCTTTGGCAACGGCAAGGTGATCCCCGCCGGTCCGCTGAGGGAACCGGTCAAGGTCGGCATCAAGAGGGCCGATGCCCTGGTGCTGATCGGAAGCCCAGGACAGCGCGAGGCGTTCGAGGCGCCGCCGGGTGTGCCGGTGTTGGGTG
Organism: Pseudomonadota bacterium; assembly: GCA_039190895.1. Classification (GTDB taxonomy): domain Bacteria; phylum Pseudomonadota; class Alphaproteobacteria; order Rhodobacterales; family Rhodobacteraceae; genus Ovoidimarina. The sequence goes on along the minus strand of JBCCXY010000065.1, from coordinate 14,452 downwards.
CAGAGCTTTTGCCGCTGCAAACCGGGCTGCTGCTGGAGGGTCTTCCGGTGCTGGCCTTCGCCGGGATCGGGCGGCCCGAGAAGTTCTTTGAGACACTGCGACGGCAGGGCGCCGATATTCGCAGGACAGTGCCGCTGGGCGATCATCAGCCGCTCACAACAGGCCTGATGACGCGCCTGGATGGCGAGGCCAAAGCCCGAGGTCTGCAGTTGGTGACGACCGAGAAAGATGCCGTACGCCTGCCGCCGTCGTTTCGGCAGCAGGTCATGACTATCCCGGTTCGGCTGGTGTTTCAGGACCCCACGGCGATAGCGGAGCTACTGGCGCCGCTCATCGAGCTCTGACAAGCTCGCTTCGCTTGGGCGCGGCTTAGCTGCCGAGCTCTTGGTCGATGGTCGCCTTGAGTTCAGCATAGGAATTGCCCGAAAGGGGCTCCCCATTGACCAGCAGTGACGGTGTGGAGCGGACGTTATCATCCTCGGCATTCTGCTGGTAAACGGCCACCATCGCCTGGGCGAGGTCAGCGTTGGTCATGCAGGCATCTACCTCGTCCTGCGACATCCCGGCGGACTTGCCGATGGTCTTCAGGCGCTCTGAAATCGCAACCGGATCTTGCCCGTCGCCAATCCAATCCCGCTGGCCGTCATACAGCATGTCAACAACGCCAAAATACCGCATTTCCCCGGCGCAACGGGCGATCATCCCCGCCCACAGACCAAAGCGGTCAAAGTAGACCTCGCGGTAGATGAAGTGGATCTTCCCGGTGTCGATGTAGTCGGCCTTGAGTTCCTTGAACGGGCCCTCGTGGAAGGTCTTGCAATGCGGGCAGGTGAACGACGCGTACTCAACGACCGTTACGTCGGCATCCGGGTTGCCCAAAGACATCTCGGTCACCAGCGACAGGTCCACTTCCGCATCGGCGTCCTGCGCGTAGGCGGCGAGGCTCGGCCCGGCGTTTGGGGATTGCGAGGCGGTCCAAAGGGCGTAACCGCCGATACCGGAAGCGAAGATTGCAGCAAGGGCAAGAAGTCGGGTCATAACGGGTCCTGTCTAGCGTTTCGGACGAGATAGGATGCTGGCCCCAAGCGATTCAAGGGCCTGGCGCAGGGCGGGGTCTTCGATCTGGGCAGCCTGGCGCGCGGCGTCTTGACGAGCTGCATCCGTTGGGCCCCGCTTTTGTTTCGGGGCGCGGATGAACTCTGCCTGCCCCTCGGCAAACCCGGTGGGCGCCGTCTGCGTGATGCGGATGCGCGATATGGCGCGGTAACCGTAGACCGCATTTACCTTCTCGCGCAGCGCCTCGGCCTGCATTTCGACCAATGGGGCATGCGCCCCCTCGACCAGCAACACAAGCGTCGCGCCAAGGCCGTCGCGCCCGAACTTGACCTCAACGGGGCGAGAGATCTTGGCGATCTCTTGCCCGGCGATCTCGGCCCAGTGGGTCAGCAGGCGGGTTTCGGCAAAGCCACGCCCCTCACTCGCCGCCCGGACGGGCGCGGACGCGAACAGACCGGCGTGGCGAAAGCTCCGCCGTCCGCGCTGGCCTGTGTGTCCCTTGGGCATGGTGTCCTCGTCTCTCGGTTGATCTAAGTATGGGGCAATGCTGGCTGGGCGCCAGCGAAAGTGAACAGGGGAAGGCATAAAGATTGCGTGACCATGGCGCCGCAAAAGAGCTTTTGGCCTGGTACGACCGGCACGCGCGCGACCTGCCCTGGCGCGTTCCGCCGGCGCGGCGGCAGGCCGGGGTGGCGCCGGATCCGTACCGTGTATGGCTGTCAGAGGTCATGCTTCAGCAGACGACCGTGGCGGCGGTGAAGGATTATTTTGCCCGCTTCACAACACGTTGGCCAACGGTGGCCGATCTTGCGGCGGCAGACGATGAGGTCGTGATGGGGGAGTGGGCGGGCCTCGGGTACTACGCGCGCGCCCGCAACTTGCTGAAATGCGCCCGCCATGTGGTGGCACATCACGGTGGCGCCTTCCCCAAGACGCGAGAGGCGCTGTTGGACCTGCCGGGAATCGGCCCGTACACGGCCGCTGCAATCTCGGCCATTGCGTATGATGCGAGTGAGACGGTCGTGGATGGCAATGTCGAACGGGTCATGGCGCGGCTGTTTGACGTCGACACCCCGCTGCCTGCCGCGAAGAAAGAACTAACGGCGCATGCGGCGACCTTCACGCCGCTGTGCCGTGCCGGGGACTATGCGCAGGCGGTGATGGACCTCGGCGCCACCATCTGCACACCGCGCAACCCGGCCTGCGGTATCTGCCCGTGGATGGACAGGTGCGACGCCCGCGCCTCGGGCCGCGCGGCAGAGTTGCCCCTCAAGGCCCCGAAAACACCGAAACCCGTGCGCCGCGGCGTCGCCTATGTCGTGCGCCGCACCGATGGCGCGTGGCTGTTGGAGCGACGACCTGACTCGGGTCTGCTGGGCGGCATGCTCGGCTGGCCCACGACAGAGTGGGGCAGCGATCCCGTCCCGACGCCGCCGCTGTCGGCGGAGTGGCACGATCTGGGGGCCGAGGTGCGGCACACCTTCACCCATTTCCACCTCGTGCTGTCCGTCCAGACGGCCACCGTGCCAGCGACGGCAAAGGCGGAACGTGGTGCGTTCCGGGCCCATGCCGAGTTCCGCCCTTCTGATCTGCCGACCGTGATGCGCAAGGTCTTTGACCTTTCGTCGCAGTCTCTGGCCGTACGCGGGGACGCTTGCTAACCTGCGCGCATGGCGCCCGACTACAAGATCCCAACCTTGCGCGATGCCCTCCCGTTCTGGGCCTCTCTGGCGCTTATCCCGGTGCTGGCTTTCGCGATCTGGTTCGGCAGTTGGACCATCGCGCTCGTGCCGTTTTCGACCTGGTTTCTGTTCGCCCTGCTTGATCAGGCCATCGGGAAGACACGAGAGAATATAGACCCTAATTCGCCGGAAAGCGGCCTGTTCTGGTATCGCCTGATCACGCGGATCTGGCCGCCGACGCAGATCGGCGTGCTGCTTGTCACGCTGTGGTATGTGCCACAGGCGGCGCATTTGAGTGCGGTCGAAAAGCTGGGGGTTTACTTCGGCGTCGGCGTGATCACCGGAACCATCGGGATCAACTATGCGCATGAGCTGATGCATCAGCGCTCGCGTATGGACCGGTGGCTGGCCGACATTCTGCTGGCCTCGGTGTTCTACAGCCACTTCCGGTCCGAGCATCTGCTAGTGCATCACCGCTATGTCGGCACCCCGCGCGACCCGGTGACGGCGCGGTACGGGGAAAGCTTCTTTCGCTTCTTCTCGCGCGTTCTTCCGGGGTGCCTCCTGTCGGCCCTGAAGGCCGAGGCCCGCCTGCAGGATCGGGTGGGACGCCCGGCCTGGCACCGCTCTAACCCGTTCTGGCGCTACGCGGCGCTGCAGGCCGTGACGCTTGGGGTGGCGGCATTGCTTGGCGGCTGGTGGGGTGTGGCGCTGGTGCTGTTCCAGGGGTTCGTGTCGATCTGGCAGTTGGAGCTTGTGAACTATGTCGAGCACTACGGGCTGGAGCGCCGCTATATCGGCGACGGGAAGTACGAGCCGGTGGGCCCGCGCCATAGCTGGAATGCGACGTATCAGGCGTCAAACTGGCTGCTGATCAACCTTCAGCGCCACTCGGACCACCATTTCAACCCGACCCGGCCCTTCCCGCTGCTGCAATCGGGGGACCCTGATGAAACGCCGGAGCTGCCCTATGGCTATCCGGTGATGACTACCGCCGCGATGGTGCCGCCCCTGTGGCATCGGATCATGTCGCCGCGGGTGAAGGCGTGGCGGAAGCACTTTTATCCTGACGTGTCAGACTGGGCCGCTCTGCCCCGACCGATGCCCCGCTAGGGCGCCGTTCATCGAGCCCCGCGCGCGCCTCGCTGGCGTGGCGTGGCATGGTTAAGGACTTCTTTACTCTCCGGGCGCAGAATGTGGGCTGCAGTAGCTGGGGATGTTGCATGATTGAGCCCGAGGGGATACCGCCCACCCTGCGCGCACGGCTCGCGACCGAAAGCCGACTGACGCAACGCCAGAATGAGTTGCAGACGGCCAATCGCAAGATCGCAGAACAGGCCCGCCGGCTCACGGATGAGGTGATCCGTCGCCGTGAAGAGGCCGTTCGGGCAAAGTCCGAGGCCGACGCGTTGCGCGGCAAGAACCGCGCTGCCGTCCTTGAGGTGCGCCGTGCCGCCAGCGAAACGCGGATGGCGGAGCGGCGGCTTTGGGCCTCGGTCGAAAGCATCGAGGACGGGTTTGCGGTCTTCGACGGCGACCGCAAGATCAGCGCGGCGAACCGCGCCTTCTTCCGGCCTTTCGCGGATCTCGACTGTGTGAAGATTGGCACGACCTATGACGAGCTCGTCGATATCGCCGCGGACGAGGGGCTGATCGACCCGGGCAATATGACGCCGCGCGAATGGGCGTGGTGGATGAAATCCCGCTGGGAGGCCCGGCTGATTGAACCGGTGACCATCCGCTTCTACAACGACCGCTTTGTCCGCCTGTCCGAGCGGCAGACTCAGGATGGCGACATGGTGATGCTCGCCGTCAACATGACCCGCGCCATGCGCCGCGAGAAAACGCTGAACGAAGCGCGCAACAGGGCCGAGGCGGCGAACCGGGCGAAATCGGCGTTCCTGGCCAACATGAGTCACGAGATCCGCACACCCATGAACGGGGTGCTCGCCATGGCGGAACTCCTGGCCGAAGGGGAGCTGGACGCCGACCAGGCGCTCTGTGTCGATACGATCCGCTCGTCGGGCGAGGCGCTGCTGGTGATCATCAACGACGTGCTCGACTACTCCAAGATCGAAGCGCGCAAACTGCAACTCATTGAAGAGCCGTTCGACCTGGAGCAGGTCATCGGCGATGTCGTCACGCTCCTCCGGCACACCGCCCGCGACAAGGGCGTCAGCATCGTGTCGGATTTCGACATGTTCCTGCCGACCGGCTACATCGGCGACAAGGGGCGCATCCGCCAGATCCTGATGAACCTCGTCGGCAATGCCGTGAAGTTCACGCCCGAAGGCCACGTGCTGATCCGCGTCGTCGGCCTGCCCGAGGCGACGCCGGACGAGTACCGCCTGCACATCACCGTGGAAGACACCGGGATCGGCATCCCCGACGACAAGCGCGACCATATATTCGGGGAATTCAACCAGGCCGACGGCGACTCCACGCGAGAGTTTGACGGCACCGGCCTCGGCCTCGCCATCACGCGCCGCCTTGTGGAACTGATGGACGGCGAGATCTGGGTGGAATCCGAGGTCGGCGAAGGCTCTGTCTTTGGGATCCGGCTGACGATGCGGGCCGATGTCGACTCTCCGGCAGAACCGTCAGCCTTGCCAACCGAGGGCCAGCGCATCCTGATCTGCGACCCCGATGAGACGGAGCGGGCGGTCTTGTCGAAGCAACTGATGGCGCTGGGACTACACCCCGAGGTTTGCGAGACGCCCGGCGAAGCGGGGCCGTCCGACATCATCGCCTATGCGCAGGATGGCGGGCCAACCAGCCGGATCTTCATCCGGCTCGGAGCAGATACCGAGGAGGAAGCGTGGCAGTTGCGGTGTCCCGTGGTGCGCAACGAGCTGACCGATGCGCTGGCAGGCGTCCTCAAGCGCGTCCCGCCGAAAGAGCCGGAAGCACCGCCTGATTTCGTCACCACGCCCCGCGTCCTCGCGGCGGAGGACAACAAAACAAATCAGCTTGTGCTACGGAAGCTGCTGAAATCGTTGGATATTGAGCTTGAGATCGTCTCAGACGGCGTCGAATTGGTGGAGCGGTACAAGGAGCAGCCACCCGATCTTATCTTCACGGATATCTCAATGCCCCGGATGGACGGCTTCGACGCCGCCCGAGCGATCCGACAGCATTCAGAAGCGCAGGGGCTGCCACGTGTTCCAATCGTCGCGATGACAGCACATGCCGTAGACGGCACCGAGGAAGAGATCCTGGCCGCCGGTATCGATCATTACCTGACCAAGCCACTGAAAAAAGCATCTCTGATTGAGCGCATCGAGGCCGTCTCTGCCAAGCCGGGCGCATAAAGCACGACTTACATCCTCGCGCCGGCTCGAGGGTCAAACCTGCGCCATCGTCGAAACCGGAAGCCGCTACACAGGCTCGCGTCATTTGCTCCGAATTTGCGCAAGTCCGTGATTTTGTGGTCGGAGTGGCGAGATTCGAACTCACGACCCCTGCCTCCCGAAGACAGTGCTCTACCAGGCTGAGCTACACTCCGACCGTGCCGGGTGGCCTAGCGCTGTTGGGGCTTTATTGCAAGGGTTCACAAGCCCATGCGTCGCAGCTTATCCACCGAGGGCTGCCGCGGCACTGTGCCCGTCTCGGCTCGCGACTTGGACCGCAGGACCGGCGTCGTGGCAGAGGCGCCGAACGCCTCGCGCACCACGATGTAAAGCCCGCTTGCGATGATTATCCCCGAGCCGATCCACGTCATCGTGTCCGCCGTTTCGCGAAACAGAAACCAGCCCAGACCCGCCGCCCAGAGAATCTGTGAGTACTGCATCGGTGCGACGATAGCCGCATCCGCCGCCTTGTAAGCCCGAACGATCAGCAGACCCGCGATGAACGCCAGGCACGCCACCACAGCCACCGCGCCGAGATGCTCGATAGGCATCGGCCGGTAGACGAACGGCATGAGCGCCCCCATCGCGACGAAGTTTGCCAGCATCGGAAAGAGCAGCAGCACGGCGTTCCGCTCGTCCCGGCCGATCTTTCGCACGATGATTGATGCAAGCGACGACGTGCAGGCCGCGGTGATCGCGGCCAGGTGCCCCAGCCCGAAGTCGCCGGTGCCGGGGCGCAAAACGACGATGACCCCGACCAGCCCCACGACCACGGCGGCCCAGCGATGGATGCCCACGCGTTCACCCAAAACCGGGATCGAGAGGACGGTGATCAAGAGCGGCATCGTGAACAGCATCGCGTAGACCTGGGTGAGCGGGACCGTCGCGAAGGCATAGAACGCGCAGCTTGCCGTGATGACGATGGCCCCTGTGCGCAGCGCAGTCCACCAAGGGTGCACCGGGCGCAGGGTCCCCGCATCGCGGTCCCCGATCAGCATGATCAGCACCAGTGGGAACGATAGCACCACGCTGAAGAATACGATCTGGAACGGCGCGTAAAAGCCGCCCAGGTACTTCACGATCACGTCGTGGGTTGAGAAAATCGCGAAGGCCAGCAGCGCGAACAGCGCTCCGCCGATGGGGGATTTGAACGGGTTTGTCATGGTGCACGGTCAGTGTGCCGGAAAACCCCGTTCAAACTCCTAATTCCCGCGGCAGGCAAGAGGGGTTTGGCGCAACCCTCCGTCCCGGTGTGCGCAAGGCTTAGGATCAGGCGTCGAGGTTCGCGACACTCAGCGCGTTGGTCTGGATAAAGTCCCGGCGCGGCTCGACAACGTCCCCCATGAGCTTGGTGAAGATGTCGTCCGCTTCGGTCACGTCCTCGACCTTCACCTGCAACAGCGTGCGGGCCTCCGGGTCCAGCGTGGTTTCCCAAAGCTGATCGGGGTTCATTTCGCCTAGCCCTTTATAGCGCTGCAGCGACAGCCCCCGCTCACCCTCGTCGAGGATCGCCTCCAGCAGGTCCATCGGTCCGTGGATTGGGATCAGCCGGTCGCGCCGCACCAGTGTGGCAGCTTGGCCATAGACCTCTTGCATTGCATCCGTGAACGCCCCCAGCCGCTGAGCCTCCGGCCCCCGCAGCGCAGTCCCGTCAATCGTCCGGCTCTCTTCCACCCCGCGCAGCAGGCGCGAGACGCGAATGCCGCGATCCTGCGTCGGGCGGCCGGACCAGCCGCGTTCATATTCCAGCGCCACCAGATCAAGCCGCTCCGCTACTCGCGTCGCCGTCCCCTGCAAGTCGCTATCCACCACGCCCGCCACAAACGCCCCGGCAATCGCCGCCTGTTCCAGCGTCGGGCGATGGTAATGCGTCGCAAAGCTTTCCAGCGACCGCTTCACCGCGCGCGCCTCTTCCACGACACGCGACAGGTCGGCGCCCACGATCTCTTCCCCCGAGGCGAGGCGCAGGACCGCGCCCTCAACCCCTTGAGCAATGAGGTAATCCTCCAACGCCGGCTGGTCCTTCAGGTAGACCTCCGACTTCCCGCGCGCGACCTTATACAGCGGCGGCTGCGCGATGTAGAGGTAGCCGCCTTCGATCAGCTCGGGCATTTGCCGGAAGAAGAACGTCAAGAGCAGCGTGCGGATATGCGCGCCGTCCACGTCGGCGTCGGTCATGATGATGACCTTGTGATAGCGCAGCTTCGTAATGTCGAACTCATCGCGCCCGATCCCGGTGCCCAGCGCCATCACGAGGTTCCCGATCTCCTGGCTCGACAGCATCCGGTCAAACCGCGCCCGCTCCACGTTCAGGATCTTCCCTCGCAGCGGCAGGATCGCCTGCGTCCGCCGATCCCGACCCGTCTGAGCTGATCCTCCAGCACTGTCACCCTCCACCAGGAACAGCTCCCGCTTCTCCGGGTCCTTCTCGGAACACTCCTTGAGCTTCCCCGACAAGTAGCTGACATCGTTGGTGGATTTCTTCCGCGTCATCTCCCGCGCCTTGCGGGCGGCCTCACGCGCCAGCGCGGCCTCAATGATCTTGCCGACGATCATCTTCGCAGGCGCCGGGTTTTCCTCAAACCACTCCGCCAGCTTCTCGTTCATCAGGCTCTCGACCGCCGGGCGGACCTCGCTGGAGACCAGCTTGTCCTTCGTCTGGGACGAAAACTTCGGATCCGGCACCTTCACCGACAGTACACAGGTCAGCCCCTCACGCGCATCATCGCCCGTGAACGACACCTTCTCTTTCTTCGCCGCCCCCGACTGCCCCGCATAGATGTTCAGCGTCCGCGTCAGTGCGCCCCGGAAGCCCGCCAGATGCGTGCCCCCATCGCGCTGGGGGATGTTGTTGGTGAACGGCAGCACCATCTCGTTGTAGCCGTCGTTCCACCACATCGCGACTTCGACGCTGATCCCATCCTTCTCGCCCTGAACAAAGATCGGCTCTTCGATCAGCGGATGCTTGTGGCGGTCGAGATAGCGCACGAACTCCCGCACCCCGCCGTCATAATGCATCTCAGCTTCCTGCGGCTCCGACGCCCGCTCGTCCTTCAGCAAGATCCGCACACCGGAGTTTAGAAACGCCAGCTCCCTCAGCCGGTTTTCCAGCGTCTTGAACACATAGTCGAGGTTCGAAAACGTCCGCGTCGAGGCCAGAAACCGCACCTCTGTCCCGCGCTCGTCTCCTGCGTCCCCGACAACCTTCAGATGCTCTACCGTCTCGCCATCGGCGAACTTGGCGTAATGCTCTTTCCCGTCGCGCCAAATGCGCAGCTCCAGCCAGTCCGACAGCGCGTTGACGACCGACACGCCAACCCCGTGAAGACCGCCCGACACCTTGTAGGAGTTCTGATCGAACTTCCCGCCCGCGTGCAGCTGGGTCATGATCACCTCAGCCGCCGACACGCCCTCTTCGGCATGCAGATCGACCGGAATGCCCCGCCCATTGTCGCGCACCGACACACTGGAATCCGCGTGAATTGTCACGGTCACAATGTCCGCATGACCCGCCAACGCCTCGTCGATACCGTTGTCGACAACCTCGTACACCATGTGGTGCAGGCCCGACCCATCATCGGTGTCCCCAATATACATGCCGGGGCGCTTTCGCACCGCCTCCAAGCCTTTGAGAACTTTGATGGAATCTGCGCCGTAGTCGTCGTCGTTGCGGGCGGGCTCCGCCATGCATGCCGTCCTTGTCTTGTGCTGTGGATTTATACGCCGAAACACCGGGGATGTCACGCGGCAGACCCTATATTTGGTGATTTTGAATCACCTTTGCAACGACATAGCGGGCAGTCACACAAACCGCCCTTTGGTCGGCGCGCCCCAAAGCGAGGCAAGCCCGCAAGGGCGCGACGAGCGGCCCGTCAGCCCACCGCCGAAACGCCCGCGTCATCGGCCACCGCCAGCACCTGCGCCCGGTCGCCCAGCGCCTCGAACAACCCCGGCTCCGTCCCCGTCAGCCACGCCTGAGAGCCCAGCGCACAGATCTCATCATACAGCGACGCCCGCCGCCCGGGATCAAGATGCGCTGCCACCTCGTCCAGCAAAAGGATGGGCGCCAGCCCAGTCTCCGACCGCAACGCCCGCGCATTGGCGAGCACCAGCGAGATCAACAGCGCCTTCTGCTCCCCCGTCGAGCACTGCGCCGCCGCCACGCCCTTGTCGCGATAGACCGCCGTCAGATCGGCCCTGTGCGGCCCCACCAGCGTCCGCCCGGCGCGCAAGTCCGCCGACCGCCCAACCGCAAACGCGTCAAGCAGATCGGGCGCCTCCTCTGGCTCCACCAGCGCAAGATCGGCCACCGGAAATACCGTCTCCGCCCCATCCTGCGCCGCCGACAGCCGCTCCAACGCCGTCGCCCGGTTCGCCCGAATGGCGCTGCCCGCCTCCGCCATCCGCTGCTCCAGCGCCGTGTACCAGTGCCCGTCGGTCGAGCCGTCCTTCAACAGCCGGTTCCGCTCCCGCATGGCCTTCTCATAGGTCAGCGACACCTCCGCATGGCCCGGCTCGAACGACAGCGTCATCCGGTCCAGAAACCGCCGCCGCCCATCGGCGCCTTCGATCCACAAGCGATCCATCGCGGGCGTGAGCCACAACACCCGCGCCAGGCGGCCCAGCGCGGTCTGCGGCGCCGCCTTCCCGTCGATCCGCAACTGCCGCGCGCCCGCGGCCTCCGCCCATGTCTCCACCTCGTGCACCTGCGCGCCCGACGCCAAAGTCGCCGCGATCTTCCAGCCCACCGCCTCGGGCTGCCGGATCAGATCATCCGACGCCGCCCGCCGAATGCCACGCCCGGGCGACAACAGCGACACCGCTTCCAGAATGTTGGTCTTCCCCGCCCCGTTCGGCCCGGAAATCGCAATCGGCCCCTGCGCGGCCTCAATGACCGAGCGCTTGTGTGAGCGGAAATGTGAGAGCGCCAGGCTCGTAACGGCGAGCATCGCCGCACGGGTCAGACGCGCATCGGCATGACGACGAAGATCGCGCTTTGGTCATTGCCCTCATGCATCAGCGTCGGGCGATCTGGCGTGTCGAACAGAAAGACCGCGTTTTCCCGGTCTACCTGACTGGCGATCTCCAGCAAATACTTGGCGTTGAACCCGATTTCGAGGTGCTCGTCACCATACGCGACCACCAACTCTTCCTCTGCCGCGCCCGCATCCGGCGCATTCACCGAAAGCACCAGCTTGTCATCGTCGAGGTTCAGCTTCACCGCCCGCGACCGCTCGGACGACACCGTCGCGACCCGGTCCACCGCGCGCGCGAACTCTGACGCGTCCACCTCCAGCTTCCGCGAATTGCCCTGCGGGATCACCCGCGTGTAATCTGGAAACGTCCCGTCGATGACCTTTGAGGTCAGCGTGATCTCGGGCGTCGCAAACCGCACCTTCGTCTCAGACACCGACACCGCAATCTCGGTCTCGTCATCGTCCAACAGCTTCCGCAACTCGCCCACCGTCTTCCGGGGAACGATCACCCCCGGCATCGTGTCCGCCCCGTCGGGCAGGTCCGCATCGATCCGCGCCAGCCGGTGGCCATCCGTCGCCACACAGCGCAGCGCCTGACCCTCGTCTCCGGTGGCGACGTGCATATAAACGCCGTTCAGGTAATACCGCGTCTCTTCCGTCGAGATCGCGAATTTCGACTTGTCGAACAGCCGCCGCAGCAACGGCGCAGGGGCCGCGAAATTCGCCTCGTACTCGGTCGAGGTCATCACCGGGAAGTCCTCGCGCGGCAGCGTCGGCAGCGTGAAGAACGACCGCCCCGCCGACACCTCCATCCGCCCCGAGGCGCCGTCATCGCTCAGCGTCACCTGCGCCCCATCGGGCAGCTTTCGGACGATTTCATGCAGCGTCACGGCGGGCACCGTGGTGGCCCCGGCGCGTTCGACCATCGACGGCGCCTTGTCGACCACCTCGATATCTAGGTCCGTCGCGCGGAAGGTGACGGCGTCGCCCTCGGCCTCGATCAGAACGTTCGCCAGGATCGGGATGGTGTTGCGTCGTTCCACGACCGATTGAGCCTGAGACACAGCGCGCAATAGCGTCGCGCGTTCGATCGAGAACTTCATGCCTTCTCTCCGTCCCTGCAGCCCGGAACCGCACCGCCCGGGGGTGCGAGACTACTTGCGCCATTGAGGCGTGCAATGCTTTTTTGCCCGGCGGCGTGGCGTGTGGTGCAGCCGCGACTCAGTTCTGCTCGGCCTGTGCCCGAAGTGCCAGAAAGTCGTCCACCAACAGTGCGCCTGTCACCTCCCGTCCGGTATCGCGCTGCCACGACGCTATTGCGACGTGCAGCGCCTGATCGATTTCCCCATCCATCGCCCCCGGGAAATACCCCAGCTTGGCCAGCGATTGTTCCACCACAATGATCGGGTTCTCCGGGATCACCGGTTCCGGCTCTGGCTCTGGTTCTGGCAGCGGCGAAGCAATCTCGGGTTCCGGTTCCGGCGCGGCGGTCTCTGGCTCTGGTTCCGGCGCAGCGATGTCTGGCGCGGGCTCCGGCTCTGGGATCGGGGGCGCCGTCTCCGTCTCTTGCGGGGGAGGGGCCGAAACGCCGAGGTTGAACACATCAATGACAGCAACGGGGCACGTCGACAGCGCCGCCGACGACCCGTTGAGCGGGATGCGCACCTGCTGACCAAGCGCGTCCGTCGCCGTCGCCGAATTCGACCGACGCAGCCCCTCAATCAGCGCCAGCATGGGCGTCAGCGTCACCTCATCGTCCGCCATGTAGCTGCCCTGATCGAACGGGAGTACAAGCGGCGCGCGACGTCCCGTTTGAAACGTCACCGGCCCCTGCGCGGGGGCCCCGTTCAGCGTCAGGCCAATCTCATTCTTCGCAATCAGCGCATTGATCGCGCAAACCACCCGCAGCTCCGTCCCGTCCACGGCGATGCTTGCCTCCGTGACGCCTTGCCCGAACTCCGACACCCAACGTTGCGCCATCGCAGGCGAAGCGGCAAGCGCCAGAACGAACACAGCAAGCCATTGAAAGACTTTCACTAAAGCGCTCCACCTCAAAACGAAAAAGGGTCACGCGGAACGGTACCGAGCGACCCAAAAACGTCAAGCGAATGGTTCAAAGCAACCAAGCGGGAAACAGGATTCCCGCCGACCTGCCGCAGATTTAACCCTCCAGCGACCGGCGCAGCAGTTCCAGATCCTCAGCGATCTGGCTGTCCTTCTCCTTCAGTTCCTCGATCCGCCGAACCCCGTGCATCACCGTCGTGTGGTCGCGCCCGCCAAAGCGACGCCCGATCTCGGGCAGCGAGCGCGACGTCAGCTTTTTCGCCAGATACATCGCAATCTGCCGCGGCCGCGCGAAGGTGCGCACCCGCTTCGGACCGATCAGATCCGACAGGCGGATGTTGTAGTGATCCGACACCTTCCGCTGGATCTCTTCCACCGTGACCTTCCGCTCTGACGCCCGCAGCACGTCGGCCAGACATTCCTGCGTCAACTCCAGATTGATCTCGCGCCCCACCAGCGAGCCAAACGCAAACAGCCGCATCAGCGCGCCCTCAAGCACCCGCACGTTGGACGAGATGCGATGCGCCAGAAACTCCAGCACGCCCTCGCCGATCTCCAGGTTCCGGAACTGCTCCGAATACTGCTCCACCTTCTGCTGCAGAATGCCCAGGCGCAGCTCGTAATTCGTCGGATGCAGATCGACGACCAGACCCGATTGCATCCGGCTGACGATGCGATCTTCGATCCCGACAATCTCAGTCGGGGCGCAATCAGCGGACAAGATGATTTGCTTGTTCTGGTCCACCAGCGCGTTGAAGGTGTGAAAGAACTCCTCCTGCGTGGCGTCCTTCCCGGCGATGAACTGAACGTCATCGACCATCAGCACGTCGACGGAGCGGAACATCTGTTTGAAGTCCATCATCTTCTTGTCGCGCAGCGCCTGCACGAAGCGATACATGAACTGTTCCGCCGAAAGATAAAGCACGTTGAGATCAGGGCGCGCGGTCCGCAACTCCCATGAAATGGCGTGCATCAGGTGCGTTTTGCCCAGACCCACCCCGCCATACAGGAAGAGGGGATTGAACGTCACTGGACCGCCTTCGGCCACGCGGCGCGCGGCAGCATGGGCCAATTCGTTGGGTTTGCCGACAACAAAACGATCGAAGGTAAACCGTTCATCCAAGGGGGCCGCCGGAAACTGGGCATCGGGGCCGTTGGAGTGTTTGAACATCACAGGTTTGGGTTTAGCAGACGAGGCACTCGGCTTGTCACCGGAATTTGCCGCGCGTGTGCCGCCTGAGGCTGCGCTGATGGGCGCGTTGACAGGGCGTACCGCACCTTTGTGTACGCGGCGCACCGTGGGCACGCTGAACTCAAGCCGTTT
>JBCCXY010000064.1:0-21239 GCA_039190895.1 Pseudomonadota bacterium | reverse complement strand
TGACCGACAAGATCGGCGCCGACGCGCTGGACGTGCCCAAGGCACAGACAAAGATCTTCGCCAACTACGGCGTCGGCTACACCCATATCGACGTCGAGTCCGCCAAAACGCGCGGCATCGCCATCACCAACACGCCCGACGTCCTGTCGGAATGTACGGCGGACATCGCCATGACCCTGATGCTCATGGTCGCCCGTCGCGCGGGCGACGGCGAACGCGAGCTTCGCTCGGGCAACTGGACCGGCTGGCGCCCCACGCACCTGATCGGCACGAAGGTGTCGGGCAAGACGCTCGGCATCATCGGCTTCGGGCGCATCGGGCAGGAAATGGCCCGCCGCGCCCATTTCGGCTTCGGCATGCCGATCAAGGTCTACAACCGCTCCACCGTTAAGCCAGAGATCCTCGCGCAGTTCAACGCGACGCAGGTCGACTCCATCGACGAGCTGCTGCCGCAATGCGACTTCGTCTCGCTCCATTGCCCCGGCGGTGCGGCGAACGCCGGCATGATCAACAGCCGCCGCCTCGACCTGATGAAGGACGACGCGTTCCTCATCAACACGGCGCGCGGCGAAGTGGTGGACGAAGCCGCCCTCGCCCAGGCCCTGATGTTCGACACCATCGGCGGCGCGGGCCTCGACGTGTTCGAGCGGGAACCGGCCATCAACCCGATGCTCGCCCAATGCGACAACCTCGTCATGCTGCCCCACCTCGGCAGCGCAACGAAAGAGGCGCGCCAGGCCATGGGCTTCCGCGTGCTCGACAATCTTGACGACTTTTTCCAAGGCAAGACGCCGCGCGACCGCGTCGCCTGAACCAACGGAGCTAACACCAATGAACGCACCACACCGTGACACCGGTTTCTTTACGGCTGACCTCGCCGACACCGACGCCGCCATCTTCGGCTCCATCAGCCGTGAGCTGGGCCGCCAGCGCGATGAGATCGAACTGATCGCGTCCGAGAACATCGTGTCCAAAGCCGTCATGCAAGCCCAAGGCTCTGTCATGACCAACAAATACGCCGAGGGCTACCCGGGCCGCCGCTACTATGGCGGCTGCCAGTACGTGGACGAGGCCGAGACGCTGGCCATCGAACGCGCCACCCAGCTCTTCGGCTGCGGCTTCGCCAACGTCCAGCCCAACAGCGGCTCACAAGCAAACCAGGGCGTCTTCACGGCACTGCTTCAGCCCGGAGACACGATCCTGGGGATGAGCCTCGACGCAGGCGGCCACCTCACCCACGGCGCAAAGCCAAACCAGTCGGGCAAATGGTTCAACGCCATCCACTACGGCGTCCGCGAAGACACGCTCGATGTCGACTACGACCAGATCGAAGCCCTTGCGGTGGAGCATCAGCCGAAGCTCATCATCGCCGGCGGCTCCGCCATCCCGCGCCAGCTCGACTTCGCCCGCTTCCGGGCCATCGCCGACAAGGTCGGCGCGTACCTGCTGGCCGACGTCGCCCACTACGCGGGCCTCATCGCGACCGGGGTCTACCCCTCGCCCTTCCCCCACGTGGACGTGGCGACGACCACGACCCACAAAACCCTGCGCGGCCCCCGCGGCGGCATGATCCTCACGAATGACGAGGCGCTGGCCAAGAAGTTCAACTCCGCCATCTTCCCGGGTATCCAGGGCGGCCCCCTGATGCACGTCATCGCCGCGAAAGCGGTGGCATTCGGCGAGGCGCTGCAACCGTCGTTCAAAGACTACCAGAAGCAGGTCATCCGCAACGCCCAGGCCATGGCCGAGGCGCTGCAAGAAGGCGGCCTCAGCATCGTCACGGGCGGCACCGACACCCACCTGATGCTCGTCGACCTCCGCCCGAAAGGCGTGAAGGGCAACACCGCCGAAGCCGCCCTCGGGCGCGCCCACATCACCTGCAACAAGAACGGCATTCCGTTCGACACCGAAAAGCCGATGATCACATCCGGCCTCCGCCTCGGCTCCCCCGCGGGCACAACCCGAGGCTTCTCCGAACCCGAGTTCCGCCAGATCGGCGCCTGGATCGTAGACGTCGTCGACGGCCTCGCCGCCTCAAACGGCGAACCCAACCCGGATGTCGAGAACGCCGTCAAAGCAAAGGTCCTGAACCTCTGCGCCCAATTCCCGATTTACTAAAAAGCCGAACGGCGCGCCTCAAGGCGCGCCGTTTCGGTCTCTACCGAGAGGCACAGCCGCCCCCGCCCGGTTGGCGCATCAGCACGCGCGGAGTACGGCAGCTTGGGGCCAGACCGGCTTAGTCACTTCGGATACGTATTCTGGTTAAGTCCTCAGCATCCACCAAATCATTCACTCCATCTATGGATCCAAAAGAAAAGGGGTGAAGCGAAAGACCTCGGGGGCTTCTGGGGTTACATCAACGATCACTGCTCCACGCTGAGGTGGTCCGAATACCTCGAATCTTGTCATCCTTGGTGCGCGGGGAAATGGCTTGTCGATCCTAAACGTGTGGGTATCCCCATGTGCAACTACGATCGGGCCCTGAAATTCGGTGGCGATTTCAGCGAGTTGGTCCCGGAAACGGTCAAAACCTGTTGGCTCCCACCATCGAGCATTCCACTTTGGATTGGCATGGATGAATAAGAAGAGCCCGGCCGCTTCCGAAGCAGCGGCTACGCCCTCGCTTAGCCATGCTGCATTCAACGCGTCCCGCTCTTGATGCTCGGCAATCGCGTCATCGCGTTGCTGGAGATTATTATTCGACCCTGTCATATGCAGCGTGACAAAGACGATGTCTTTCCAGCGCCAACGCGCATTCTCCCTCTGGCCCTCCTGCTGCTCAATGCGAAGGGTGGTCTGTCCAATGCTTTCACCGGGTGCCGTGAACATGGAAACAACGGCGGTCTTCCGTTCCGTAGCGCTGAAGCTCCCCGCAGGCGCTCTCCAACAGTCGGTCCATTCGTTGTCACCGGGCGTGAAGATCAAAAGGTCGCTCATGGCGATCAAAGACCTCCCGCATGGTGCCAAAAAGGTCGTCCGTGCACCGGCTGCCGCCCTCTTTTATGTCGCCGATATACACCGAGAAAGCCGGTGCGATCTCATTAATCCGATCGACCAGTTCAGCATCGCGAAGTCGCCCCTCCGGACTGGAATCCTGGAGATCACCAAAAATCACAAAGCGCTCTGCTCTTGCTGCCGATGATGCAACCAGAATGACTAGCAGGGCCGTCAGATACGGTTTCAATTGCATATCCCAACATCTCCTCGTGTGCTCCCGAAGAGAGTAGTCGCGGATTGTGATAGGTATTTGTCGAACGGCAAGTCGGTCTCGTGAAGCGGTCCAGTGTCCGCAGAATCAATGAAGTAAGATGGTCTTGCTTGACAACGGCCTGGCGGATGATCCGGGAGCGCCAATGTTTGACCCTCTCAGCCCGCGTAAGTTAATCTCGGCGTATGTTTCGTCTCGCCTTCCCGATTGCGGCCCTCACGGCGCTGCCCGCCCTCGCCGACACCTCTGCTTTCGAAGGTCTCTACTACCCCGAAGCACTCCCAGGCTGGAGCTGCCGCGCTGATGCGCTCGGCTCTGACGGCGGCGCCGTCGGTGTGCGCGACGGCAAGCTGGAGGGCGTCGAGAATTCCTGCGAGCTTCTTGACCCAACGCCCGCCGACCCGCCCGGCGCCGTCGCATTCAAGCTTCGCTGCATGGCCGAGGGCGAGATCTACGAAGACGCCGTCACGCTCCAGCGCGACGGCACCCGCCTCCTCCTCCGTCGCGACGACAGCACCGTCGTTTGGGAACAATGCCCCTGATGCACCCTCGCCCGTCAGGCAGAATGGCTGACTACTGTTTGACCGCAAACATTTCGACCGGTTTGATCCGGCCCGCATGGAGGTTGGCAACCATGTTGGGGATCTTCTCAGCGGTCGATTGCTGCATGAGAACGTGCAATCCCAACGGCGGCAGAGTCTGTTGACCCTCGCTCGCCTTCTTCAGTTTCGCGAAGAAATCGACCGCAAAGTCCCGCCGGTCGTTTTCCTGCCGCACAACGAACTCGCAGTCCTCTAGTGCGGCGCGATACGCTGCCGGTTCTGCGACCCAGCTTGTCTGGGCCGACGACGCCCAGGGAACGGGATAGACGAGGTCTTCCTCGCTGCACTTCATGATGTCGTAGATGGCAAAGGTCCCGCCGGGTTTCAGCACTCGGGCGACGTCCCGGAAGAGTGCAGGCTTGTCCGCAATATTCATCCCCACATGCATCATGTACGCGACGTCAAATTCAGCGCTCTCAAAGGGCAACGATAGGGCGCTCGCGACCGACAGGTTTATTCGTTCCGACAGGTTGACCCACTCGCACAAGACGCGACCGGTTTCGACATACTCCGGTGTCAGGTCGATGCCTTCGATCCGCGAACCATAGGTGTGCGCCGCAAACCGTGCGGCACCTCCCAGCCCACAGCCGACGTCCAGGACATTGCTCGACTCCGTGAGACCAAGCTGATCGAAGAAGTGGGCGGTGGCTGCACGACCGCCGATATGAAACTCATCGACGGGACCAAGGTCCTCAATACTCGCGTTTTCCGGGCGGATACCGAGCGTCTCCAACCCGCCACGTATCGCAGCGATTAGGTTTCCGTGGCCGTAGTGCGTTGCGATCTTATCCTCAGCGCTCATGTCTCCAACTCTTGCCTCTGTGGCCTCAGGAACCACGCAGGGCAGAATTCTAGCCTTGTTGGTGCGCACTTGTCATGAACCGATGATGGCTCTGTGTACCGCCGCCCCAAGAAACCCTTTTTTCAAAAAATACAATGATTTCAGATTTCTACAGCCGGTCCCACTGTGGGACCGCCCCGAAACGCCCGCCCAGCCTTGCGTCGCGAGGCCAAAAAGATAGAACCGACCCCATGACCAAAACCGTCCCCGTCGGCCCGATCCAGATCGCCAATGATCGCCCCTTCGCCCTCATCGCAGGCCCCTGCCAGATCGAGACCCTCTACCATGCCCTCATGATCGCCGAAGGCATCGCCGCCGCCGCCGCGGGGGCCGGGGTGCCGTGGATCTACAAGTCTTCCTTCGACAAAGCCAACCGCTCCTCCATCGCCACCCAGCGCGGCCTCGGCATGGACGAGGGCATGTCCGTCCTCGCCACCATCAAGACCGAGTTCAACGTCCCCGTCCTCACCGACGTCCACCTGCCCGAGCAATGCGCCCCCGTGGCCGAAGTCTGCGACGTCCTCCAGATCCCCGCCTTCCTCTGCCGCCAGACCGACCTCGTCCTCGCCGCCGGGGAAACGGGCGCTGCGGTCAACATCAAGAAGGGCCAATTCCTCGCCCCCTGGGACATGGCCAACGTCGCCGCCAAGATCGCCTCCACCGGCAACGAAAAGATCCTCCTCTGCGAGCGCGGCACCAGCTTCGGCTACAACACCCTCGTCAACGACTTCCGCGCCCTGCCCCAGATGGCCGAGACCGGCTACCCGGTCGTCTACGACGCAACCCATTCCGTCCAGCAACCCGGCGGCCTCGGCGCGTCTACCGGAGGCGACCGTCGCTTCGTCCCCCCCCTAGCCCGCGCCGCCGTCGCCGTCGGTTGCGCCGCGCTGTTCATCGAGACGCATCAGGACCCGGACAACGCCCCCAGCGACGGGCCCAACATGCTTCGCCTCGAAGACATGGCCCCGCTCCTGACCCGCCTCCGCGCCATCGAAGCGGCCGCCACCTGATGTTCACATCCGCCGAGCTGGAAGACGCAACTCGGCTCGTCCACCGCCACATGCCGCCAACTGCTCAATATGCGTGGCCGACGCTCGCCCAGCGGCTGGGCTGCGAGGTGTGGGTCAAGCACGAGAACTACACGCCCACGGGCGCCTTCAAGGTTCGCGGCGGGATCACTTTCATCGACTGGCTCACCCGCACCCACCCTGACAGCCCCGGCATCATCACTGCCACTCGCGGCAACCACGGCCAATCCCAGGCCCGCGCCGCCCGCGCCGCCGGACTGCGCCCCGTGATCTACGTCCCCCAGGGCAACTCGGTCGAAAAGAACGCCGCAATGCGCGCCTTCGGGGCCGATTTGGTGGAGTTCGGTGAGGATTTCGACACCGCGAAGGAAGAGGCTTTCCGCGTCGCCGCCGAAACCGGCCTCTTCCCCGTCCCGCCCTTCCACAAGGAACTCGTGCGCGGCGTCGCGACCTACGCCTACGAACTCTTCACCGCTGTCCCGGACCTAGACACGGTCTACGTCCCCATCGGATGCGGCTCGGGCATCTGCGGCGTCATCTCGGCCCGCGACGCGCTTGGCCTGAAGACCGAGGTCGTGGGCGTCGTCAGCGCCAACGCTCAGACGGCCAAGCTCTCCGCCGAAGCGGGCAGTCTGATTCCGACCAACACCGCCCACACCTTCGCTGACGGCATGGCTGTCCGCGTCCCCGTGCCCGAGGCACTGGCGATCTACGGCGCCGGCGCCGCGCGGATCGTCAGTGTCACCGAAGATGAGGTCGCCGAGGCCATCCGCACCTACTACACCGACACCCACAACGTCGCCGAAGGCGCCGGCGCCGCGCCACTTGCCGCCCTGATGCAAGGGCAAGACGCCATGCAAGGCCGTAAAACCGGTGTCATCCTCTGCGGCGGCAACATCGACACCGACTGGTTCCTGGAAATCCTGAAGGGCGGCACGCCTGCTCCAAAGTAACGCCCCAGTCTCTTCATCTGGCCGAAAATACCTCGGGGGGTCTGGGGGGCTGGCCCCCCAGTTGCGCGACGCCTGGTACAGGCGGCGCAATACCTCAGCTGGACGGCAACCGCCGCTCCACAAGCTCGGCAAACCAAGAACAGCCCGCCGGAATAATCTCGTCATTGAAGTTGTAATGCGGATTGTGAACCATCGCCGAAGACCCATTCCCGATCAGGATGTATGCACCCGGTCGGGCGTTGAGCATGAAAGCGAAGTCCTCGCCTCCCATGACCAGCGGTGCCGGATCGCAGCCGCCTGCGACGGCCTCGGCGGCTGCACGTGCGTGGTCGGTCTCGACCTCGCTGTTCTCCATAACCGGGTAGTTGCGTTGGTAGGCGACCTCGGCCACCGCGCCATAGGCCTCGGCGGTGCGAGTCACAAGCGCCTTGATCCGCTCTTCCGCCAGGTCTTGCACGGTGCCCGACAGGGTCCGCACCGTACCCCTTAACTGAACCTCATCGGCAATCACATTAAACGCCGTCGAATCCGTCTGCATCGAGGTGATCGACACCACGCATTGCTCAATCGGATCGACATTGCGGCTGACGATGGACTGCAACGCAACCACGATGTGGCTCGCGACCAACGTCGTATCGATCGTCGCTTGAGGTTTGGCCGCGTGGCCCCCCTTTCCCTTGATCCGGATGTCCAACAGGTCGGCCGCCGCAAAAAACGGGCCGGGGCGGATGGCGAACTCACCCGCCGGCCGGTCGGGCCAGTTGTGCATTCCATAGACCTCGTCGATGCCGAAGCGCTCCATCATGCCGTCCTCGACCATTTCACGCCCGCCGCCGCCGCCCTCTTCGGCGGGCTGGAAGATCACCACTGCCGTCCCGTCGAAATTGCGCGTCTCGGCCAGATACTGCGCCGCGCCAAGGAGCATAGCGGTGTGCCCGTCATGACCGCAGGCATGCATGACACCGGGTATCGTCGAGGCATAGTCCACGCCTGTCTGCTCCTCTATCGGAAGCGCGTCCATGTCGGCGCGGATGCCGATTGTCCGGCCTGACGTGTCGGTCTTCCCGCGGATCACCCCAACGACGCCCGTACGACCCAGGCCCGTCACCACCTCATCGCAACCGAACGCATTCAGCTTTTCCTCCACCAGGGCGGACGTCCGGTGGGTCTCAAACATCAGCTCAGGGTGCGCATGTATATCCCGGCGCCATTCCGTGATCTGATCGTGCAACTCGGCGAAGCGGTTCTTGACGGGCATACGAGGTCTCCTCATGCGGCCGCGTGGAGTTTCCCCTGCCCCCGCCACGGGTGCAAGGGCGCTACTTTTCGAGGTCGCGCCGGATGCGGCGAACAAGGGCCCAGACGCCGAACACAACAAGCGGCGTGACAAGGGCCGTCAGCACAACGCCCGAAACCTCGACAGCTTTGCCCACCGGGCCCAGCACGTAAAGCGCGAGGTTCACGGCGTAATAGCTGATCGCCACAACGCTCAGCCCCTCGACCGTACGTTGCAGGCGCAGCTGCAGGCCCGCGCGTTCATCCATGCTTTCCAGTAGCTTCTGGTTCTGAGCCGAACGCTCAACGTCCACACGCGTCCGCAGCAGGTTTGCCGCCCGAGTGGCCCGTTCGGACATGGTCTTCAGCCGCTCCTCTCCCGCTGTAACCGTGCGCATAGCGGGGTCGAAGCGGCGCATCATGAACTCGGCGAAGGTCTGGCGGCCCTGATAGCGCTCTTCCCGAAGGACCGTGACGCGCTGCGTGACAAGGGCATTGTAGGCCGTCGTCGCAGCGAAGCGGAAAGAGCTGCGGGCTGAAAGATTTTCAAGTTCTGACGAAATCTCAAGCAGCGCAGTCAGCGTGTCGTCGGCTTCTGCCGTGTCGCCCGTCATTTCTCCCATCAGGGTTGTCAGGCGCTGATCAAGGCGGCTCATCGCCGGACCGATTGTGCGAACGCGGGCCAGGCCAAGCATGGACATGGACTTGTAGGTCTCGATCTCGCACAGGCGCTGCACGATCCGTCCGATGCGACGAGTCCCCATGTCGGGCTTCACGAACAAGGCGAAGCGCATGTGCCCGGCGGGATCGATGCGGAAATCCCCCGCCATCACGGCGGTGCCGTCGAGGACAGTGCTCGCGGCAAGGCTTTCCGGCACGAACCACTCGTCGAGCTTTTCTGAGACGTCGGCTTTGCCATCCCAAGCCTCGACCCGGATCGAGGCAGAGGTAACGCGCACCCCAGGTGCGTCGGCCAGCCAGTCCTCGGGAAAGACCTCAAACGCGCGGGCGTCGAACGGCGTGTCGCCGTTGCCATTCCGGAAGGCCGTGTAGGTCACGAACTCCGTATGGCTTTCCCATTTCAGCGTGTAGCGCCCGATCTCGCCAAACCAGTGCGTCGCACCCGGCTTGGGATGCGTGGCCCCGAACCGGTCGAGCAAGTTGATCAGATGCGCCCGGTCGAGGTCACGATCCCGCGCGGCGGCGTTCTCCGGTTGCTTGATCGCAAGGTAAACCGCCCGACTCGGCGCTTCGAGCGGGGGGAACGGCCGCGCGTGCAGCTCGTTGGCGAGCTCATAGCGCAGCGGGTGATCTTCGATCGCCGACATGTGGCGGAACCTAGCCGCATTCGGGCGGCTGTAAACAGAAATATCTCGAATTTTCCGAACGTTAGCGGTGCACAATGGTGTACGGATGGCCCCCATGGCGCTCCGACACCGGAACGGGTAGTCCGGGCGCCATGCCGCGCGTGATCCTGTTCAACAAGCCGATGGGCGTTCTCAGCCAGTTCACGGATGAGAAGAGCCAGACCGAGCGTCCGACACTGTCAGCCTTCGGTCTGCCCAAGGGCGTCTACGCAGCGGGGCGGCTGGATCGCGACAGCGAGGGGCTGCTGGTCCTGACCGACGACGGCAAGCTGCAGGCGCGCATCGCATCGCCCCGGGCGCAAAATGAGAAGACGTATCTGGTACAGGTCGAGGGCGATCCGTCAGACACCGACCTTGTGCCACTTCGGCGGGGCCTCGACCTGAAAGACGGCCGCACGCGCGCCGCGAAGGTACGGTTGATCGAGCCGCCCGATCTCTGGCCCCGGAAACCGCCGGTGCGTGTTCGGCAGACGGTGCCAGACCGATGGATCGAAGTGACGCTGACCGAAGGCCGCAACCGACAGGTGCGTCGCATGACGGCGGCTATCGGCTTCCCGACCCTACGCCTTGTGCGGTGGCGGGTGCGGAATTGGACGCTTGAGGGCCTCCAACCGGGAGCATGGATCGAGGCGTAGGGGCGGTGGGCAGATTGCCCACCCTACTCATAGCAGAACCCTCGTCCGCAGCAGGCGGTAGGGTGGGCAATTTGCCCACCGCCACCTTTTTGAACCTACTCCACCTTCGGCAGCAGTGTGTCCAACGACGCCTTTGCGTCGCCATAGAACATCCGCGTGTTCTCCTTGTAAAACAGCGGGTTCTCGATGCCGGAGTACCCGGTCCCCTGACCCCGCTTCGACACGATGACGTTCTTGGACTTCCAGACCTCCAACACCGGCATTCCGGCAATCGGAGAGTTCGGGTCGTCCTGTGCCGCCGGGTTCACGATGTCGTTCGAGCCGATGATGATCGCGACATCCGTTTCGGGGAAGTCGTCGTTGATCTCATCCATCTCCAGCACGATGTCATAAGGCACCTTCGCCTCTGCCAGCAGCACGTTCATGTGCCCCGGCAGACGACCCGCAACGGGGTGGATGCCAAAGCGAACCTCTTTGCCCTGCGCCCGCAGCTTGCGCACAAGCTCGGACACCGCGCCCTGCGCTTGCGCCACGGCCATGCCGTAACCCGGTACGATGATCACCGAATCCGCCTCATTCAGCAGGGTCGCCACACCGTCGGCGTCAATGGCGACCTGCTCACCCTCGACCTCCGCCTGCGGGCCACCCGCACCGCCGAAGCCGCCCAGGATCACCGACACGAACGACCGGTTCATCGCCTTACACATGATGTAGCTAAGGATCGCACCAGACGAGCCAACAAGCGCGCCGACCACGATCAGCAGATCGTTCCCCAGCGAGAACCCGATCGCCGCCGCCGCCCAGCCGGAATAGCTGTTCAGCATCGACACGACGACCGGCATGTCGGCGCCGCCGATGCCCATGATCAGGTGGTACCCGATAAACAGCGCGAGCAGCGTCAGCAGGATCAGCGTCCAGCTTCCAGCACCGCTGAGATACATGATCAACAGCACAACCGAAGCCGCCGCTGCGCCAGCATTCAGGATATGCCCGCCCGGAAGCTGCTTGGCCGACGTATCGACCTTGAACGGCAACATGCTCGAACCGCCCGCAAGCTTGGCATAGGCCACGACCGACCCGGTGAATGTCACCGCCCCGATCCAGATACCCAGCGCCAGCTCGATCCGCAGAATGCCAATCTCCACGCCTGTCTTCTTGGCCACAAGCTGACCGAAGGCTGACAGCCCGTCGTAGACCTCCTTCGGCAGGCCAATCGCCGCGCCGCTGTCGTCTACGGCGCCCAGTATCCCGCCGTGATCGGCGTATAGACCCGAGGCAATGTTGATCATGATGTCAGCGTTAAAGCCCACGAACACCGCAGCGAGGCCGACGAGCGAGTGCATGATCGCCACAAGCTCTGGCATCTGGGTCATCTCGACCCGCGTGGCGAGCTGATAGCCAACCGCCGCGCCGCCGGCGATCAGGATGATCGACAGCCACCACAGCCCGATCCCGGGCCCGATGAGCGTCGCCAGCACGGCAATCGCCATGCCGACGATGCCATACCACACAGCGCGCTTTGCGCTTTCCTGCCCCGACAATCCGCCAAGCGACAGGATGAACAGAACCGCTGCGACGACATAAGCCGCTGTAGTAAAACCGAATTCCATGTGCTCGCCCCCTTACGACTTCTGGAACATGGCGAGCATGCGCCGTGTAACGAGGAACCCCCCGAAAATGTTGATCGCCGCCATGAAGACCGCAAGGATCGACAGTATGGTGATAATGGTCGAGTTCGACCCGATCTGCATCAATGCACCAAGGATGATGATCGAGGAAATCGCGTTGGTAACCGCCATCAGCGGCGTGTGCAGGGAGTGCGAGACGTTCCAAATCACCTGGAACCCGACAAACACCGAAAGCACGAACACCACGAAGTGCTGCATGAAGCTCGCCGGCGTCACCAGACCCGCCGCAAGGATCAGACCGCCGCCAATTGCGAGCAGCGTGACCTGAGTCTGCGTCTGCTTCTTGAACGCCTGGGCTTCGAGCTCTCGCTTCTCCTCCGGCGTCAGTTCCTTCGGCTTTTCCTTAGGCTTCTGCGCCGCGATCGCGGCCACCTTGGGCGGTGGCGACGGGAAGGTGATTTCCCCGGCATGGGTCACCGTCGCGCCCCGAATCACGTCATCTTCCATGTTGTGGTTGATGACGCCGTCCTTCTCAGGCGTGAGGTCCGTCAGGAAATGGCGGATGTTCGTGGAATAGAGGCTCGACGATTGCGTCGCCATCCGGCTGGGGAAGTCGGTGTAACCGACAATCGTCACGCCGTTGTCGCTGACGATTTTCTGGTCCTTCACCGTCAGTTCACAGTTTCCGCCGCGCTCGGCGGCAAGGTCCACGACAACCGAGCCAGGCTTCATCGCCTCGACCATGTCCTTCGTCCACAACACCGGAGCGTCGCGGCCCGGGATCAGGGCCGTCGTGATGACAATGTCGATGTCAGGCGCCAGCTCGCGGAACTTCTCAAGCTGTTTGGCCTGGAACTCGGGCGAGGACGGGGCCGCATACCCACCGGTCGACGCACCATCTGTCTGCTCTTCATCGAACTCCAGGAAAACAAATTCGGCGCCCATCGATTCGATCTGCTCGGCCACTTCGGGCCGCACGTCGAAGGCGTAGGTGATTGCGCCCAAAGAGGTCGACGTCCCGATGGCCGCCAACCCGGCGACACCAGCGCCGACGATCAGCACCTTCGCTGGTGGCACCTTGCCTGCCGCCGTAACTTGCCCGGTGAAGAACCGACCGAAGTTGTTACCCGCTTCGATGACCGCCCGATACCCGGCGATATTCGCCATCGACGACAGCGCATCCATCTTCTGCGCGCGGCTGATCCGGGGGACCATGTCCATCGCGATGACGCTTGCGCCGGTGCCCTTTGCCTGCTCCAGCAGGGCCTCGTTCTGGTCCGGGTAGAACATTGAGATCAGCGTCTTGTCGCCGTTCAGACGACCTACCTCGTCCGACGTAGGCGGCTGCACCTTCGCGATGACATCCGCCGCGTCCCAGACTGACTCGACCACCGTTACGCCGGCCGCCTCATAAGCCGCATCCGTAAACCCGGCGGCCATCCCGGCGCCCGCCTCGACAAGGCACTCATGCCCCAGCTTTTGAAGCTGCGTCGCGCTGTCCGGCGTCATCGCCACCCGGTTTTCCCCGGTGGCGGTCTCTTTCGGCGTACCGATCTTCATGTCTGGCGTGGCCCCCTGTCCCGCGGCATTTCTCAACATGCCCCTAAATGGGGCTATCTAAGACGCTGTCCAATACAGAGATGCAGGCCGTTCGACAAGCAATCGGCGCGTTGCACGGACGGCTTCGATCTGAGACAGGGGCCCATGGCCCCGATCATCCGCCGTTTTTCTCCCGACGATGCCTCGTCATGCTACGACGCCTTTTATGACGCCGTCCGAAATGGGACGGCGCCGCACTACAGTGCGGAACAGGCTGCGGCGTGGGCGCGCTACGCCTCACCGGATGCGACATGGGCACCCCGGTTGGAAGGAGCGAACACATGGCTGGCCGAGGTGGATGGGACCGTTCTGGGGTTCATCGCGCTTTATCCGTACGGTTACCTCGACCTGTTCTTTGTGCGCTCTGATGCGCGCAAGATGGGTATAGCTGGTCTGATCTATGACGCGCTGCTTGCGGACATTCGCGACCTGGACGTTCTGACGACGGACGCCAGCATTCTCGCCCGCAGATTCTTCGAAAAGCGAGGATGGGAGGTGATCGGGACCGAAACGGCGAACCGCAACGGCATGACCCTTACGCAGTATCCCATGCGGCTGAACCTTCTGCGCAGTGGTTGATTGCTCCCCACCCGCGCCCGCGCTATCCCGTTGCAAAACCGGGAGAGACGCATGACCGACACGCGCACAGAAACAGACAGCTTCGGCCCGCTGGAGGTCCCCTCGGACCGTTACTGGGGCGCTCAGACACAGCGCTCGCTGAAGAACTTCCCTATCGGGTGGGAGACGCAGCCTGTCGCCATCGTTCGCGCACTCGGCGTGATCAAACAGGCCTGCGCCGAGGCCAACAAAGAGCGCGGCGCGCTGGACGTGAAGATCGGCGATGCGATTGTCGAGGCGGCGTCCGAGGTCGTGGCAGGCAAGCTGGATGATCACTTTCCGCTGGTAGTCTGGCAGACCGGCTCCGGCACACAGTCGAACATGAACGCCAACGAGGTCATCGCGAACCGCGCTATTGAGATCTTGGGAGGCACCATCGGCTCCAAAGACCCGGTGCACCCGAACGACCACTGCAACATGGCGCAGTCGTCCAATGACACCTTCCCGACGGCGATGCATATCGCGACGGCCATGACGGCGCATGAGGTGCTGCTTCCGGGGCTCGCAAAGCTCCACGCGGCGTTGGAGATGAAGGTACAGGAGTTCGATGGCATCATCAAAATCGGTCGAACCCACACGATGGACGCAACACCGCTGACGCTGGCGCAAGAGTTCTCGGGCTACACCCAGCAGGTCGCCATGGGCATCGCCCGCGTCAAAGCCGCCCTGCCCCGGATCTACGAACTTGCCCAAGGTGGAACGGCGGTGGGCACCGGGCTGAACTCGCCAAAAGGCTGGGGCGAAATCGTCGCCGCCAACATGGCCCGCATCACCGGACTGCCCTTCGTGACGGCGCCAAACAAGTTCGAGGCGTTGGCCGCCCATGATGCGATGGTGGAGATGTCGGGCGCCCTGAAAACGGCCGCCGCGTCGCTGTTCAAGATCGCCAACGACATCCGCCTGATGGGCTCGGGCCCGCGCTGCGGCCTGTACGAGTTGCTGCTGCCGGAAAATGAACCCGGGTCATCCATCATGCCGGGCAAGGTCAACCCGACACAGTGCGAGGCGATGACCCAGGTCTGTGCCCACGTCATGGGCAACGACGCCGCCGTCGGCTTCGCGGGCTCGCAGGGACACTTCGAGCTGAACGTTTACAAGCCCATGATGGCCTATAACGTGCTGCAATCCATGCAGCTTCTCGGCGACGCCTCGGTCGCGTTCACCGACAACTGCGTCTCGGGGATCCAGGCCAACACTGACCGCATCGAAAAGCTGATGCGCGAAAGCCTGATGCTGGTCACCGCCCTCGCGCCAACCATCGGCTACGACAACGCGACCACCGTTGCAAAGACGGCCCACAAGAACGGTACCACTCTGCGGGAAGAGGCGGTAAAGCTCGGCTTCGTCGACGAGGCAACCTTCGACGAGGTCGTCCGTCCCGAAAAGATGATCGGGCCCAAGTGAGCCAGCCCATCAACCTCAACCGCGCCCGCAAGGATCGGGCGCGGAAGGAGAAGAAGGCGAAGGCCGACGCCAATGCTGCCAAGTTCGGGCGGACCAAGGCCCAGAAGCAGGCGCAAGACACCACCCGCGACATGGCCGACCGTCACATCGACGCGCACAAGCTTGATACGGACGAGGAGGACGGGCGCTGAGGCCCGTCAAACACTCCCTCACGCTACGCGGCCACCGCACGAGCGTGTCGCTGGAAGAGCCATTCTGGCAGGAGTTTCGCCGCATCGCGCGCGAGGACGGGCGCGCCCTTAACGACCTGGCGGCAGAGATTGACGAGGCGCGCGGCACCGACGCGGGGCTGGCCTCGGCGATCCGGGTCTACGTGCTGGAACGGGTGCTGTCGTCCCGCGCATCGTAAAGCGCCACACGCAGGCGGTGGGCGACGTCCAACTGGCGCCGTTCATTGCGGGTCAGACGCAAGGGCGTCAGGTCTTTCGGCTGCAACGCAGCCTCCAGCAATCGCTTGAAGTCATCCACCCCGGGCGAGCGCTTCGCCTCGGCCACCGGTATGCGCTGCGTGAAGTTCCACGCCGGAACCGCAATGCGCACACGCGCCCGAAGCTGTTCCATCTTAATGGGCATTGTCATCGGGCCACCCCCGTCGAGCAACGTCAATCCAACGATGTGAACTCAGAACACTCTGCTCGCCCCGGGGTTGTTTTTATCACTACGGATTACTCCGTGTGGCTAATGCCCCTGTGTGGATAAGTATGTAGATGATTCGATGGGGTGAACAAGGACTTGCCTCACAAACCCTTAATTCACGGGACGTAAAGCGCCTAAAATTTGCCGATTACCGTTTGGATAAGTCTAACTTGATCCCATTTTTTGAACGTACCGTCAGAAACGCTATCGGCACCGGCGGTGGGCCGCCGGGCTCCAGACGCCTGTTTCCAAGGGTCACCGCGCGCGCGAGCGTCCCCTCGATCATCGCAAACCCCGCGCCGGGACAGACGCGCGGACCGGCGGAAAATGGCAGATAGGCTTGGCGCGCGCACGCGCGGGTTTCTGCTGTCTGCCAGCGCTCGGGCTCAAAGCTGTCAGGCCTCGGCCAGATCCTGCCGTAGCGATGCAGGTGCCAGGGCGAGATCACGACCTGCAGCCCCTTCGGCAAATCGCGCCCACGGAACTGCTCAGGCTGCGCCGCCTCGCGCACCATCATGGGCACCGGAGGATACAGCCGCAGCGTCTCGCGAAACACATCGCGCAGGTACCCGGCGCCCCGCAGCGCGGTCAGCGATGGCTCTGCCGCGACCGCCACGGCCTCGTCCGCCGCGCGGGCCTGAACATCCGTATGGCTCGCCAGCAGATACAGCGCCCAGGACAGGGCCGCCGCGCTCGTCTCATGCCCGGCGAGGAAGAAGATCGACACCTGATCCACCATCTCGGCCTCCGAAAACCCCCGCCCCGTCTCCGGATCCCGCGCCGTCATGATGCGCGTCGCCAGATCGTCGGGCGCCTCGCCCGCCGCAATCCCTGCCGCCCGCCGTGCAACAAGCTCCCCAATGATCGCCCTCAGTTCCCTCGCCTCGCGCCGCCCCCGCCGCGTCGGCAGCAGCCGCAAAACCGGTTGCGCACGCTGGAACGCCCGGAACGCCGCATAAGTCCGCCGCGCCAGCGCATCCTCGATGGGCAACGAGAACAGCGTGCGAAAGATGATGTCGGCGGCAAGGTGACTGGCCCAGGCCTCCACCTCGATCTCCCCAGCCTCCAGCCGCCCGACCGCAGCCTCGACCGCCGCGAGCATCGCCGGAAACGTCTGGTCTACACGCCCGCCTTCAAAGGCCGGGTCGATGAGCCGCCGCTGATACTGCCACTCCGGACCGTTGGTGACGAACACGGCATCACCCAGCAAGCGCCGCAACCCACGGGTCACACGACCGGATTTCGGGAAATCCTGAGGGCGGCCCTTAAGCACCTCAGCCACAAGCTCTGGCTCGTTCAACAGCACCGACCGGAAGAACGGCGTCCGAAACTCCGCCATCCGCGCCCGATACAGCCGCTCCGGCAGCGCGGACAGGATGTCCTGCCGCAGCAGGCGCGCATAGCGCCACAGCGACACCCGCCCCGAGCGCGCCGCCGGTTTCGGTGGGATCATGCCGCCATCGAGCGGAAGCGCGATGCGGGAACGTCGATGCGTTTCATGGATGGCTTCCGTCCGGCAAACCGTTCGCCGAGCGTAATCGGTCCGGCGGTGATGCGGAAGTAGTCATAATCCCCTGGCCGGTCGAACGCGCAAAGGTACTGGAAATGCAGCCGGAAGAACTTGCGCTTCATCTCGGCCCAGCGCTCGGGCGACAGCGTCTTGCTGTACGCCGCCGACAGCACAAGCGGCCAACGCTGCGCCTCCGGCGCAACGCCTGTGACACTCACCGGATCGCACAGCGCGAACGAACAGCCGTCACCGGGGGCCGAGACATCGACCCACGTGATCCGATCCTCCCCCGCCAGATCATGCAGATCGCGGCGCAACACGTCAGCCTTCGGCAGAAACGACACCATCGGGATCGCCTGCCCCAGCGTCAGCACCGACAGCGCGGGCCCATTGGCGGGCAGCATACCCTCCCGCACCAGCCGCGCCACCGCGCTCACCGCCAGCTGCGCGCCGGACGAGTGTCCGACGACCACCACCTCATCCGCCGGGCTCGCCAGAGCCGAAGCGATGCGACGGGCGAATTGCGAGATGCGGTCGTCGAGATCGTCCGGATACGCCCCGTTCATCTGCGCCGTGTAGGCGAGGTCGTGCATCAGGTAATAGGCGAACAGGTTCTTGTCCTTGGCCTTGAACCAATGCAGCAGCGGCACCACCACCGCCGCGAATACCGCCCAACCCATCAGCCAGTCGATCCAGCCCCAGACGGCCCCGCCCGTCGGGTCATTCACCACCAACCCAAGCGTCGCACCAATGATCAGCGCAAGGATACCCGTGACGACAGCCGCAGAGATCTTCCCTGCAACCATTGCCACCACAAGCTGCCCCAACAGCATCAGGACAGGATAAAACCCCGCCAGAATCGGCCCGATCCGCAACCACGACAACCGCCGCAGCGCGCCCGACGACAGGTAGGCGAACGCCACCTGCACAAGCTGCGCATAGGTCCCAAGAACCGAGCGATCCATCGTGTCCTGCACAATGTCATGCCACTCCAGCACCTCGAACCCGCTGCGGACCTGCGCGCCGTCCATGTAGGCCGTCGTTGCCCACACGTCCTGCCTACCCTTCACGTTCTCCAGATCAACCTCGTAGCCCGAAATATCGCCCTGCTTGGCGGCTTCCACACGGTAGAGCTCACGATAACGGCGCGGGGGGTAGGGGTCGTAGCCGGGGATGTAAAACACCCGGCGCATCTTGACCGATTGCTGCGGCATGTGTCCTCGCTCATCATGCCCCCGGCGCCATTTAGGCCCAATCGCCGGCCCCGGGCAACCCCGTTAGCCGAAGGCCTGCAGGGCCGGAAACTGCTCGTTCAGCCACCAGGCGAAGTCGGTGAATTTGCCGGTCAGCATCAGCAGCCCGACGGTCCAGAGGAGGAGGCCCATAACCCGCTCAATCCGCTCCATATTCCGGCGCATGAACGCCATGACGCGAGTGAGGCGGGGGAAGTAGGCGGCGACAAGAAGGAAGGGGATTCCAAGCCCCAGCGCATAGGCGGCGAGAAGCATCGTCCCGCGCGCCACATCTGCTTCGGTGGCGGCAATGGTCATGATCGCGCCAAGGATCGGGCCGATGCATGGGGTCCAGCCGAACGCGAACGCGAGGCCAAGAATGTAGGCGCCGAAGGCAGAGCCACCCCGGTCACCCGTTTCGACGCGCAGCTCTCGGTCCATGATGCCGATCCGGAAAACGCCCAGAAAGTGGGCGCCGAAGATCATGATGATGACCCCCGCGATGGACACAAACGCCGTTTGGTTCGCTAGGAAGAACCGCCCGAAGGCCGAGGCCGTGAAGCCCAAAATCAGGAAGACCGTCGACAGCCCCAGTACAAAAAACATAGCCGAGGTGATGATCCGCGTTCGATCGCCCCCCCGCTCTTCCATCTCGGACATCGAGATGCCGCCCATATACGCAAGATACGGCGGCACGATGGGCAGGACACAAGGCGACAGGAACGACAAGAGCCCCGCCGTCATCGCAATTAGGACGGCGGGCAGAAGACTCGCATCGATGATGTCGATTCCAAACATTTACGCCTCGATCATGCCCCGTTGCCATGCATATGCGCATTCCGGGGCCGGCGTCACGCACCAAAGGCTCACAAGTCAGTGGACAAACTGTAACATGGTCGGTACCCGCTCGGTCCAGATGAGCTCCACCGTCGAACTCGATACACGCGGACTTCTATGTCCGCTCCCGGTGCTGAAAGC
This sequence comes from Pseudomonadota bacterium, assembly GCA_039190895.1. Taxonomy (GTDB): domain Bacteria; phylum Pseudomonadota; class Alphaproteobacteria; order Rhodobacterales; family Rhodobacteraceae; genus Ovoidimarina. The sequence continues at coordinate 1,665 of JBCCXY010000064.1, read as the reverse complement.
CGCCAAACGCCTCCGCGCCATGGAGAAGGGACAGACGCTGGCCTTGCTGGCCGACGACCCGGCCGCAGTGGTGGACGTTCCGCATTTCTGCAATGAATCCGGCAACATACTCGTCGAAGCTGAGGCGCTAGAAGACCACAACCGCTTCCTGATCCGCAAAGCGTAGCGCCTGGGCGCAACCCGCCCCTTCATCTTGGCAAAAATACTCAATCGACAACGGCAAAAGGCTCCGTCCCGCGCTTCTTCGAACGATTTATCCAAAAAAAGCGGCCCCGGACGTCATCCGGGGCCTGTCACTGCGCCTAGCCGCGACCGATTGACCACCAACCGCGGCGTTTCGGCCGATCCGGGTCCGGTTCTGCCTCTGCTGTTTCCAGCACGGGCTCGGGTTCCGGCTCTGGCGTGGGCTCAGGCTCCGGCGCGGGCTCGGGCGCCGCTTCGGCGACCGGCTCTGGCTCCGGTGCGGGAACCGGCTCGGGCGCAGGTTCCTCTGGCGAAGGCGCCTCGGCTTCAGGCTCGGCAGGGGCCGCCTCGGCCTTTTTCCGCGTGCGCCGTCGCTTCGGCTTGGGCGCTTCCTCTTCTGCTTCGGCCTCTGCCGCAGGCGCCGCCTCTGCATCCGTTGCTGGGGCTTCGTCTGCCTTGGCTTCAACCTCGGCGTCGTCCGTCTTCTTCTTCCGGCTCCGGCTGCGGCGCTTCTTCGGCGGGGCCTCTTCAGTGGCCTCCGCTTCGGGCGCGGCCTCTTCGGTTTCAGTCGGCTGGTCGGGCGCCGGGTCCTCGGCGGGCGCCGCATCGGCCTGCGCCTCGTCCGTCTGCCCGTCAGCCTGAACGGCATCGCCGCCCTGTCCGCCCCGACGGCGGCGACGCCGACGGCGCTTCTTCTTGGGCGGGGCCTCGTCGTCGGCCTCTGGCGCGATGGCTTCGGCCTCGTCTGCCTCGTCCTCGATCTCGGGCATCAGAGAGCCATCGACCGACACCACAGGCGGCGCCTCTTTCACCGGGCGCGTCGCCGTCTTGAACTTCTCAAGCGTGAAATCCGGGCTGACGAGCGACGGATCGCCCTCAATCCGCACGCTCATGCCATAACGCGCCTCGATGCTGGCGATGTGCTCGCGCTTGTTGTTCATCAGGAAGTTCGCCACCGCGACCGGTGCCGTCACCAGCACCTAGCGGGCGCGGCGCCGCGTCCCTTCTTCCTCAATCTGCCGCAAGATCGTCAGCCCAAGGCTGTCGTCCGAACGCACGATTCCTGTGCCATGACAGTGCGGGCAGGGCTGCGTCGTCGCCTCGATCATCCCGGGGCGGAGGCGCTGGCGGCTCATCTCCAAGAGGCCAAAGGCCGAGATGCGCCCGACTTGGATCCGCGCGCGGTCGGTCTTCAGCCTGTCCTTGAAGCGCTTCTCGACGGCGGCGTTGTTCTTCCGCTCTTCCATGTCGATAAAGTCGATCACGATCAACCCGGCGAGGTCGCGGAGGCGCAACTGCCGCGCCACCTCTTCCGCCGCCTCAAGGTTGGTCTTGAGCGCTGTTTCCTCGATCGAGCCCTCTTTTGTGGCCCTGCCGGAGTTCACGTCTATCGCCACAAGCGCCTCGGTCACACCGATCACAATGTAGCCGCCCGATTTCAGCTGCACTGTCGGATTGAACATGCCGCCGAGATAGGTTTCC
>JBCCXY010000063.1:0-21433 GCA_039190895.1 Pseudomonadota bacterium | reverse complement strand
CCGCGTGTCGGGGGTTCAAGTCCCTCCTCCGCTACCAATAAATGCATGGAAATTCATGATTAATTGGGTCGCGTTGAGTGATTTTGAGTCTGTCAGCTAGACACTTTTCATCGACTATGTTGGCCACGGAATCCGTAGCGTCAAAAAATCATGTAAATTCAATTACTTATTCGAATTGTACTTGCGATCTGCAGTTCACATTGGAACATCTGCCCGCGAGATGCGCTGACGGGCAAGTACGTAACTAAGTCTCCAAAGCCAGAGCGCTCGCTGATGTACCCCACAATCCCTGCGATTATCACGGTGCCCATCATCGTGGAAGCATCGGTTACCCTCCCAGCATTGTGCCCGGCGGCAAGGGGGTCCCGTTCAGGAAGTCCCCCGTGTTCTGGCGGCCACGCCCTTCGATCTGTGCCTCCAGAACGTCCACTGCCCCGGTCCCGCAGGCAATCGTGAAGTCGTTCAGCACCTCGCCCGCCGCTCCCCGCCCAACCGCAAGCCGGGATCGCAGTAGCTTCAGCCGCTTGCCGTCATGCAGCGTCCATGCGCCGGGAAAGGGGCTCAGTCCGCGGATTTGTCGGTCCACGGCCTCTGCGCTCCGGGTCCAGTCGATCCGAGCCTCGGCTTTGTCGATCTTCTCGGCATAGGTCACGCCTTCATCCGGCTGCACCGTCGGGGTCAGGCTGCCAAGTTGCGCGAGGGTCTGGACGATCAAGCGGCCTCCGATGTCGGAGAGCCGGTCGTGGAGGTCTGCCGTGGTCTCCTCCGCGCCGATGGGCGTGCGCTCGCTCAGAAGGACGGGGCCGGTGTCGAGCCCGGCCTCCATCTGCATGATGGCCACGCCGGTCTCGGCATCGCCGGACAGGATCGCCCGGTGGATTGGGGCGGCGCCGCGCCAGCGGGGCAGTAGCGAGGCGTGGATGTTGAGGCATCCCAGCCGGGGCGCGTCCAGAACGGCTTGCGGCAGGATCAGGCCGTACGCGACGACGACCGCCGCGTCAGCGCTAAGCGCTGCGAACTCCGCCTGCTCTACCGCGCCCTTCAGGGAAACCGGATGCCGAACGTCCAGCCCCAGCGCGTCGGCGCGGGCATGCACGGGCGTCGGGCGCTCCTTCTTCCCTCGTCCCGCGCGGCGGGGCGGTTGGGTATAGGCGCAGACCACATCGTGCCCGGCCTCGACCAATGCGTTGAGCGCGGGGATCGAGAAATCGGGCGTGCCCATGAAGACAAGTCTCACGAAGCAACCTTCTTTGCCCGTTTCAGCAGCATCTCCCGCTTCACGCGGCTCAGGTTGTCGAAATACATCCGCCCGTTCAGGTGGTCGATCTGGTGCTGCACGCTCGTGGCCCAGAGGCCCGTAAACGTCTGCGTCACGCGCACCCCTTCGGCATTCAGGAACCCCACCGTCACCCGCTCGGGCCGCGTGATCTCGGCATTCACGCCTGGCAGGCAGGGGCTGGCTTCGGGAAAGACGCTCACGTCCTCGGAGGCCTCGATAACCTCGGGGTTCGCCAGCCGCAGCGCAACGTCATGGGTGTCCGACGCATCCACCACCGCAATCTGCCGCCCGATGCCGATCTGCGGGGCCGCGAGGCCGACGCCTGGCATGGCGTACATGGTCTCGACCATGTCATCCCAGATCTGGCGGACCTCATCGTCGATTTCGGCCACCGGATCGGCGGCGCGGCGCAGGACGGGCTGGGGCCAACGCAGGATAGGCCGCACGGTCACGCGCGCGCCCTCTCCCGCTTCAGCTTCACCATCTTGCGGGTGATCATCTGCCGCCGCAGCGGCTTGAGGTAGTCGATGAACAACTTGCCGTCCAAATGGTCGATCTCATGCTGCACGCAGGTTGCCCAGAGGCCGTCAAACGTCTCTTCCTGCTGCGCGCCGTCAAGGTCGGTCCACGTGACCGTCACCTCTGCCGGACGCTCCACATCGCCGTATTGCTCGGGGATCGACAGGCAGCCTTCTTCGTAGGTGCTGAGCGCGTCCGACGCCCATGTGATCTTCGGGTTGATCAGCGCCATGGGGCGCGGCGGCACGCCCTCTTCCTTGATGCAATCCATCACCAGCAGCCGCTTCGACACCCCGACCTGCGGCGCCGCGAGTCCCACGCCGGGCGCATCGTACATCGTCTCAAGCATGTCATCCGCGAGCTTCCGCAGCTCCGGAGTGATGTCATCAACCGGGGTACAGGGCTTCTTCAGCCGGGGGTCGGGGTGGATCAGGATCTCACGCAGTGCCATGCGCTTCATTTAGGCGAGGCGCCCCGTCGCCGCAATCGGGTTGCAGGCGCGAGCCCGCAAGCTAGGGTCCCCGCCATGCCACGCAGGAGACCCCGGGAATGAACTTTGACGACATGATCGAACGCCGTGGAACGTCCTGCCTCAAGTGGGATCGCGTCGAGGACCGCTATGACGTCCCGCCCGACGCTTTGCCGATGTGGGTCGCGGACATGGACTTTCGCGCGCCAGAGTTCGTGCTGGACGCGGCGCGGACCCGGCTGGATCACGGGGTCTTCGGCTATGGCCACGACATGGACGGCTACCTAGGTGCGATCGCCTGGTGGATGAAGACGCGCCACGGGTGGGAGGTTGACCCTGCATCGGTGTTCACGACCACCGGGCTTTGCAACGCAATCGCGCTGCTGCTGGAGGCATATACTGCTCCCGGGGATGGCATCGTCACCTTCACGCCCGTGTATCACGCCTTCGACCGCACCATCCGTGGCACGGGGCGCCGCACGGTCGAGATTCCCCTGGAGCGGGACGGGGACCGCTATGTGATGAACCTCGACGCCTCCGCCTTGACCGGCGACGAAAAGGTGCTGCTCTTTTGCTCCCCCCACAATCCGGTGGGCCGGGTGTGGAGCCGGGACGAATTGCAAGCCGTTGCGACCTTTGCCGACACCCATGACCTGCTGCTGATCTCGGACGAGATTCACCACGATCTCGTCTTCCCCGGTCACACGCACGTTCCGATGACGGCAATTGACGGGATTGCCGAGCGGCTCATCATGCTGACCGCGCCGTCGAAGACGTTCAACCTTGCGGGCATGTCCACGGGCAACGTGGTGATTGCCGACCCGAAATTGCGCGCGCCGTTCGCCAACCTCATGCGCGCTCTCCACATTGAATCGACCGAGTTGGGGATCACTATGGCATCGGCGGCCTACTCTCCCGAAGGCGCGGCCTGGGTCGATGCGCTGGTGGCGTATCTCGACACAAACCGCCGGGCGTTCGACGCCGGGGTCAACGCGTTGCCCGGTCTAAGCTCGATCCCTTTGGAGGCCACCTATCTGTCCTGGGTCGACTTCTCGGGCACTGGCATGACCCAGGACGAGATCGTGCACCGGGTGGAGCGGGAGGCCGGGATCGCCGCCAACCACGGCACGACATTTGGCCGGGGTGGCGAAGGCTTCATGCGGTTCAATCTTGGTACGCAACGTGCCCATGTGGACGATGCGCTGCGGCGGCTCACTTCCGCGTTCGGGGACTTGCAGTAGGTTCAGTCGCGCCCGATCAAGGCAACCGGCGCATCGTCGGCGACGGCGTAATCCTGCGGGGCGCGGTCTTGCGTGGGCGTGGCCCGCTTGAACTCACACACGATCTCGTTCCCATCGCTCTCGGACGCGACGATCAGGCAGTTCGCGATGTGACGCGGGCCGTCGAACACATCGACCAAACCACGCAAAGGCAACGCCTCGTCCGCATCCAGCGCGAAGCCGCCGTCCCAGACCCGCACTATGGTATAGGTCTGGTCCCCGGTGCGGACGCGCATCCGCGACGATGCCTTTTGCTTGGCTTTCCGCGCAAGCGCCAGCCCAGCGCGAACCTCTTTCGGCAAGTAATCCGACATCACCAAATCCCCCGGCGGCCTTGCGCGAAATCTGCCCCAAAACTCTGATAAAGCAAGGAGAAATCAAAAATGCGGTGCAGAAACCGAAACAATCGTCTGGAATCCAACGAATTGTTCTTGACGATCTGCGCACCGTTGCTCTGCGCCAATCGCTGTTCACTCGTGGCGCGAACAGGTTAGCTTTGGCGGAAAGGAGAGTGCGTCATGGGACAATTGGTTGACGGGGTGTGGACCACCCAGTGGTACGACACGAAGGCCTCGGGCGGGAAATTCGTCCGCTCGACATCCAAGTACCGCAACTGGATCATGCCGGACGGGGCAGCGGGCCCCTCGGGCGATGGCGGCTTTCCGGCGGCATCGGGGCGCTATCATCTGTACGTCTCCTACGCGTGCCCCTGGGCGCATCGCGCGCTGATCTTCCGGGCGCTGAAGGGGCTGACGGACCACATCTCGGTCTCTGCCGTCCATCCTGATATGCTCGATGACGGGTGGAGCTTTGCGAGCGACTTTGACGGTGCGACCGGCGACGACCTGTACGGCCTGCCCTTTGCCCGCGACATCTATTTGAAGGCCGACCCAAAGACATCGGGGCGCGTCACGGTGCCGATTCTCTGGGACAAGGAGCGTGAGACCATCGTGTCGAATGAGAGCTCCGAGATCATTCGGATGTTTAACTCGGCCTTCGATGGGCTCACCGGAAGCACCGATGACTTCTGGCCGGAAGAGATGCGCGACGCCATCGAAGAGGTGAACACCCGCATCTACCACGACGTGAACAACGGCGTGTACAAGTCCGGCTTCGCGACGACCCAAAGCGCGTACGACGAGGCTGTGACGGCCCTGTTCGAGGCGCTGGATTGGCTGGAAGACCGGTTATCGTCGCGGCGCTATCTGATGGGCGATCGGGTGACCGAGGCGGATTGGCGCCTCGTGACGACGCTGTTCCGGTTCGATCCGGTCTATCACCTGCACTTCAAATGCAACCGGAAGCGGTTGATCGACTATCCCAACCTGTGGGCCTATGCGCGCGAGCTATACCAATGGCCGGGCGTGGCAGAGACCGTGCGTTTTGATCACATCGTGCGGCACTATCACTACAGCCACGAGACGATTAACCCGCACCGCATCGTGCCGATCAATCCGCGGCTGGACTGGGATGCCCCCCACGGACGCGACGCGGCAGTTCAGCCCGCCGCGTGATGTTCGACAATCGCGGCGAGGTCTTCCGGGTTGGTCTGTGATGGCACCAGCGCTGCGGTGTTGGGCGCGATCTGAAAGATCGATCCATCCGAAAAGAAGCGGGTGCGCGTCACGAAGACAACACGCGCACCGGGGCGCCGGTAGCTGGCGAAATCGGCAATGGCGAGGGCGCTGCCTTCGGTCAGATCAAGGCTCAGGACGATGACCTGAATATCGTTGAACTGAAGATGCTCGACAGCGTCCTTCTGGCTTGTCGCGACGGCAACGGTCGCGCCCTGTCGCTCCAGATGGCGGCGCCACAAGTCGGACAGCGTGGCTTCACTTTCGACAATAAGTACATTCATGTCTTCATACCCGATCCCCGCCGCCTCCTAGCACTGGAATCACTAAAATTGTACGTAGTAATTGGTCCACAAGGGTTAACCTAAAGGAAGCATTGGTAAACGGGCGACTTTTTGCCTTTTTTCCCCATGAAGACGAGAGGCTTTGCTTGCATGGTGGGCAGTCATGCCTACCCTCCGCGCCGAATCTGTGGAGAACTTCATGCGCATCCTAAGCCCCACCCTATTCGCCATGTGCCTTACCGCCGCGCCTGCTCAGGCGTTGGTCGCCTGCGGTGGCTCCTTCGGTGAATTCATCAGTCGGATCAAAGCCGAGGCGGTGACCCGCGGGTACGAGCCCGCCGTCGTCGACCGCTTCCTGGCGTCCGCCCGCCAGGATCCCAAAGTGCTGCGGGCCGACCGTGCCCAGGGGATCTTTCAGATGCCCTTCACGCAGTTCGCCCGGCGCTTGATCAGCGCAAACCGGATCGAGGCCGGACGGCGCAATGCCGAACGCTATCGCACCGTTTTCGACGATATCGAGCGGCAATGGGGCGTGAACCGCGGCGTTCTTCTCGCGTTCTGGGCGTTCGAGACGGACTACGGCGCGTTTCAGGGGGACTTCAACACCGTGAACGCGCTTTTGACGCTAAGCCACGACTGCCGCCGCCCTGAACTCTTTCAGCCACAAGTCTATTCGGCGCTGGAGCTCTTCGCTCGCGGCGATCTTGACCCGGTTCGCACCACGGGCGCATGGGCGGGCGAGATCGGCATGGTACAGATGCTGCCCGGCGACATCATCGAGAACGGGGTCGACGGGGACGGCGACGGTGAAGTTAACCTAAAGACCTCCGCCATCGACGCGCTGATGTCTGGCGGCAAGATGCTGTCGCATCTGGGCTGGCGCCCGAATGAGCCTTGGATCGATGAGGTTTCGGTGCCTGGCAATCTCGATTGGTCGCTGACGGGTCTCGACACCAAGAAGACTGCCTCCGAATGGGCGGCCCTCGGCGTTACCGCCCGCTCCGGCGCCTTCGCGCGCAGTGACCTTCCGGCTTCTCTTCTGCTACCGGAGGGCCGCAACGGCCCAGCGTTCCTCGCGTACCCGAATTTCGACGTGTATTTCGAGTGGAACCAGAGCTTTACGTATGTCCTCACAGCTGCCTACTTCGCCAACCGGCTTGAGGGCGCACAGGTCTTCGACGCAGGCAACCCCTCTGCCGCGCTGTCGGAAGGCGAGATGAAGGCGTTGCAGCAAAAGCTTCAGGCGCGCGGGTACGATGTGGGCGGGATCGACGGCATCCTCGGCCGCAAAACCCGGCAGGCGATCCAGCAAGAACAGGCGCGCCTCGGCCTGCCCGCTGACGCTTGGCCGACGCGAGAGCTGCTGAACGCGCTCTGACCTTCCGCAGGGTGAGCATTTACTGCGCACCGTCGCGCCGGTGGCCGGTCGCGCTCAAGCCTAGCTCTTCTGCGCCGCGCCCATGTACTGAACGGCTTTGACGGGGACGCGCCCAAAGGTGATGTCCCCACGCCGGTTCACGCCTGTCGGCCCAAGGCCAGCCTGCGCGCGCACCTCGAAGCCCGCGCCGTCCAGACGCCTAACCAGATCGGCAGGTCGGATGAACATCGACGGATCATGCGCGCCCTTTGGGAGCAGACGCAGGATGTCCTCTGCCACTGTCACCACAGCAAAAGACGCCAGCAGATTGCGGTTGATCGTGTCGTACAGAAACCACCCGCCCGGCTTCAGCACCCGCGCGCACTCGGCGAGGACGGCGTCCAGGTCGGCCACATGCTCCAGCACATCCACGCAGACAACGATGTCGAACGCCGCGTCCTCGTAGGGCAGCGCTTCACCCACGCCGACGTCATAGCGGATGTCCCGCCCATCGGCATGGCGCCGTGCCGCCGCGATGGCGTCTTCCGCCGGATCGATCCCCGTCACCCGCGCCCCGCGATCATCCAACGCCTCGGCCATGAACCCGCCCGCGCAGCCAAGGTCGAGCACGGCCGTGCCCTCCCAGGTCACGAACTGGTCGAACCATTTCATCCGCGCGGGCACCATGTTCTTCAGCGTCCGCACCCAGCGGATGTCATCGGACCACCACTGCTCCGCCGTCTGGTCGTAAATCGTCAGGTCATTGCGCATTGTCATGCTGCGCCACCTAGGACTCACGCCCCCTGAAACAACAAACCCCCGAGGCGGGGCCACGGGGGTCGTCGTGCGAGCGCCACCGGCGCGGCCTCGCGGATGCGTTGAAGAGCCTTACATCATACCTTCGCGCTGTGCCTTTTTACGGGCAAGCTTGCGGGCACGGCGTATAGCCTCGGCCTTTTCACGGGCGCGCTTTTCGGAGGGCTTCTCGAAATGTTGCCGAAGCTTCATCTCACGGAAGACGCCCTCACGCTGCAGCTTCTTCTTCAGAGCACGAAGTGCCTGATCGACGTTATTGTCGCGAACGCTGACCTGCATGTGGTTGTCACCACCTTTCTAAGTTAGAGTTGCACGGAAATTGCAGGAAGTGGCCGTATAGCAAGCGCCCACTAGCTTGTCTACTGAATGGTCAAAAGGACACCTGTGCATGACTGAACCTGTATCCGAAACGCTGCGTTCGTTGGTTGAAGCAGCGCTACCCCATGTGCCGTTCGACGGTTGGACCGAAGCGACCTTGCGGGCCGCTGCCGAGGACTCGGGGCTTGAGGCGGAGCTTGTGAAGGCCGCCGCCCCGCGTGGGGCGCTGGATCTGGCTCTGGCGTTCCATCGCATGGGCGATCTGGCGATGGTGGAGCGGTTGGAGGCAGAGGACCTGTCCGATATGCGCTTCCGCGACAAGGCGGCACGCGCCGTGCAGCTTCGGCTTGAGGTGATCGAGGATCGCGAGGCGGTGCGTCGGGGCGCCACCCTGTTCGCGCTGCCGCAGAACGCCTTTGTCGGCGCGCAGGCGATGTGGGGCACGGCGGATGCCATCTGGACGGCGCTGGGCGACACATCCGAGGATCTGAACTGGTACTCCAAGCGCGCGACGCTGTCGGGCGTGTTGAGTGCAACGGTGCTGTACTGGCTGGGTGATGACAGCATGGATCGTGCCGACACCTGGGCGTTTTTGGATCGCCGGATCGAAGAGGTCATGCAGATCGAGAAAGTCAAGGCGCAGGTGAACAAGCTGCCCGGCGCGAAGATGCTGATGGCTGGGCCGAACTGGCTCGCCTCCATGATCCGCCGCCCGCAGGATCGGCCGCAGGATGTGCCCGGGGTCTGGCAAGGCGGCACCTGATGCGCGCGGTTGAGATCTCGGCCCCTGGCGGGCCCGAGGTTTTGCGACTGACCGACCGCCCCCGGCCCTCGGCGGGTGATGGTGAGGTTCTTATTGAAGTCGCCTATGCCGGGGTGAACCGCCCCGACGCGCTGCAACGGGCGGGGGCGTACGATCCGCCCCCGGGGGCGTCTGACTTGCCGGGGCTTGAGGCGTCGGGGATCATTGTCGAGGTCGGCCCCGGTGTGACGCAGTGGTCTGTCGGCGACAAGGTCTGCGCATTGTTACCCGGTGGGGGATATGCAGACTTTGTGACGACGCCCGCCGCGCATTGCCTGCCCATTCCAGACGGCATGGGCCTGAAAGAGGCGGCCTGCCTGCCCGAGACGTTCTTCACCGTGTGGAGCAACGTCTTCACCCGGGGCGGCCTCCAGGCGGGTGAGCGGTTTCTTGTCCATGGAGGCACCTCTGGGATCGGAACAACTGCGATCCAATTGGCTAAGGCACGCGGCGCCCGCGTCTTTGCGACTGCCGGGTCGGGCGAGAAGTGCGCCGCGTGTGTGGACCTCGGCGCGGAAAAGGCAATCGACTATCGGGAGGAGGACTTTGTCTCTGTCCTGAAAGCCGAAGGTGGGGCCGACGTGATCCTCGACATGGTCGGCGGCGAGTACATCGTGCGCAATCTCAAGGCGCTCGCCATGGATGGGCGACTTGTGCAGATCGCCTTTCTGGGCGGTCCGAAGGCAGAGGTGAACTTCGCACCCCTCATGGTCCGTCGCCTGACGATCACAGGGTCCACCCTGCGCCCGCAATCTGACGCCGCCAAAGCCGCCATCGCCGAGGATCTGTTTCGTGAGGTCTGGCCGCTTCTCTCCGCTGGCCGCATCGCCCCGGTCATGGACTCGGAGTTTCCGCTGGTGGACGCCGCCAAAGCCCATGCGCATATGGAATCGTCAGCTCATATTGGGAAAATCGTGCTCAGCGTTGCACCCTAGCAGCGGTGGGCAGATTGCCCGCCCTACCCATCGCAGAGCCGCCCGTCGCAACAGATGTAGGGTGGGCAAACTGCCCACCATCCCCGGCTAGGATCCCATGAGACGCTCGTCATAAGGGTAGTGCGACAGAAGCTCGTACCCCGTTTCGGTAATCAGCACCTGATCCTCCAGCTTGATTGAGAAGTCGCCACCGTCAGCTCCCACCAGGGCCTCCACGCACAACACCATTCCCGGCTCCAGAGCGTGATCAAACGCGCCGGCGACTGCCTGATCCGGATAGGCCACCAGCGGCCACTCATCGCACAGACCAACGCCGTGCATCAGGCACCCGTACTTGAGATTCTGGTACTGGTCGTCCAGCACATGCGTGTTCGCGGTCAGCTCCGGGATCATTACACCGGGTCGCAGCATCTGCATGTTCGTCATGATGTGCTCATGCGCGTGCTGCATCGCGTAGACCATGTCGGGCCGGGGCGGTGCGTCGCCGATCCACCACGTGCGGCTGATGTCGGTGCAGATGCCGTAGCTGCCGACAAGGTCGGTGTCGAAGGCCACGATCTCATTCGGCTGCACAATGCGCGGGCCGCATTCCTGAAACCACGGGTTCGTGCGGGGGCCGGAGGCGAGAAGCCGTGTCTCGATCCACTCACCCCCGCGCCGGATGTTCTCGGCGTGGAGGACGGCCCAGATGTCGTCCTCGCTGACATCGCCCCGGGGCACGTTAGTTCGGGTGAAGTCCTCCATCGCGGCGACGGCTGTTTCGCAAGCGTGGATGGCGCAGCGCATGGCGAGGATATCATCCGGGCCCTTCACCGACCGCGCCTTCTCGGTCAGTTCCTCGCCATAGATCACCTCAAGCCCCTGCGCTTCCAGCGCGCGCAGGCCCGGCAGCATGATCTTATCGACCGCCACCCGGGTGCTGCCGGCGTGGGAGCGAAGGAGGTCGGCGATCTCTGCCGCAAAGACCTTTGCCTGCGCGCCAACCCCGTCGCCCCGGTCGAAATAGAACAGATCCGCCCCCGACCGGACCTCTTTTACCAGCGGATTGAACGACGTCAGGAACGGCGCGTTCTTGTAGTCCCACACGATCATGTGCCCGTCCGCCGTGACAAGACACGCGCGGAAAGCATTGTGGGTGTTCCACAGTTGCATGTTCGTACTGTCGGTGGCGTAGCGGATGTTGAGAGGGTCGAACATCAGCACCCCGCCCACGTCGCGCGCGATGACGTGGTCGACGAGCCGCTGCAGTCGGTAACGGCGCATCTCGGCGAGGTTGGGGAGGGTCAGACCCGCAGCCTCCCATTCCCTGAACGCAAGCTGCGTTGGACCGATCTCGATCCGGTCCGCATCGTTGGGCGTGCCATCGCCAAGTGCGGGGCCTCGGGTCGGGTCGATCTTGCGGCGATCACGGTAATGCGTGTTCATAGCTGGTCTCCTGAGAGCCAGCGTGACGGGCGCATGGTGCGAATTCCCGCCCGAAAGCGACAACGCAACAGGTCGCTTTCCAGTCGCGCGACGCCGATTTCTGGAAGAAATCGTAACGGAAAATCCAGTTTTCCGTCTCTCGGTAAGCGTCAGATTATCGCTGGAGGACGAGCGCGAGGTCCATCACGTTTGTGCCCGTTGGGCCCGTGGTGAACAGCGCGTCACGCTGCTCAAGAAACGTTCCGGCATCCGCCCGATCAAGGTACTTGGCGCCCTCGGTCGTCCATGTCTGCCCGTCGACAATCCCCCCAGCGGCCAAAGTCGGCCCGTCCGATCCATCCGTTCCGGCAACCAGCGCCGTTACCCCGTCCCGGCCTGCAACCTTCTGGGCCAGCGCAAGGGCCAGCGCCTGATTGCGTCCGCCTTCGCCGGGATCAGGTGGAAGGACCACAGTTGGCTCGCCGCCCCAAATCCGCAGTCCGGTCTGGCCACTAAGGCCCGAGGCAATCGTGTCCGCAGCTTCTTTATAGTCCGAATAAAGCGTCTCATCCGAGGACAGGACAGCCAAACCCTCCGCTTCAGCGGCCTTTGCCACCGCCTCTCGTGCATTGGCATTGGACCCGACGATGCGCGAGTCATGCGCGTACCCGACACCTTCCGGCACGAGGCCGATCCCGGACCCGATCACGCCAAGGCTGTCGCCCTCCACATCGGAAATCGCCAGCACGGTGACCCGCGCGCCCCTGAACGCGCCCAAAAGCCCACCACCCTTCACCTGCGACAGCTCCCGCCGCCGCGTGTTCATAGCTGCGATATCAAGCCCGGCTGCCAGAAGTCGACTGTTCTCGGAAATCAGGTCGTCCAACGTCAGGCCCGGGGTCGGCACCTCGACCAGCGCAGACGCTCCGCCCGAGACCAGCAGCAGCAGATGCACCCCGGACGGCTGCGACGACACGAAGTCAAGCAACCGCGCCCCGGCGCGCAGGCTTTCCGCGTCCGGCACCGGATGGGCGGATTCTATGACCTCAGCGCCCGGCATCTCAGGCGCATGGTTGTACTTCGTGACCACAAGCGTTGGCGTGCCAGGAAACCGCTCCATCGCGGGCTGGGCCATGGCCGCAGCCGCCTTGCCCACCGCCGCTATCGCGGTCGGTGCCGGAATCGGCGCAGCCCCAAGCGAAGCGGCCACCGCCTGCTCACCCTTCACTGCATTGACACCCGCCCACCAAAGGCGCGTCAGCACCGCACGTTCATCTGTCATCCCGCACCCTTAGCGCGCGAGTTCGGGGTGTTGCAACGGACCGGACCCAGCGACATATAGAGGCCGAGCGTGAACGAAAGGCCCCCGATGACCAACTACCTTGAGTTCGAAAAGCCCCTGGCCGAGATCGAAGGCAAGGCGGAAGAACTTCGTGCCCTCGCCCGACAGAACGACGAAATGGACGTCGAAAAGGAAGCCGCCGGGTTGGACCAGAAAGCCGCCGCGCTGCTTGAGACCCTCTACAAGGACCTGACACCGTGGCGCAAATGCCAGGTCGCCCGGCATCCGGACAGGCCACATACATCGGATTACGTCGACGCGCTGTTCACCGAATTCACACCGCTTGCGGGGGACAGGAACTTCGCTGACGACTTGTCGGTCATCGGTGGCTTGGCACGCTTCGAGGACAAGCCGGTCGTGGTGATCGGGCACGAGAAAGGCAACGACACCGAAAGCCGGATTGAGCGGAACTTTGGCATGGCCCGGCCCGAGGGCTACCGCAAGGCGATCCGCCTGATGGACATGGCGGGCCGCTTTGGCCTGCCGCTGATCACCCTTATCGATACGCCGGGCGCCTACCCCGGCAAGGGCGCCGAGGAACGCGGCCAGTCAGAAGCCATCGCGCGCTCGACCGAGATGTGCCTCAAGCTCCCCTCGCCGCTGATCAGCGTCATCATCGGGGAAGGCGGGTCTGGCGGCGCGGTCGCCTTCGCGACGGCCAACCGGATCGCAATGCTGGAGCACTCGATCTACTCGGTCATCAGCCCCGAGGGCTGCGCGTCGATCCTCTGGAAGGACGCCGAGAAGATGCGCGAAGCGGCGGAGGCGCTGCGGTTGACGGCGCAAGACCTGAAAGTGCTGGGCGTCATCGACCGCATCGTGGACGAACCAATGGGAGGTGCTCAACGTGACCCGGAAGGCGCGATTGCCGAGGTGGGCCGCGCCATCGCCTCCATGCTCGGCGAACTGTCCGAGATGTCACCCGAAAAGCTGATCCGCGATCGTCGCGAGAAATTCCTGCGAATCGGGGAAGAGGGACTTACCGCATGACGGAGCCCGCTCATCCATTCGGCAAAACTACCGTCTGGCCTCGTCGATAAGCGCGTTAGACCGCGTCTCAATCCGCTCCTCGATCAGCGACAGAAACCGCTCCCGGTCGAGGCCAGGAGGGAGGGTATCGAGGAATTCGACCACTGCAGTACCGGGGTTCAACGTCCCGAACTTCGGCCAGAACAGACCCACATTCGTGGCAACCGGCACACAGGTCTGGCCAAGCGCCTCATACAAAGCGGCAGCGCCGACTTTGTAGGGCCGCACCTCTCCCGGCGGAACGCGGGTGCCCTGCGGATAGATGATCAACTGGCCGGGATAGGCGGCGTCCTTGATCGCGCGGCCCACCATGTCGGCCACGGCCTGCCCGCGCTTGCCCCGGTCGACCGGAATGCACCCGATCCGCAACGCGAACTGGCCGAGGATTGGGGCGAACTTCAACTGCTGCTTCATGATGAAGCGGCCCTTTGGGATCGACATGAAGATCAGGATGATGTCGAAGAACGACTGATGTTTGGCCGCGATCAGGACTGGGCTCGTCGGCGGCGTCCCTCGTATGTCGACTTTCACGCCGACCATCCACGAGGCCGTCCAGACCACCCAGCGACACCATGTTCGGCACGCATAGACCGCCCAATCCCGGCTCGCCAGCGCGAACGGGATGAACACAATCGCCATCAGCAGCATCATCACATAGATTTGCGCGCTAAACAGGATTGAGCGGAGCCAGCGCATCTAGCGCACCTCCCCCAGCGCGCGATACGCCGCCTGCCGGGTTGCGGCAAAGGCAATCGCTCCCGTCACCAGGGGGATCAAAACCAGCGTCAGCCATTCAATCCCCTGCAGGCGCAGACCGGCGACGGGCGATCCGGGTACGTCTGCGGGTAACAGCGCGACTACGGCAGCGCCAGCCAGAGTGCCGCAGAGGGCACCCGCAACAGCACGCAAGGTAAAGCGGCGTGTGAACGCCCGGACGACATACGTATCGCGTGCGCCAACCAGGCGCAGGACCGAGATCACACGCTCTGAAGATGCCAAAGCCGCCCGCGCGGCCAGAGTGACCATCGCCGCGAGGCACAAAACGATCAGCCCCAGCGCCACCCAGCCCACAAGGCGCACGCGCCCGGCGGTGGAGACCAGCGCTTGCCGCCAGCGGGTGTGGTCGTCAAGGATTGCTCCCGGAACCTCGGCCTCCAGCCGAAGGCGTAGACCCTCGGCATCAAAGCCGGATGCGTCCTCGGTGATCTCGATCAGCCGGGGAACCGGCAGTTCATCCAACGGCAACCCGGCGCCAAGCCACGGCTCCAGCAGATCGGCCTGCTCGGCGTCGGTCAAGGCCCGGGCCTCCGCCACGCCCGGCGTTTGCCGGAGGATGTCCAGCGTCCGGGCCGTGCCCTCATTCGGAACCCGCAGGGTCGACGTCTCTGACAAATCTGCCGTCCAACGGTCTGCCATGCGCCCAGTTGCAAAGGTCAGAAGCACCGCAAACACGGCAAGCACTGCCATGGCGCCCGCCACAAACGCCGTGAGCCACGTCGCAAGGCCGGTGGGCGGGACCACGCCGTCCGGGTCGTCCGGCAAGCGCATCGTAGCGGGATCAGGACGGATCACAGGTCGCTTCCCGCCGTGGCGAGCGCGCCCGATGTAAGCCGCAGGACACGCGCCTGCACCTGCGACTTCGCCTGACGGATCAACGCAAGGTCATGTGTCGCGATCAGCACCGTCTTTCCCATGCGGTTCAACTCCAGAAGCAATTGCAGAATGCGCAAGGACATGTCCCAGTCGACATTCCCCGTCGGCTCATCGGCGAGGATCATCTCAGGCGACGTGATGACGGCGCGGGCGAGGGCCGCACGTTGGCGCTCACCCCCCGACAGCTCCGGCGGGTAGGCCTGCGCGCGGTCGCCAAGGCCCGTCCACGCGAGGAGATCGGCAAGATCGTTGTCCGCCGTCAGGGGGTTTCGACCCCGCACGGCGAGAGGCAGCGCAACGTTTTGCGCGACGGTGAGGTGGTCGAGGAACTCACAGCTCTGGTGCACGATCCCGATCCGCCGCCGCATCATTGCGACACCATCCCGGTCCAGCCCGCCTGTGGCTTGTCCAAACAACCGAACCGTGCCGTCGTGGGGCTTCAAATCAAGGTAGCACAACCTTAGCAGCGTGGTTTTCCCGCTGCCCGACGGTCCGGTGAGGAAGTGAAACGACCCCTGCGGCAAGGCCAGATCCACCCCCTGCAAAAGCGGTGTGTCCCCGTAGCTGTAGCTGACGCCTGTGAGGTCGATCACGCGAAGCGGTCCCAGAATGTGCTGTTGCTGTGTACCGTCGGAGAGTCCCCGGTTTCAATCCAACATTGTGCGTATGGCTTTGTCATTACACGCAACACTTGCTAGATTGAGGTGGGTGCACCTCCAGCGGAGATTTAGACGAAATGCGGCTGACTTGCCCGAATTGCGATACGCAGTACGAGGTGGACTCGTCGATGATCCCCCCGTCGGGGCGGGACGTGCAGTGCTCGAACTGCGGCTGGACGTGGTTTCAGGAAGCGCAGCAGGCCGCCGAGGTTGTCCAGGTCGAGCTTGCCGAAGCCGTGCCCCCCGGGGAGGGTCGGTCGGGCAGCGGGCTGGATGAGCAGGCTGCGGAGTTTTTTGAGCGTCGCCCGGCGATGGCAACTGCCGGCGATGCGGATAACGGGTTGGAGCCAGCGGGTGCGTTTCAGGACGATGACAGTCCATCCGAGGGTGGCATGGTTCAGTCGCAGGGTGCTACGGATCTGATCCGCCAGTTTTCAGAGCAGGACCCGAACGAAATAACCGATGAAGAACCGGAGGTCGAAGCAGCGGATCTTATTCGGCGAGAGCACGATTCCTCGGTGCCACCTGCCTTGGAGAAAGAGCCCGAAGCGGAGGATGACGTCGAAGCGCCGCTTGAAGAAGATGAGGCGCTCAAGGCGGATGCGGTAGAGTCCGAGGATTCGGAAGACTACGCGGCAGAGCCGGAAGTCGCAGTTGAGGAAGACGCGGCCGAGGCGCAGGAGGATGACTCGCAGGAGCCAGAGGACGACGCGGTAGAGGCGCAGGAGGATGACGCGCGGGAGCCAGAGGATGACGCGGTAGCGGCGCAAGTCGAGGAAGACGCGCCGGTGGCGGAGGCTGCCAGCGAGGACCGGGAAGGGGAGGCGAATGAGAAGCCGGAGTTCAACGCGCGGCCGAGGCCCATCGACACGCATGTTCTTGGCATCCTCAGGGCTGAGGCCGAGCGGGAGATTGCGCAACGGCGGGCTGAGGAGACGGCGTCCCTGGAGACGCAGCCGGAGCTCGGGCTGGCGGACCCTTCGCGGGAGGGATCGATGGAACTCGGCGACCGGCTGGCGCGGCTGCGGGGGGAGGATATCGATGGGTTCACCGATACTCCCGCGCGGGAAGAGCTGCCGGATGTGGAAGATATCAACGCGTCGCTGACCTCGACATCAGACCGGGCCGCGGAAGACGTTGTCCCGGTCCCGGCTGGGGATGTGTTGCGGCGGCGCGCCGGGTTCCGGCTGGGGTTTGCGGGGGTGATGATTGCCGTGGTTGGCGTGATCCTCGTGTATCTGAATGCGCCCCAGATTGCGCAGGCAGTGCCGGCGTTGGAGCCGGCCTTGGCCTCGTACGTGGAGTGGGCGAATTCGGTTCGGTTGGGGTTGGATAGTCTGCTGTCTCAGACGGTGGATCGGATTACCGGAGGGCCCCAGTCGGCGGGGTGATCTTGGGCGGTCCCACAGTGGGACCGGCTGTAGCTATCTGTTTTTGTTGGTTAATTTTTCGATCCCGAAATTGGTGGGGTGAAACCCCACCCTACGAGACTGGATCGGTTGCGCGGGATGGATTGAGGGGGTGCCGGGGTGAATCCCGGCCTACGACGTTTTAGCCATGAACGCTTTGAACGAGCTGTTGCTGATCTATGCAGACCTGCCGGATTGGCTTGGGATGCCCGCGGTTGGTGTCAACACAAAGGGCGGGTCTGGGGACTTTCCAATCAACACGGCGGCAACGAGGGGACGTGTCGTCGAGTTGGAGCTTTTGCTCGAGGCTGGAGCGAATATCAATCAGCGAGGGGAGCATGGCTTTACGCCTCTGCACAGCGCTGTCGAGCAAGGACACATGGCGGCGGTTGAGTGGCTTTTACGGCATGGGGCCGACGTGAATGCGCGGAACGATGGCGGTGAACGTCCGGTGGATCTCGCTGTTTTGTTGGGCGAGGTACAGATTGCCGATCTTCTTGGCGTGACCTAACGAATGTTGGGCTGGGTTCGGCTGCAGAGTGTCGGTAAACCGTCGGGCGTTTGAGTTGGTTTTGCGGACGGACGGTGCGCTGGAAGCGCACCCTACCTGGTGTTGGGGGATTGGCGCGCGGAGCCGGGCTGAAGCCCGGCCTACGCATCATGGTGAAGGGTGTGCAATTACGCGCGCCGTTGCGCCCGCGGGCGGTGGGCAGATTGCCCAACCTGCCGGGGAGCGGGTGGCCGGGTCTAGAAGCGGTCGAGGAGGCGGCGGAGGTAGTCTAGTTCGGCGTCGGGGCGATCTTGTTCGGCGGCGCGTTCGCGGAGCTCGTCGAGGAGGTCGCGGGCGCGGCGGTAGACGTCGTCGCCCTGCAGCAGTTGCTCGTCCGTGCCGAGGCGGCCGGTTTGGCCAGCTTCGCGGCCTAGGGGGTCGCGCTGTTGGCCGTTGGGATCGGCGTTGCCGAAGGCTTCGCCCTCTTGGCCCGGCTGCTGGCCTTGCTGTTGGGCCATGGCTTCGCCGAGCTCGCGCATGCCTTCGCGGAGGGCCTCGATGGCCTCGGCCTGATCGTCGAGCGCCCCGGCAAAATCTTCTTCCCGCAGCGCCTCTTCGGCGCCGTCCATGGCGCGACCGGCGCGGTCGAGTGCGTCGCGGGCGGCGTCGCCTTCCGGCGTTCCGGCGCCTGGGAGGTTTTGTTGCTGGCGGTTCAACTCGTTCCGCAGCGCCTCTTGCCGGTCGGCAAGGCTGCCCTGCAGGTCCTGCCCGGGCTGCTGGCCCTGACCCTGACCGCCGGGCTGCTGTTGGCCCTGGCCGAATTGCTGCCCCTGACCGGGCTGCTGCCCCGGCTGCTGGCCCTGGCCGGGCTGCTGGCCCTGGCCTTGCTGCTGTCCCTGCTGCTGGCCTTGTTGCCCCTGCTGACCCTGCTGTTGCTGGCCCTGCTGCTGACCGAATTGCTCTTGCAGATCGCGGAACGCCTCGTCGGACAGCTCTTGCTGTTCGCGCAGCGTCTCGGCCAGACCCTCCATCGCCTGCTGACCCGGGCTTTGCTGCCCCTGACCGGGCTGGCCCTGGGTGATCTGCATATTCTCCATCATCTGCTGAAGCTGTTCGAGGAGCTGCTGCGCCTCGGCCATGCGGCCCTGTTCCATCAGCTCTTGCAGACGTTGCAGCATCTCTTCCAGCTGATCGCCGGTCATGGTCTGCGTGTTTTCGTTCTGCGACATCTGCTGGTCGGGATTGCGCTGCTGCTCTTCCGCGAGCTGGCGCATGTAATCCTGCATCGCCTCGCGCAGTTCCTGCATCAGCTCGGCAATTTCCTCATCCGTGGCGCCATTGCGAATGGCCTCGGCCAGACGATCCTGCGCGCGGCGGAGGCGTTCGAGCGCGTCGGACAGGTCGCCTTCCTCGATCTCGATGGCGATGTCCCAGAGGGCCTGGGCGGTTTCCTCCCAGATCTCATCGGTGATCGCGTCGAAGGCGATGGCATTTTCAAGCTGGCGTATGGCGAAGCGCAGCTTGAGGTACACGGTTTCCGAGCGGAACACGTCATCGGGGCGATAGCTGACCGCGCGGAGGACCTGCGACACGCGGGGCGCGTTTTCGCGCGACCACAGGAGGTCGCGGCGCTGTTCGATGATCGCGTTGGCGAGTGGGTCGAAGAAGCGGCGGGCAGGAAGCGTGATGAACTCTCGCGGGGACTGCCCCGTTTGCCCGGCGGCGTCTTCGGCCTCAAGCAACAGGGCGACGGGGAGGCCCGCCCACGGGTGCTCGGCCATGTCGTCAATCAGGGTTTCCTCGAAGTCCGAGCGGTCGCCCGTGATCGTCAGCGGGAGGTCGAGCACAATCGCCTCGCGCGGCTCCGGGTCCACTACGAGACCGAAGCGGCGGTCGGCGCGGTCGGCGTCCACCGTGATGCGGGCGCGGCCTGCGACCACGCCGTAGTCATCGCGGGCTGCGAAGGGCTGGCGGAACTCGCCACCGATGGAGCGTTCGAGCGCGCCGCTGACCTCGATCTCCGGCGGTTGGTCGGGTTGGACGCGGACTTCCCAGGCCTGTCCGCCCGGCCCTTCGATGGAGATGTGTCCGGTTTGGGTGACGGTGAAGCTTTGGTCCGGGTTGGAGGCCGGGGGGAGTTCCCCGATGCGGCCCGACACCGTTTCCGCCACCGTCAGCGCGCCGACTTCGCCGTAAAGGCGCAGAGTGATCTCGCTGCCCTTCGGAACTTCCAGCGTCGTGCGGTCAATGTCGTTGAGGTAGAGGCTTGGCCGTCCGGTATAGGCCGGGGGTTCGACCCAGCCTTCCCACGACGGACCAGCGGCGAGCGCTTCGGCGGCGCCCCCGGTGGTCATTTCCGTCACGGTCGCCACGCGCCAGATCGAGCCGAAGACGAGCGCGGTCACGAAGGCCAACAGGGCGACGTAGCGCAGGGCGTAGGGGTCGCGGCTGGCGAGCCGCATGTTCGGTTGCACCGTCTTTGCCGCCTTGGCGCGGTTTGCCATGCGGGTGACATGGGCGTCCCACACCGTCTCGGACGCGGCGTCGCCGGTGCCGATGGCTTGCGTGTCGGTGATCGCGGCAATGGGCCGCCCGGGGAGCGTGTCATCCACCCGCTCCATCGCGTCGTCCTGGCTGGGCCAGCGGAAGGCGCGGATGCCGCGATAGATGGTGTAGCCGGTGCCCGCGATCGCGGCGACAAGCCCGACCCAGACGACTTCAAGCGGCAGGTGCTCGTGGACGCCCACCATAAGCGCTGCTAGCGTGGCGAGGATCACGGTGAACGCGGGCCAGAACGATTGCGTCAGCCGTTCGGCCACCATGCCCAGGCGGGTCATCGCGAGGGGGCGCTTCAGGCGGCGGGCCGCCTCAGTCAAGGCTTGCGTGCTGTCGGTCATAAATCCTTCGCGCCGCGATTCTGCCAAATATAGGCCGTCAGAGCCATGAAGGAATGGTATCGCGGGCGATCATCTCTTCATAGTCCGGGCGGGGGCGTATGACGGCGAAGTGATGCCGATCCACGAGGACCTCGGGGATCAGCGGCCGGGAGTTATATTCTGACGCCATTACAGCACCATAGGCCCCGGCAGAGCGGAATGCGACGAGGTCGTCGGGGTCGAGTGGCGGCAGGTTCCGGCCTTTGGCGAAGGTGTCGCCGGATTCGCAGACCGGGCCGACGATGTCGTAGGGTGCCTGCTCGATCCCCGGTTCTGGTTCCAAAACGGGCACAATGTCATGGTGGGCGCCGTACATGGAGGGGCGGATGAGGTCGTTCATCGCGGCGTCGAGAATCAGGAAGCGGCGGTCGGTGCCTTCTTTGACGAAGATGACGCAGGTGACCATGAGGCCCGCGTTGCCCGAGATCAGGCGGCCCGGCTCGATCTCGATCTCGCAGCCGAGGTCGCCCACGGTGCGCTTGATGACGGCGCCATAGTCGAGCGGTAGCGGCGGGGCGAGGTTCGAGCGTTCGTAGGGGATGCCGAGGCCGCCACCGAGGTCGAGGCGACGGATCGTGTGCCCGTCGGCGCGGAGCGCGTGGGTGAGGTCGGCGACCTTGATGTAGGCGGCTTCGAACGGGGCGAGGTCGGTGAGTTGCGAGCCGATATGGACGTCGATGCCGATGACCTCGATCCCCGGGAGGGCGGCGGCGTGGGCATAGACGTCGCGGGCGCGTTCGATGGGGATGCCGAACTTGTTCTCGGCCTTGCCGGTGGCGATTTTCTCGTGCGTTTTGGCGTCGACGTCGGGGTTGACGCGGACGGTGATGGGGGCGGTGGTGCCCATGCTTGTGGCGATTTCGGAGAGGAGGGCGAGT
>JBCCXY010000062.1:0-21514 GCA_039190895.1 Pseudomonadota bacterium | reverse complement strand
TGCAATGAACTCATCCAATCGTGTGAAATCACCCTCTGTCAGCACCACTTTCACATAGTCCTTCACCAGCACTTTGTTCGCATCGGTGAGATGACGGTCCACCGGGTCGGCGGGATCGAAGATGAAGAAGAGTATTAACGGGGCGACACGCGGCCGGATGGCCTGCGAAACGTAGGAGCGAAAGATGGCAGGTAGCGCACAGAAATTCATAGCGCGGAACAGGGCGCCACGGGTTCAGATCGAATACGATGTGGAGCTCTATGGCGCTGAAAAGAAGGTGCAGCTGCCCTTCGTCATGGGCGTGATGTCCGATCTCGCCGGTAAATCGGAAGAGCCGCAGCCCGCGATCGCCGATCGCAAGTTTCTTGAGATCGACATCGACAACTTCGACAGCCGCATGAGCTCAATGAAGCCGCGTGCGGCGTTCACGGTGCCGAACACCCTGACGGGTGAGGGGAACCTGGCCGTCGATCTGACATTTGAAAGCATGGACGATTTCTCGCCCGCCGCCATCGCCAAGCAGGTGGAACCCCTGCGCAAGCTGCTTGAGGCGCGGACGCAGCTTGCAAACCTGACCACGTACATGGACGGCAAAACCGGTGCCGAGGCGCTGCTGGCCAAATTGATGAACGATCCCGCCCTGCTGAAATCGCTGGCCGCTCAGGCGGCGCCGGCGGATGACGATAAGACCGAGGAGTAACGCGGATGGCTGAACAAGAGCTTCAAGCAGGGGCCGAAGGGGCGACGACCGAGACGTCGGATTTCGCCGCGCTTCTGGACAAGGAATTCCGGCCCAAATCCGATCAGGCACGGGCGGCGGTCGAGTCCGCAGTCCAAACCCTGGCTGCACAGGTGCTGGCGGATACCGCCGTCGTGTCGGACGACGCGCTGCGCACCATCGAAGACATCATCGCCGCGCTCGACAAAAAGCTGACCGAGCAGGTGAACCTGATCCTCCACCACCCCGACTTCCAGGAAATGGAAAGCGCGTGGCGGGGGCTGCACTATCTGGTGAACAACACCGAAACCGACGAGATGCTCAAGATCCGTGTCATGAACATCTCCAAGAAAGACATGCACAAGACCCTGCGAAAGTTCAAAGGCACCGCGCAGGACCAGTCACCGATCTTCAAAAAGGTCTACGAGGAAGAGTTCGGCCAGTTCGGGGGGGAGCCTTATGGCTGCCTCGTCGCCGACTACCATTTCGATCACTCGCCCCCCGACGTGGAACTGCTGGGCGAGATGTCCAAGATCGCCGCATCGGCCCACGCACCGCTGATCACGGGGGCCAAGCCCTCGCTCTTCCAGATGGACAGTTGGTCCGAACTCGCCAATCCGCGCGATCTGACGAAGATCTTCCAGACGCCAGAATACGCCTCGTGGCGCAGCCTGCGGGAGGCGCAGGATTCCAAGTATGTGGGCCTTGCAATGCCCCGCTTCCTTGGTCGCTTGCCCTATGGCGCCAAGACCGACCCGGTCGAGGAATTCGCCTTCGAGGAAGACACCGAGGGCGCCGACAGCTCCAAGTACGGCTGGATCAATGCGGCCTACGCGATGGCAACGAACATCAACCGTGCGTTCAAAATCTACGCCTGGTGCTCTCGCATCCGGGGCATTGAATCGGGCGGCGCCGTTGAGAACCTGCCGTCCCATACCTTTCCCTCGGACGACGGCGGAGTCGATCAGAAATGCCCAACCGAGATCGCGATTTCGGATCGGCGCGAGGCGGAACTGGCCAAGAACGGCATGATGCCCCTGATCCACCGGAAGAACTCGGACCTCGCCGCGTTTATCGGCGCTCAGTCGCTTTACAAGCCGGCGGAGTACGATGATCCGGATGCGACGTCGAACGACAACCTTTCGGCGCGACTGCCGTACATGTTCGCCACCTGCCGCTTCGCGCATTACCTCAAGTGCATCGTGCGCGACAAAATCGGCTCGTACAAAAGCCGCGAGGCGATGGAGAACTGGCTCCAGGAGTGGATAAACCAGTATGTCGACTTTTCGGCGGACAGATCGGCGGAAGAAGAGAAAGCCCGACGTCCGTTGGCCGCAGCCGAAGTCACCGTGGAAGATGTCGAGGGCAACCCTGGCTACTATCGCTCAGTCTTTGCGCTCAAGCCGCACTACCAGCTCGAAGGCCTGAGCGTGTCGCTTCGGCTGGTTTCCAAACTTCCGTCAGAAAAAACGTAGAGACCGACCAGCCGCCGATGCTGGATAGAATTTAACCAAGGAGACCAAAGTCATGTTTGACGCATTTATGTACTGCAAAGGCTCGAGTGGAATCTTCAAGGGCGAGACCCAGGATCATGAGATGAGCAAGATGGATGCCATTGAAATCATCTCTTTTGATTTCGGTGTAGAGAATACCATCAACATCGGTTCGGTGTCTGGCGGCGGTGGTGCCGGTAAAGCGACCTTCAAGGAATTCAACATCACGAAAAAGACCGACACAGCGTCGACCGATCTGTTCCACGCCTGCTGTTCGGGGTCCCACTTTGATGACGTTTACCTGGTTCTGCGCCGTGCAGCTGGTGTGTCGGCAGAAGGGAAATCCGGTAAGACATTCATCGAATTCCACTTCAAGCTCGTGATGGTACAGGACATTGGCTGGTCAGGTTCAGATGGCGATGACGTCTGCGAAGAAGCGGTGATCCTTCAGTACGGCGCGATTCACATCAAGTACTACCCGCAGCAGGCAACCGGGAAGCACAAGGATGCGGTCGAGGCGATCTGGAGCCGCGTCAAGAACTCTGCTGTGATGGCCGTCTGAGCCACGCCCGGCGTCGCGGTACAGACCGCGGCGCCATGCGATGTTGCAATGTCGGCAGAAGACCACCTGAAATCCGGCGACCTCAACGGCGCGCTGGAGGCCCTGCAGGCCGACGTCAGAAAGAACGCGTCGGACCCGAAGCTGAGGATATTTCTGTTTCAGCTTCTCTGCGTCATGGGCCAGTGGGACCGTGCGTTACGGCAGCTCAAGCTCTGCGCCGAGATGGACCCGGCTGCGGTCCCCATGGCGCAAACCTATCGCGAGGCCATCGTTTGCGAGGCCTATCGCGAGCGCGTCTTCGCGGGTGAGAAGGCGCCCCTTATTTTAGGGGAGCCGGACACCTGGCTGGCACAACTGATCGAAGCTCAGGGCCTTTTGGCCCGGGGTGAAGCAGTGGCCGCCGCCGACATGCGTGCCGCCGCCTTCGACGCCGCACCCGCCTCGGCGGGACAGGTGGACGGTACGGCTTTCGAGTGGATCGCCGACGCCGACATGCGCTTTGGTCCCGTCCTCGAAGTCATTGTAAACGGGAAGTATTACTGGGTCCCCTTCGCCAAGATCAGCAGCCTAATGATCGAAGAACCCGCCGACCTCCGCGACGCGGTCTGGCTCCCCGCCGAACTGACGTTGGAGGGCGGGGGCGAGGTCGCTGCCCTGATCCCCACCCGCTACCCCGACACCGTCTCGGGCGAGGACCCCGCCGAAATGCTGTCGCGCGCAACAACCTGGGCTGATGCGGGGGCCGAAACCTTCGTCGGATCCGGCCAGCGCCTGCTGGCGACAAGCGAAGACGAGGTCCCGCTGATGGACATCCGCCAGATCACACTGGACGCCGCAGGTGGCTGATCAGACTATCTCTGAACGGCTCCAGCCCTCATTGCTTGACCGTCTTACCGACGTCGACCCCAGCAACCCGCGCGAGACCCGCGATGACCGCGTCATCGACATCCGTCGCCTGCGCGAGATCATCCAGCGCGACCTCATCTGGCTCCTGAACACCAACAACAACGAAAGCCGCATCGACGCCGCCCGCTACCCGGCGGTCGCCAAATCCGTGCTGAATTTCGGCATTCAGGAGGTCGCGGGCGAGTTTTCGACCATCAAACGGGCCGAACTCATCCGCCGCTCCATCGTCAAGGCCATCGAACGCTACGAGCCGCGCATTCGCGAAGGCTCCATCGACGTCGAACTCCGCACCGACGACCAGGGCAGCCAGACCCTCGTCAAGTTCGACATCCGCGCCGACATGTGGGCCCAGCCCCTGCCGCTGGAACTTTACCTGCGCAGCGAGGTCGACATCACGACCGGCGAAGTCAGCCTCGAACGGGGGATGTGATGGATACCCGGCTGCTGCGCCATTACGAAAACGAACTGACCTACATGCGTGAGATGGGGGCGGAGTTCGCCGCTGCCTATCCCAAAATCGCCGCCCGTCTGGGGATGGAGGGGATCGAGGTCCTCGACCCCTATGTCGAACGCCTGCTGGAGGGCACCGCCTTCCTCAGCGCCCGCGTGCAACTGGAGTTGGAGCTTCAGTTTCCCGAATTCACCAATCACCTACTGGAAATCGTCTACCCGCATTATCTGTCGCCCACGCCGTCGATGATGATCGCTGCGTTTGAGCCCGACGTGGCCAATGCGGGCATGAAGGACGGCTATGTGATGAAGCGGCAGACCCGCCTCCGCAGCCGCCTGACCGACGGCCAGCAAACCCCGTGCGAATACCGCACCGCCGCCGACCTTACGATGTGGCCCGTTCAGATCACCGAGGCGGAGTACATCGACAGCCGCGGCGCCCTCGTCGCCGCCGGGTTGGAAGCGGGGGAGGCCCGCGCCGCTATCCGCCTGCGCCTCAAACGCTCCGACCCAAAGCCCATCGCCGAGCTAAAGCTCGACACGCTCACCCTGTTCCTCGACCCCCGCTCGGGTGCGAACTGGCAGCTCTTCGAACTGCTGTCAGCTGAAACGACCGGCATCGCCGCCCGCTCCACCGACCGTCGGGATGACTGGATGATCACCCTGCCAAGGGGCCGCATCACGCCAAAGGGCTTCGGCGCCGACGAGGCGCTGCTGCCCACGCCGCGCCAAAGCTTCGACGGCTATCGCCTGCTGCAAGAATACTTCGCGATGCCCGAGCGCTTTCACTTCGTCGACGTCGAGGGCCTGAAAGACGCCACCGCAAAGGCCACCGCGCAGGACGTCGACATCTACATCCTCCTCCGCGACGGCCAGCGCGACGTGGCCCCCAACGTCACGCCCGAGGCCTTCACCCTCAACGCCGTGCCCGCGATCAATCTGTTCGAACGCCGCTGCGACCGCATCCACGTCTCCCCCAGCCGGGTCGAGCATCACATCGTTCCCAGCCGCACCGCGCCGCTGGATTTTGAGGTCTACGCGCTCAAAAGCCTCACCGGCATCAGCGGCGAAGGGCAGGACGACGTGGCCTTCCGCCCGTTCTACTCGTCCGACGATTTCACCCCGGCGGGCGAAAGCCACACCGCGTTCTTCACCCAACGCCGCCGCATGCGCGAACGCAGCGAACGCGAGCGCCTGCGCGGCGCGCGCACGTCCTACCTCGGGTCCGACCTGTTCGTGACAGTCGTCGACCAGGACCAGGCCCCCTACGGCCACGACCTTGATCAACTCGCCGCCGTCGCGTTGTGCACCAACCGCGACCTGCCGCTTCTTTTGTCGGTCGGCGGCTCAAATCTGTTCACGCTCCCCGACGGCGGCCCGGTCCTGAAGGTCCACACCCCCGTCAGCCCGACCCGCCCCCGCCCCTCCGTCGCCCAGGGCGACGCCGCGTGGCGGCTCATCAGCCATCTCAGCCTCAATTACCTCTCGATCACCGACGAAGGCGAAACTGCCGGAGCGGCCGCGCTGCGCGAGATGATCGGAGTTTATGCCCCCAAGGGCGACAAGGTGATCGAGAAGCAGCTCGAAGGCCTCGTCTCCGTCGCCTCCCGTCCAATCGTCCGCCGGATGAGCGACGCAGTGCTGTCCACCGCCGTCCGCGGGTTGGAGATCAAGGTCGAGTTCGACGAAAGCTTCTTCGAAGGCACCAGCGTCTACCTCCTGGGCTCGGTGCTCGAACGCTTCTTCCGCAAATACACGACGATCAACAGCTTCACCGAAACTGTGCTGTCCACCCAACAACGCGGCGAAATCGCCCGCTGGAAACCCGCCGACGGTCTGGGCCGGATCATATGACCGACCGCAAGACCCATAGCGAAGGCCTCGCCGACGATCCCGAAGGCCACCACATCTTCCACGCCCTCCGCGTGCTAGAGGCGCACTTTGCCGACGCCCCCCGTCTCGGCGCCTCCCGCCGTCCGCGCGACGACAAAATTCGGCTCGGGCAAGAGGCGGAACTCGCGTTCCCGACATCCTCGGTGGCCGCGTTCAGCGCGGAAAAAGGGGGGCGCCCGGCGAAGCTGGTGAACCGCTTCTTCGGCCTCTTCGGCGCGCAGGGCCCCATGCCGCTGCACATAACGGAGTACGCCCGCGACCGGCTGCGCAACCACCGCGACCCGACGATGGTCGCCTTCGCCGACTTGCTGACGCACCGCCTCATGTCGCTGTTCTACCGCGCCTGGGTCTCGGGCCAGCCCGCGCCCAACTTCGACCGAGACGATGATGACCGGCTAAGGCGCCTAATCTCGGCCCTCAACGGCTACTTCCACGATGCTCTGCAAGAACGCGACGCGATGCCCGACCTCGCGCGCAACCACTACACCGGGCACCTCGGGCTGGGGACAAAGCACCCCGAAGGCCTCGCCGCGATCCTGCGCAGCTTCTTCGCCGTGCCGGTGCATCTGGAAGAATTCATCGGTTGCTGGCTGGAGCTTGAGCCCGACGACCAGTGGGAGATGGGCCAGCCCGCCGCACTGGGCCGTCAGACCAGCATCGGCTCACGCGTCTGGTCGCGCAACTCCAAGTTCCGCATCATCATGGGCCCCCTGACGCTCGACGACTATGAACGCCTGCTGCCGGGCACCCCGTCGATGGACCGCCTGCGCGCTATCGTGCGCAACTACGTAGGCGACGCGCTCGACTGGGAGGTTAGGCTCATTCTAAAGGGCGAAGAAGTCCCCCGCGCCGTCATGGGCGGCACGACCCGACTGGGCCAGACCGGCTGGCTTGACGTCGAAGACCCGGACACCCGCCCTGACGCGGGCGACCTGCTGATCCAATCCACTTCGTTGGGGGCGTACGCATGACCGAAATCTCCCGCACCGCCCTCTTCGGCAAGCTCGATACCGTCCCCCGGCAGGCCATCGAAAGCGCCACGACCTTCTGCAAGATGCGCCGCAATCCGTATGTCGAGGTCGTCCACTGGCTGCACCAGATCCTGCAGGGGCAGGACAGCGACCTGCACCGGATCGTTGATCACTACGCGCTTGATATCTCAGCCATTTCCGCCCAAATGACCCGCGCGTTGGACGACCTGCCGCGCGGGGCGAGCGCCTTGTCCGACCTGTCTGAGCACGTCATGGACGTCACCGAACGCGGCTGGGTTTACGGCTCACTTCTGTACAACGCGCGTAAGGTGCGGACGGGGCACATGCTGATCGGCATGCTGAAAACCCCAACGCTGCAACGCCTTCTGGCGGCAATGTCGCCCGAGTTGGCAAAAGTTTCTGTCGACGACCTGGCCAAGAATTTCGCTGATATTACAAAGTCTTCCGTCGAGACACAGACTGCCGCCGAAGCCGCGCCCGAAGCCGAAGACCTCCCCCAACGCGCCAGCGAAGATGCGCTGGGCCAGTTCTGCACCGACCTCACGGAGCAGGCCCGGACGGGCGAAATCGACGCGATCGTCGGCCGCGACCCCGAGATCCGGCAGGTCGTCGACATCCTCATGCGCCGCCGCCAGAACAACCCGATCCTAACGGGGGAGGCTGGGGTCGGCAAGACGGCGGTCGTCGAAGGCTTCGCCCTTCGCATTGCACGTGGCGACGTCCCCCCGGCACTGAAAGACGCCCGTCTCCTGATGCTCGACGTCGGCCTTCTGCAAGCGGGCGCCTCGATGAAGGGCGAGTTCGAGAACCGCCTCAAGTCTGTCATCGAGGAGGTCCAACAAAGCGAATCCCCGGTGATCCTGTTCGTTGACGAAACCCACACGCTCGTCGGGGCAGGGGGGCAGGCCGGGACGGGCGACGCCGCCAACCTGCTGAAACCGGCCCTCGCACGCGGCACCCTGCGCACCATTGGCGCGACGACCTGGGCGGAGTACAAGAAGCATATCGAGAAAGACCCGGCCCTTACCCGCCGCTTCCAGGTGGTTCAGGTTGATGAGCCCGACACCGCCCGCGCCATCCAGATGATGCGCGGCATTGCATCGGGATTAGAGTCACACCACCGCGTGCAAGTCCTCGACGAAGCCATTGAAGCCGCAGTGAAAATGTCCGCACGCTACATCCCCGCGCGGCAGCTCCCCGACAAGTCGGTCAGCGTCCTCGACACCGCCAGTGCCCGCGTTGCCGTCAGCCAGCACGCCGTCCCCGCCGAGGTTGACGACAGTCAACGCCGCCTCGAAGCGCTCGACACCGAACTTGAGATCATCGAACGCGACGAAACCGCCGGTCTCGACGTCACTGACCGCCGTGAGGCCGCCACCAAAAAGCGCAGCTACGAACAAGCCCGCCTCGACGAACTGCAAGCTCGTTGGGCCGACGAGAAGGAAATCGTTGACGCCATCCTCGATATATGCGCCAAACTGCGTGGCGAAGGCGATCCCGTCGACGAAGACGCCGAACCGGCGGACCCCGACCGCGCCGCCTTGATGCAGGACCTCAAGGCCAAAAACGCCGCGCTGAGGGAACTGCAAGGCGAAAGCCCACTGATCCTCCCCATCGTCGACGCCCAGGCCATCGCCTCAGTTATCGGCGATTGGACTGGGATCCCGGTCGGCCGCATGATGCGGGACGAGATCGAGACCGTCCTCAATCTCGAAGAGCACCTGCAAAAGCGCATCATTGGTCAGGACCACGCCATGGCGATGATCGCCAAGCGTATCCGCACCAGCCGTGCGGGCCTCGACAACCCGTCAAAGCCCGTCGGCGTGTTCCTTCTCGCGGGCACCTCGGGCGTTGGCAAAACCGAAACCGCGCTTGCGCTGGCGGAACTGCTGTACGGCGGCGAGCAAAACGTCATCACCATCAACATGTCCGAGTACCAGGAGGCACACACCGTCAGCAGCCTCAAAGGCGCCCCGCCGGGCTACGTCGGCTATGGCGAGGGCGGCGTCCTTACCGAAGCCGTCCGTCGCAAACCCTATTCCGTCGTCCTGCTAGACGAGGTCGAAAAGGCCCACCCGGACGTGCACGAGATTTTCTTTCAGGTCTTCGACAAAGGCGTCATGGAAGACGGCGAGGGCCGCGTCATTGACTTCAAGAACACCCTGATCCTGCTCACGTCCAACGCCGGGACGGACATGATCATGGACATGTGCGCCGACCCCGACCTCATGCCCGACGCAGAAGAACTCGCCAAATCCCTGCGCGAGCCGCTGCTCAAGGTCTTCCCGCCCGCCCTCCTGGGGCGCCTCGTTACAATTCCATACTTCCCCCTTTCGCCAGATATGATCGCCACCATCACGCGCCTTCAGCTTGGCCGCATCAAACGCCGGGTCGAGGACACCCACGGGGTGCCTTTCACCTTCACCGACGCTGTCGTCGACACCATCACCGCCCGCTGCCAGGAACTGGAAAGCGGAGGCCGCATGATCGACGCCATCGTCACCAACACCATGCTCCCCGAAATCTCGGGTGAGTTCCTCCGCCGCCTCATGCAAGAGGAAAAGGTTGCGAAAGTCGCGATCGACGCTAAAGACAACGCATTTACTTATGACTTTGATTGATTACGGGATTCAGGGTTAACCTAGGGTTACCGGGTTTGATCAAACGGCATTTTTGAAGGATTGGCCGTTGAACGCACAAACAGATATACCGCTCGACAACCACCGTGCGAAGCTGCGGGCCTTTCTGGAAAAGGACTCCACGCAGTTCATCATCCTCGCGGTGATCATCCTGAACGCGATCACGCTGGGCCTGAAGACCGCCGATAGCCTGATGGCCTCATACGGGCCGTTCCTGCAGGTCATCGACAAAGCCGCGCTGGCGTTCTTCGTGATTGAACTCGCGGTCAAGCTCTACGCCTACGGCCTCTCCTTCTTCCGCAACGCCTGGAACATCTTCGACCTTTGCGTTGTCAGCCTCGGCCTTCTGCCCAACACGAACTCCCTGTCCGCGCTACGGGCACTGCGTGTGATCCGCACGATGCGCCTACTTTCGGCGATCCCACAAATGCGGGCGGTCGTTCAGGCGCTGTTCGACGCTTTGCCGGGGATGGGCGCGGTGATCGTGATGCTGCTCATCGTCTATTACGTCTTCGGCGTCATGGCGACAATCATGTACGGCGACAGCTTTGACGAATGGTTCGGGACGGTGGGGCGGTCGCTCTACTCTCTATTCCAAATCATGACGTTGGAATCTTGGTCGATGGGCATCGTCCGCCCGGTGATGAAGGAATACCCGATGGCGTGGGCGTTCTTCGTCCCCTTCATCGTGCTGACCGCGTTCTCGGTCCTGAACCTTTTCATTGGCATCCTCGTCAACACCATGCAGGCCGCCGTGGAAGCCGAAGCGGAGGCGGAGTTCGAGCGCCTGCGGGAACTCGTGAAATCCGAAACCGACGTCATCGACGAGCACGTCATTGAAATCCAGCGAGACCTAAAGGCGCTACGGGAAGAGATCGCGGCCATGCGCCAGGATCGGGGGGGCTGAGCCATGCGCATGTCGCTTGAATTGGGGTTCGGCCACGTCTCGAAACCGCGCGAACCATCAGACCGCCCGCGCTTTCGGATGGCGATCCTCGGCGACTTCACGGGCCGTGCGGCGGCCGGGAAGATCGGGTCCGCGAAAGACATCGCCGGGCGGCGGGCAATCAAGCTCGACGTCGACACGCTCGACCGCGTGATCGAAGGCTTCGCGACGACTCTGCGCCTCAAGATCGGCGAGGGCGTGCTGGAGGTCCCGCTCAAAACGCTGGACGAACTCGAACCGGATGAGCTCTTCGACAATCTCGACCTCTTCTCAGAACTCGGTGGCTTGAAGCTGCAGCTCAGATCCGGCGCCACAGCGGCCCATGCCGAACGGACGTTGACGACTTGGGCCGAGCAATACGGCACGCCCGTTCGCCTGCCCAAGGCAAAATCGGCGGGCAACGCCGTGCCCTCCACCCTGCGGATGAGCGATTTCCAACGCCTGATCGGCGAGGAACCCGAGGCCCCCGAGGCCTCGCCCATCGAAGACCTCATCGCCCAGATTGTCGGCCCGCATATCAAGCCCGACACCGACCATGACGCCATGAGCGCCGCGGTGGACGGGGCCCTGACCTCCGCCATGCGCCTCGTCCTGCACCACCCGGAATTCCAGTCGCTGGAGGCGCAGTGGCGCACGCTCGACCTTCTGGCGCGGAACATCGAGACCAACGACAGCCTCGAACTCACGCTCTACGACATCTCGGCGGAAGAGATCGGCGCCGACCTTGCCAGCGTGGGCGACCTGTCGGACTCCGGCCTGTTCCAGCTTCTCGGCGAAAACGCCCTCGACACGGGGCGGGGCGGGTTTTCGGCCATCATCGGCCTCTACACCTTCGAAGAAACGCCCCCGCACGCCGAACTCCTTGGTCGCATCGCCCGCGTTGCCGCCCATATCGACGCGCCGTTCATCGCCGCCATCGGCGCCCGCTCCCTCGATCTGAACCCGGACGACCAGTCCCGCCTCGCCAAAGAGGCCTGGGTCGCGCTCAAAGACGTGCCTGAGGCCGCCTATCTCGGCCTGTGCAGCCCGCGCTTTCTCCTCCGCCGCCCCTACGGTGCGAAGTCCGACCCGTGCTACGCCTTCCCGTTCGAGGAATTCTCGATGCAGGCCGGCACCCGCGCCATGCTTTGGGCCAACCCGGCAGCCTTCGCGGCGGTGATGCTGGCGCAGAGCTACACCCAGAACGGTGAGAAAATGAAACTCGGCTCGGTCCTGACCCTCGGCGATCAGCCCTATCACATCGTGATCGACCGCTACGGCGACCAGATCGCGCTCCCCTGTACCGAGCGGAACATCACCGCCAAGAAGGCGAAACAGACCGTCGCACGCGGCTATATCCCTGTCGTCTCAATCAAAGGCCGCGACCAGATCCGGCTGGGCGGCTTTGGGGCTCTGTCAGGCGGCCTTCTTCGCGGACCGTGGAGCGACACGCCCCCGCCGCCCCCCTCGGCCACCGAGCCCGAACTGCCCGAAACCTTCGAAGAAGAAGCCGCGCCGGTAGCAACGGCAAAGCCAACGCCCAAGCGCGACCAGATGAGCGTCGCCGCGCCGGAAGAAGGTCGCTACGAGATCAAGACACCCCCGCCGCCGAAAGAAGAAGCACCGGAACCGGATCCGGAACCCGCCGAACCAGAGCCCGTCGCCTCTGAACCAACGCCCGAATCCGAACCGGAGGATGACGGCCTCGACGATGAACTGGACGCTCTTCTTGGGTCCCTCGACGACGAAACGCCGCCGGAGGCCGCCCCAGAGCATCCCGATGCTGCGGAGGAAGAGGATGACGACGAACTGAACGCCCTCCTCGGGTCTCTCGATGACGACACGCCGCCGACGGAAGAAGCCGAGCAAGCGGCAGAGGATGACGCCGACGACGAACTGGATGCTCTGCTTGCTTCCTTCGACGAGGAAGATCAGGACGATCCCGACGACATAGATGCCGAACTTGCGGCGCTGCTGGATGATCTGTGATGCGCGATGAAACCGACGACGACAAGAACAACGAGCCGCCCCTTCGCATGGTCCTGTTCGCGGTCAACGAGACCTATTGGCTTGCCCAGGGAGAGGAGTTTCTGAACGAGATGCTCAAGGGATCGGGCTACTTCCCGACGCCCGTGACCTGCATCCTCTTTACCGACGGCAACGAACTGCAAGAGTTCATCGGCCCGGACATGAATGTCATGGAGTTCTGGGGCATCAACCCCGACGTGGTGGCCCGCTTGCGACGGGACAACCACCTCAAGGAAATACACGCCCACCAGATCAACCCGGATCCCGATGTCACCTGAAAGCTCTGGCGGGGAAGACCGCACACTTCTGGAAAACCGGATCGCCAAGCTGGAATGGCGCCACGACAGCACGCCGGACAAGCGGCTGATGGTTAAGTCCGCCATCATCACCGAGGAAATCAGCGAACTCACTGAAATCTCGGTCGAATTCTTCTGCCGAAACAAATCCATCGGCCTGGAAGAGATGGTGGGCGAGGCCTTCACCCTCTGGCTCAAGACCTCGGAAGAAGAGACCATCGGCTCGGAAGAAGAGGTCACCTTTACTGATGAAGACCGCAAGTTCATCGGCAAGGCCACCCTGGCCGAGTTTCTGGGCCTTAGCGAAGGCTACGCCCACTTCCGCATCATCATCCGCCCGTGGTTCTGGTTCCTGACCCGCACCAATGATTGCCGCATCTATCAGGAAATGAAGACGCAGCAGATCGTTGAAGACATCTTCAGCGAAAACGGCTTTTCGGATTACGAGTTCAAGCTCAGCGAATCCTATGAAGAGCGGGTCTATTGCGTCCAGTTCCGCGAAAGCGACTACGCCTTCATCAGCCGCCTGCTTGAGGAAGAGGGCATCTGCTTTTTCTTCGACTACTCCGGCACGGTCGAAAAGCTGATCCTCACCGACAATGAAGGCGGCTTCTCGGCCATCAAAGGGGAATCGGAGCTCGCGTTCTCATACCGCGAAGAAGACTATCGCCGCCGCGATGACCACATTTTCGAATGGACTTCGGGCGAACGGGTGACCCGGGGGGTCATGTCGCTTGACGACTACGACTTTGAGAACTCGACGGCGGACCTCTTCGTCACCCAATCCATCGAGAAGGGCGAACACGGCCACAAGTCCTATGAGATCTACGATACTCCAGGCCGCTATCGGCAAGACTCTCTGGGCGAGACCCGCGCCCGCGTCCGGATGGAGGCCGAGGCTATCCGCCACCGCGTCTCCCAAGGCGCAGGCAACGCAAGGACGGTGGCGGCGGGCTATACGTTCTCTCTGAAAGAGCATGAGCGTGAGCAGAACAACATCGAGTATCTGATCACGAAGGCCGTCCACAAGCTTCAGGTCGAGACCGACTACGAAGACGCCGACACCAACACCGACGACAGCCGCATCGGCACCCGGCACGAGTTCGACGAAGACAACAAGGACACCTACCGCTGCGAATTCGGCGTCGTCCCGAAGGCG
This sequence comes from Pseudomonadota bacterium, assembly GCA_039190895.1. Taxonomy (GTDB): domain Bacteria; phylum Pseudomonadota; class Alphaproteobacteria; order Rhodobacterales; family Rhodobacteraceae; genus Ovoidimarina. The sequence continues at coordinate 7,453 of JBCCXY010000062.1, read as the reverse complement.
GAACCGTATCGCCCACCGCTGAAGACCCCGTGGCCCGAAATCCCCGGCCTTCAGACGGCCGAGGTCGTGGGCCCGGACGGCGAAGAGATCTACACCGACGAATATGGCCGCATCAAAGTCCAGTTCCACTGGGATCGCCTTGGCGAGAAGGACGACGCCTCGTCCTGCTGGGTCCGCACGGTAATGCCGTGGACGGGGAAGAACTGGGGCTCCATCTTCATCCCCCGCATCGGGATGGAGGTCGTCATTCAGTTCGAAGACGGCGACCCCGACCGCCCGATCTGCACCGGGATGCTGTACAACAACACCAACATGCCGCCTTACGACTTGCCCGACAACAAGACCCAGTCCGGCATCAAGACGGATTCGTCCAAAGGAAGCGACGGTTTCAACGAACTGATGTTCGAGGACCTGAAGGGCGAGGAACTGGTGCGCTTCCAGGCCGAGAAGGACTATGAAGGTATCATCAAGAACAACTCCACCGTCACGATTGGCGTCGAGAAAGAGGATGCCGGCGACCTGACCGAAACGATCCAGAACAACGTGACCCGCAACATCGTGAAGGGCGACCACACCTTCACGATTGAAACGGGGAGTGAGGTCAAATCGATCAAGACCGACAAGACCGAGACGATTGAAACGGGCGATCATGCAACCACGGTGCGGATGGGCGACCTGACGGTGGACGTGTCGCTCGGTAAGATTCACATGACGGCGATGCAGGAAATCCTGCTCACGGTGGGCGCCTCGTCGATCAAGATCGACCAGATGGGCGTGACGATCAAAGGCATGATGATCACGTCCCAGGCGACGATCATGAGCGAAACGAAGGCGCCAATCACCCAGGTCAAGGGCGACGCAGTCCTGATCGCCAAGGGCGGCATCACGTTGATCAACTAGGGACGCAATGACCTCGGAACATCAAAGGGATAAGCCGCGCTGTCGACGGGCCAAGGACCGGCAGGACCGCCCTGCGTCCGGCGCGCTTTATGGCGGCAAGACCGATCGAGGTCCGAGCGTGGCGCTGGTGGCAGCCAATCGCCGGGCCTCGGGTGGGCCCGTCGATAGCGCGGCGGCCTGCGGCCTTGATTCCGCGCTGGGCGTCGCCAGAACCGATGGGAAAGGCCCATGACGGATCGTTTCGCTGATCTGAAAAAGATTCCCGACGAGCCCGCCGCCCGCGTGCTTGCGCGCGAGAACACCGAACTCTCCGTCAAACTCGACTCCCCCGCAAGCGCCCCCGTGCCTGCCGTCCTGCAAGAGCTTGAGGACAAGGGCGCAACGCTCGACATGATCCGCCTCCTCTCCGTCGCCCTCCCGGCGCGCGAAAGGGTCTGGTGGGCCTGCCTCGCCGCGAAAGAGCTGTCCGAGAAGACCGATGTTCCCCCAACGCCCACCCTCGCCGCCGCCGAAGCCTGGGTCTTTGAGCCCACCGAAGCCAATCAGGAACGTGCCAGGACGGCCATCCAGACCGCAGGCGTGAATGACGACTTCGTCCACTGTGCAACAGGTGTGCTATATGCGACCGACACCCTTGGCCCGGGCGAGTTGAAAGAGTACCCTGCGCCCCCGGGCGTGGGTGCTGTGTCGGCGTTCACCATGAACATCCTGGCGCTTCGCGCGCATGGGGAGGACATGGAGCGCTACCAGCAGCGCATCATAGACCGGGCGCTGGACATCGCGAGGGGCGGCAACGGGCGGCTGACGCCGAAAGGGGCAGCGGAGGAAGGTGAATGACACTCCCGCAGGCCAGAATGACGGACGTGCACAGCTGTCTCGTGACGGCTGGTATTCCCATGCCCATCATAGGCCCGTGCTCATTGAATACTCTGGTTCAGGGCCTTCCTGCGGCGCGACTGACCGACACTGTCGCGGGCATACCACCTGTCCCGCATCCAATCATCAAGGGCTCCATGACCTGTATGATCGGCATGCTCCCCGCCGCGCGGATCTCGGACACCTGTGTTTGCACACCCGGTCCCGTCGCACTGGGCTGTTTTACGGTGCTGACCGGCGGATAAGCCCATGCCCGTCACGCTGAAATTTCAATCGACCGGCACCGTGCCGAACGATGGGCATCCCGTGAAGATGCTCGGCTCGTCCATAACCATCGGGCGCGGGGCCGAGAACGACCTCGTACTGCCGGACACCGACCGGCTGATCTCCAAATCCCACTGCGTGATCGAAGAGAACAACGGCGATGTCTTCGTCATCGACCTCTCGACCAACGGCACATACCTTAACTACGCCAAAACCCCGCTGGGCCGGGTGACGACCCCGCTCAACGACGGCGACGTGCTGACCATGGGCACGTATGAGCTGGTGGTGGAGATCGACATCCCGCACATCAGCACCGCCGACATCCTCGCGCCCCCTGTGCCCGAGGCGGGCGTGTCCCACGGCAACGCGATGAACGCGCCGGATGCCCGCTCGCTTCTGGATGATCCGGGGGCCGAGGGCGACTTCCTCGATGACCTCCTCGGCAGCGAAAGCCCCCCGCGCGGGCCCTCCCAAATCGACACCCGCGACCCGGTGGACGACCTGCTGCCCCCCACGGGCGAGGACGACCCGTTCTTCGCCAAACCCAAGGACCCGCACGAGGGGATGGGCGCCAGCATCCCGATGCACAACCCCGCGACCCACGACAGCTTCCGACCCTCTGCGGGCGGCTCGGCCTATATCCCCGAGGATTGGGACGACGAAGACCTGATGCCAAAGCCGGACGGACCGGCGGAGAGCATTCCCCCCGGCGCAAACCCCGATTTCGACAAGGTCCCTGACCCCACGCCCGACCCCGAACCCGCGCCGGAACAAGAGCCCGAGCCCGAGCCAACCCGAACGCCCGAACCGACCAAAGCAGACCCCGCCCCGCCCCCGACCGAGGCAGAGCAGGCCGCAGCGCTGGAATTCCTCAAGGCACTGAACGTCGAAGACCTCACCATCCCTGATGATGAGATGTCCCCCACCTTCAACCGCATGGGCCGCATGCTGCGTGCCATGATCGTAGGAATTCGCGAGGTCCTGATGACCCGCGCCTCCATCAAGGGAGAGTTCCGGATCGAGCAAACCATGATCAGCGCGGGCGGAAACAACCCGCTGAAGTTCTCGATCTCAGAAGAACAGGCGCTGGAGGCCCTCATCCGCAGCCGCACCAAAGGCTACCTCGACGCCGAACATGCCGTCGAAGAGGCGCTGAACGACATCAAGGCCCACGAGGTGGCGATGATCGCGGGGATGGAAGCGGCACTGAAAGGCGTGCTCGCAAAGCTCGACCCACAGGTCCTCGCGACGCAGATCGAGGACAAGGGGCGGCTCGGCGGACTGCTCAAGGGGAAGAAAGCCCGCTACTGGGAAGTGTACGAAAAGCTCTACGGTGAGATCTCGGATCAGGCCGAAAACGATTTCCACGACCTGTTCAGTCGTGAATTTGCGCTCGCATACAAGGCTCAACTGGATAAGCTGAAGTCATAGCAGTGGCTTGAACGGCCACAGGAATTTGTAGAGGGGACAACGGTGTCCTGGGACAACAAAGTGCTTTGGACGGAGGGATTGTTCCTCCAGCCCCATCACTTCCAACAGGCCGACCGGCACATGGCGGCGCTGGTCGACGGGCTTGCTCGCCGCATGGCGCCCTACCGCTGGGGCGTCAGCGCGCTGGAGATCGATGAAGAGGCGCTGAAGGTCGGGCAGTTCGCGCTGAAGACCTGCGCCGGGCTTACCCAGGACGGCACGGTGTTCAAGGTGCCCATCTCCGAAGACCACCCGCCGGCCCTCGTCGTGCCCGAAACTGTCAAGGACTGCGTCGTGCTGCTGTCGGTCCCTCAGCGCCGCCAGGGCGCATCCGAGGTCGACTTGACCGGCGACGAACGCTCCGCCAGCCGCCTCCGCGCAAGCGAGGTTGAAGTGGTCAATACCATGGGCCGCGGCACCGAGCCGGTGACGCTCGGCGTCGGCAAGCTGCGTTTGCAATTCGCGTTGGAGGTCGACGACCTGTCCGACCGCCTGACCATCCCCATCGCCCGCATTATCGAGGTCCGCCCGGATAAAGAGGTTGTGCTGGACTCAGGCTTCGTCCCCAGCGCGCTGGATATCCGCGCCTCCGGCCCGCTCTCGGCGTTTCTGCAGGAAATTCAGGGGCTTCTCAACCATCGCATGACTGCACTGGCGGGCCGCCTTGTCGAGGCAGGCTCAGCAAAAGGGGCCGCCGAGATCCAGGATTTCCTACTCCTCGCCCTCGTCAACCGGGCGCTCCCGGTGATCCGCCACATGAATAACATTGAGAACGTCCACCCCGAAGACGCCTACCGCACCTTCGTGGGTCTCGCGGGCGAACTGTCCGCCTTCCTCGCCACCGACAAGGCCGCGCCAGAGTTCCCGCCCTACAAGCACGACGACCTCACCACGACCTTCGCCCCGGTCATCCGCATCCTGCGCCAGTACCTGTCGACGGTCCTCGAACAATCCGCCAACGCTATCCCGCTGGAGGCACGCAAGTTCGGCATCCATGTCGGCATGATCGCCGACCGCAAGCTGATCGGGAACGCGGGCTTCGTCCTGTCCGTGCAGGCTGACATTCCGGCCGAGGATGTGCGCCAGCACTTCGCCTCCCAGTCGAAAATCGGCCCGGTGGAAGAGATCCGCAAACTCGTAAACTCTGCCCTGCCGGGCATCACCCTGCGACCTTTGCCTGTCGCGCCGCGGCAAATCCCGTATCATGCGGGTGTCGTGTATTTTGAATTGGACGCCGACAGCCCGCATTGGCGCGGGATGACCACATCGGGTGGGTTGGCCGTCCACGTCCAGGGCGATTTCCCTGGCCTGAAGATGGAGCTCTGGGCAATCCGGAACAACTGAGGCGATGGCTGACGAAGACCCGTTCGCAGAACCAGATGACACCGACAAGACGGTGATCCGCCCCAATCCCGGGGGGCGTCGTACGCCTGCTGTTGCCGAACCGGCTGCGCCCGCGCCTTCTGCCGACGCCGGGGTAGGGGTGCCCGAACGGGTCAGCCGCCCCGCAGGCTCAAAAACGACAGACGCCGAAACCATGGCCTCGGCCATGACCGGGATGAACCAGCTCAACGCCACCGCGTCCACGCTGTTTTCCCTCGTTAGCCGCATCCGAAACCGCGCCCAACACATGGACCCGGGCAAACTCCGCGAAAGCGTCGTCGCCGAAATTCGTGAGTTTGAATCCCGCTGCCTCAACAACGGCATCCCCCCGCAAACGGTCAAAGCCGCCCGCTACGCGATCTGCGCGACGCTCGACGACGTGGTGCTGAACACCCCCTGGGGCGGTCACTCGGAATGGGCGCAAAAGACGCTTGTGGGTACCTTCCACCGCGAGGTCGTCGGCGGCGACCGCTTCTATGACCTCCTCGCTCGGCTGGAGAAAGACCCGGGCAACAACCTGGAACTGCTGGAGTTTCTCTACGTCTGCCTCTCCCTTGGTTTCGAAGGCCGCCTCCGTGTCGAGCAGGGCGGGCCGGAAAAGCATATGCGCATCCGGCAGGGCCTCGCCCGCCTGATCCGCGCCAACTCGGGCGAGGTCGAGAATGACCTCTCGCCCAACTGGAAGGGACTCGACGTACCCTTCAAACCGAGGTCGTTCTGGAAGCTCGTCTGGATCAGCCTCGGCGCCACCGGGGCGCTACTCCTGGCGATCTACCTGACGCTGTCGATCCTGCTGTCCGGCAGCACCGATCGCCTGATCGGACAACTTGCCCTTCTCGACAACGTCCCACCGCCAGAACTCGTCCGCCGCGCGCCGCGGCCCTTGCCGCCAGACCCACCTCCGCAAGTCGAAGAGCAACTGCAGCGGGTCTCAGGCTTTCTGGAGCCGGAGGTGAAGGAGGGCATCGTCGAGGTCTTCAAGAAGGGCAACACTATCACCGTCCGCGTCGTCGCCACGGCGATGTTCGGCTCCGGCAGCGACCGGCTCCAGCCCGCCTATACCGAAGCCCTCCGCCGCATCGGCACGGCGCTCAATGACGAACAAGGGCCGATCATCGTCGTCGGCCACACCGACAGCATCCCCGTCACCTCGGGCCGCTTCAAGGACAACATGCATCTCTCGCTGTCCCGTGCCGAGGCCGTCATGCAGATGCTCGCCCCGCAGATCGAGGAAAAGTCCCGCCTCAGCGCCGAGGGCCGGGCCGAGAAAGAGCCCATCGCCTCCAATGAATCCCGCGACGGGCGCGCCAAGAACCGCCGCATTGAGGTGCTTCTAATCCAGGAGAGCCAGTCATGATGATGATCAGATTCCTCCGGCCGGTCTTCCGGTCGGTCTGGCTCGCGTCCCTCTTCATTGCGATCGTCCTGTCGCTGTGCGTGTGGTTCCTTTTCCCGCTTTTCGTGACCGAACGCTTCGGCGCCCCGTTCGACCCGCCCCGCACGCGCTACATCATCATCGGCGTGATCTGGGGCATCACGCTGTTTTTCCTGCTGATCGTCCTGATCGTCCGCTGGCGACGCAATCGCAAGATGACGGACGAGATGACCGAGGCCTCCATCGACGAGGAGGAAGACGACGACCCCGCCTCTGAAGATCTCGACGAAATGCGCGGCAAGCTGCGCGAGGCGATGGCCGAACTCCGCAAATCCAAGTCCGGCCGCCGCCAACTTCGTGAACTGCCGTGGTACGTCATGATCGGCCCGCCCGGGGCAGGGAAGACGACAGCCATCGTCAATTCCGGCCTGCAATTCCCCCTCGCCGATACGATGGGGAAAGAGGCCATCGGCGGCGTCGGCGGCACGCGCAACTGCGATTGGTGGTTCACCGACAACGCCGTGCTGATCGACACCGCCGGTCGCTACACCACGCAGGAAAGCGATCAGGAAACCGACAACGCCGCGTGGACCGGCTTCCTCGGCATCCTCAAGAAGTACCGCAAGCGCCAGCCGATCAACGGCGCCATCGTCGCGATTAGCCTCAGCGACCTGTCCCTGCAGGACGAGACGACTCAGCAAAACCACGCCAAAGCCGTCCGCCGCCGCCTAAACGAGCTGCGCGAAGAACTGGGCGTCCGCTTCCCCGTCTACGTCCTCTTCACCAAAGCCGACCTCATCGCGGGCTTTACCGAGTTCTTCGACACCCTCGGCAAAGAAGCGCGCGGCCAGGTCTGGGGCTTCACCTTCCCGCTGCCCGGCTCCAAGAAGAAAACCGAACCCCCCATCGCCGCCTTCGACGCCGAATTCGCGGCCCTTCTAGCCCGCCTCAACTCGCAACTGCTCGAACGCATGCAGTCCGAAGACGACCCGGGCCGCCGCGCGCTAATACAGGGCTTCTCCAGCCAGCTCGCCTCTGTCCGCTCCGTCGCGAAGCAGTTCACGGACGAGGTCTTTCAGGACAACAAATACGAACGCCGCCACATGCTGCGCGGGGTCTACTTCACCTCGGGCACGCAAGAGGGCGCGCCGCTCGACCGCCTGATGATGGGCATGGCTCGCATCT
>JBCCXY010000061.1:0-21548 GCA_039190895.1 Pseudomonadota bacterium | reverse complement strand
GGAACACTGGTGTGAGGGGCACAACCACCGGTTTATTATCAGGCTGCGTCTGCATGATGTCGGCCATGTGCGCCCACCAGCGCTGCATGACCTCGTACCCCGGCAGATCAGCCATGGTGTGGTCGTCGGTGCGCCAGAGGACCCCGAACAGCGTGTTCGTCTCTTCGTCGAGGTGGATCGAGTAGTCGGACACGCCCGCGTCTTTCAGGAGCGTGACGAGTTCGGGCCAGATCTCATCATGGCGGCGCTTGTACTCGTCCCGGCAGCCGGGGTTGAGGTGCATCTTGAAGGCAAACTTTTCCATCAGTTCCTCCGCATCGACCAGAGCCGGGGCAGCGCGATCACCGATATCAGCAGTGCGCCGATGACGATGGACATCACGATGCCGGGGACGTTCAGAAGGCCCAGCCCGAAGGTCACGAGGCCCATGACGAAGGCGGCGATCACGACACCGGGGATAGAGCCGGAACCGCCGAGGATGCTGACGCCGCCGAGGACGACCATTGTGACGATCTCCAACTCCCATCCAAAGGCGATGGAGGGGCGCGTCGACCCGAGGCGGGAGGTCAGGCAGATCGCGGCGACGCCTGACATGAGGCCGGTGAGCAGGAAGAGGATGAACTTCACGCGCCCGACGCGGATGCCCGAGAACAGGGCGCCGGTGGCGTTGTTGCCGATAGCATAGACGGCGCGTCCGAAGTTGGTGAGGTGGAGGAGGACGGCGTAGATCACGGCGATCACGGCGAAGAGGACGAATTCGAACGAGATGACCCACCAGACATAGCCTTGCCCGAAGAACGCGAAGTCCGGTGGATAGCCGCGATAGGCTTGATCGCCGAGGATGATGAAGCTGATGCCTCGGAAAAGGCTCATCGTGCCGATGGTCACGACGATAGACGGCAGCCCGAGGCCGGTCACGAGGATACCGTTAAACGCGCCGCAGATGAGCCCGACAGAGAGACCGATCAGAACGAGCCCCGGGGTGCCGACGCCCACCTGCGCCGCCGCCCCCATGGCGGTGGAGGCGAGCGCGATAATGGCGGCGACGGAGAGGTCGATTTCGCCAGATATGATCAAGAGTGCCATGGCGAAGGCGATCATCGCCTTCTCGGTGAAGTTGAATGTCGCGTCCGAGAGGTTCCAGGCGTTCAGGAAGTACGGCGAGGCAAACGAATTCGCGATGAAGATGCCGATGGCCACCAGCAGCAGCAGGCTTTCCCAGCTTTTGAGGTTGCGCTCTAGCGGGGAGCGGAGGCGGTCGGGGATGGTGCGGGTGGTCATGCGGCCCCTTGCTCTGCCCGTTTGAGGATGATGCGCCCTTTGGAGCTGCTGGCCTGGGCGTTCAGGACGACGGCGATGATGATCGCGCCGCCCGAGATGGCCATTTGCCAGAAGGGGGAGATGTTCACGACCGGCAATGCGTTGGCGATGATGCCGAGGAACAGGGCGCCCAGAAGCGCCCCGGTGACGGAGCCGATGCCGCCCATGATGGACACCCCGCCGATGACGCAGGCGGCGACGACGGTGAGCTCGAACCCGCCCGCGACGTCGACATAGGCCACGGCAAAGCGGGAAACCCAGAGATATCCGGTGAGCCCGGCAATGGCGCCCGAGATAGTGAAGGCCCAGAACTGCGTCCGGCCCACGTTGATCCCGGCATAGGTTGCGGCGTGGGGGTTGCCCCCGGCGGCGTAGAAGGCGCGTCCCAGGGTGGTGCGGGTCATCACGATGGAGAACAGGATGACGGCGGCGATGGCAATCCAGCTGAGGACGGGCAGACCCAGGATGTCGGTGCGGGGGACGGCTTTGAAGGCGTCGCTCATCTCGTGGCTGTTCACCCATTTGCCCTCGGTGAGCAGGAAGATGCAGCCGCGGAAGATGGTGAGCGTGCCCAGGGTCACGACGATGGGCGGGATGGCGAGTTTCCAGACGAGGATGCCGTTGAACGCGCCGAGAATTGCGCCGATCCCGATGGAGATGGCGACGATGACCGCGATGGGCAGGCCGGGGGCGGAGAGGTTGATGAGGGCGACGACCATGCCTGTCAGCGCGAGGTTTGCGGCGACGGATAGGTCAATGCATTTCGTGAGGATCACGATCATCTGGCCGATGGCGAGAAGGATCAGGGGTGCGGTGTCGTTGAACACGACGGCGAGATTCGAGGGGGCAACGAAGGCCGGAAAGCGGAGCGAGATGAGGCCGAGCAGCAGGGCGATGGCGATCAGAAGCAGTACTTCGCGAGAGGCGAGCAGGCGTTTCATGCGGCGATCCCGGCGGCGTGGGTGACGAGGGTTTCGGGCGTGATCGCTTCACGGTCGAGGGTCGCGACGATCCGGCCCTCGCGCATGACGATGACGCGGTCGGACATGCCCATGATCTCGGGGATTTCAGAGCTGACCATGATGACAGCAAGGCCCTGCGCGGCGAGTTCGGCCATGAACTCATGCACGGCGGCCTTCGAGCCGATGTCGATGCCCTTGGTCGGCTCGTCGAGGATGATGACCTTGGGCCGGGTGGCGAGCCACTTGGCGATGACGACTTTCTGCTGGTTGCCGCCCGAGAGGTTACCCACGTCGGTGTCGAGCGAGGCGGCGCGGAGGTCGAGGCGCTCGGTGTATTCACGGGCGAGTTGGAACTCTTGCGCGAGCCTCAGGAAGCCGTTTCGGGAGGTGCGCGAGAGCGATGGCAAGGTGACGTTCTGAAAGATCGGGAGGGCGCCGATGGCGCCTTGGCGGCCCCGATCTTCGGGGACGTAGACGATGCCGGAGCCGACCGCGTCGGCGGGGGTGCGGATCGTTACGGGGGCGCCGTCGATGCTCAGCGTGCCGCCGGAGGGGCGGGTGATGCCGAAGAGTGCCTGCATGAACTCAGATCGTCCGGCGCCGACGAGACCGTAGAAGCCAAGGATTTCGCCGCGCCGCAAGGTGAAGCCGATTTCGGCGAATTCGGTGGGGTGGTCGTAGCCCTCGACCACGAGGATTTCGTCGCCCGGGGCGCGGGTGCGGTCGGGGAAGATCTGACTGACATCGAGGCCGACCATCAGCTTTACGAGGTCCGGTTCGGTCACGTCAGCGATGGCGCCGTCGCCGACCATCTGGCCGTCGCGGTAGACGGTGTAGAAGTCGGCGATGCGGAAGATCTCATCGAACTTGTGGCTGATGAAGAGGATCGCTTTGCCCTGGGTTTTGAGGCTTTCGACCAGCTCGTAGAGCTCTTCGATTTCGGTGTGGCTGAGGGCGGCCGTGGGCTCGTCCATGATGACGACGCGGGCGTCGATGGACAGGGCGCGGGCGATGGCGACGAGGTGCTTGTTGGCGGTGCCGAGGTCTTTGAGCGTCGCGCTGGGGTCGATACTGGCGCCGATGCCGGAGAGGATTTCGCGGGCGCGGGCGTGCATGGCGCGTGTGTCGATCAGGCCGAAGCGGCCCTTGGGGGCGTGGCCGAGGAAGATGTTTTCGGCGACAGAGAGTTCGTCGAACAGGACGGTTTCCTGATGAATCGCGGTGACGCCAGCGCTTTCGGCGGATTGCGGGGTGGGGAAGCGAACGGGGTGGCCGTCGATGCGGATCTCTCCGGCGTCCGGCTGGTAGATGCCGGTGAGGACCTTCACTACGGTGGACTTGCCCGCGCCGTTTTCGCCGACGAGAGCGGTGACTTTGCCGGGGTAGAGCTTGAGCGAAACGTCCGACAGGGCGCGCACGCCGGGGAAGGTCTTGGTGACGCCCGACAGCGACAGCAGCGGCGCATCGGCGGTCGACGCGTCTTGTCGAAGCTCCAGTTGCATGGGTCCCGTTCGGCTAGGTGGCCCCGGCGCGCGAACGCTAGGGCCTGGGAGGATCAGAAGATCGACTTGAACTGGTCGATGTTCGAGCTGTCATAGGTGAACGGATCGGACATCGCGGCGGAGTTGGTGTCGTCCAGCGTGACAGAGCCCATGCGACCCATGGGGATTTCCGCGCCCGGCCCCGCTTCGGCGCCACCGGCAATCGCATGCGCGAGCATGGTGGCCGAATAACCAAGGTCGATCGGGTTCCAGATCGCGAAGCTCTTGGTCGCGCCGGAATCCACGCAGCCCGCCATCTCGGACGGGAGGCCGAGGCCAGTGACGTTGATCTCCCCGATCTTGCCCGCATCGGTCACCGCCTGGCAGGCCGCAAGAATGCCCACCGTGGTCGGCGCGATGATGGCCTTCAGGTCGGGGTAAGACGACATGAGGCCCTGCGCCTCGCGGTAGGATTTGTCCGACAGGTCGTCGCCGTAGACCGTGGTCACCAGATCCACGCCGTCATAGTTCGGCAGGACACCCTTGGCGGCCTCGATCCACGCGTTCTGGTTCGTCGCAGTCGCGGTTGCCGACAGGATCGCCACGTCGCCCCCGTCGGGCATGTGATCAGCGGCGAGCTTGATGATCGTGTTCCCGATCAGCTCGGTCGAAGAGGGGTTCAGGTGCATCTGGCGCCCGTCTGGCGACACGCCGGAATCCCAGGAAATCACGGTAATCCCGCGATCCATCGCCTTTTTCAGCGCGGGCACAAGGGCGTCCGGATCGTTGGCGGAAATCGCGATGGCATCGACGCCTTGCGCGATGAGCGAGTTGATGACCTCAATCTGCCCCTCGGCGGTAGTGTCGGTGGGGCCGGTATAGATGATCTCTACATTGCCAAGCTCGAACGCGGCTTCTTGCGCGCCCTCGGCGGCGGCCTCGAAAAAGCCGATGCCCAGCGCCTTGACGACCAGCGCGATGCGCATGTTGTCCTGCGCCATGGCGGTTGAGCTCATCATTCCGGCGGCAAGGCTGAGACCCGCCATGAGTGATGTGAAAGTCCGACGTTTCATTTTTTGATCCTCCCTGAAAATCGTTTCTGGCGTCGCTGAGGCGGTTTATGAGGCCGCCTCTTCCTCTTGAGCGCCGCCTGCGTGGGCGACGATCACGTTGATGTCGGCGGCCTCCAGCATCGCGGCCGCGGCGTCCGGGATGCCGTCGTCGGTGATGACGGTGCTGATCCGCTCCAGCGGGCACAGCACGAGGCTGGAGCGCTGGCTGAACTTTGAGCTGTCGACGAGGACGACGAGTTCGTCGGCCTGTCCGATCAGCTTTTGCTCAGCCTGGATGAGCAGCGGGTCGGCTTCCATCAGGCCGAGGGGGCCGAGACCCTGCGCGCCCATGAACATGCGGCGGGCGTAGAAGTTGCGAGTCACGTCGTTGTCGAAGGGCGACAGGATGATGTTCTGTTCGCGGTAGATCGTGCCGCCCGAGAGCGTGATGGTGTTCTTGGAATGCTTGAGCAGGTGCTCGGCAATCGGGAAGGAGTTCGTGAAGACCTGCAAGCGGCGGCTGGCGAGCGGGTGGACCATCTGGAACGTGGTGGTGCCGCCGTTGATGATGATGCTGTCGCCGTCTTCGCAGAGCGCCACGGCCGCACGGGCGATGGCCTGCTTTTCGTTGATGCGCAGCGCCTCGTTCACGACGAAAGGCCGCCCGGCGAGGCCGACGAACTGCGGCGGCGTGATCGCCTCGGCCCCGCCCCGCACGCGGCGGAGCTTCTGCTGCATGTGGAGGGTTGAGATATCGCGCCGGATCGTCGCCTCGGACACGCCGGTGAGGCTGCAGAGGTCAACCACGGTCACCACCGGGCGGTCCTGCACTGCGGACAGGATGATCCTATGGCGTTCTTTCTCGTGCAATTGCGCCTCCCATTCCCGTGACGGTGTTCAGATTCGGCGGGCCTGTCAATCAATTTCAATCATAATCGGTCATTCTGCGGCGCAGCATGACGGAACTTGATCATTAATGATTGACAGAGCCTGTTATCAAATCCAGCCTGTCGGCAACGCCGCAGCATCGTCGAACCCGACGGCAGGAGGGGGCAACATGTTGAAAACGTTCGGAAGTGCGCGTCTCGAAAACCGGTGGGATCCGGCGGTCGCGGACGGGAAATCCGAATCGGAACTGCTGCTGTATCGGTCGAACATTCTTGGGTCGGACAAGCGGGTGACGAACTATGGCGGCGGCAATACCTCGGCCAAGGTGACGGAGACGGATCCGCTGACAGGGCAGCCCGTGGAGGTGCTTTGGGTTAAGGGGTCAGGCGGGGATATCGGGTCAATGGGCCTCGACGGGTTCGCGACGCTGTACATGGATAGGCTCGACGCGCTGAAGGGGCTGTATCGCGGGGTGGAGCATGAGGATGAGATGGTGGGGTACCTGCCCCACTGTACGTTCAAGCTGAACCCGAGGGCAGCGTCCATTGACACACCGCTGCATGCCTATGTACCGCGCAAGCACGTCGATCATGTGCATGCGGATGCGATCATTGCGATTGCGGCATCGAAGAACTCTAAGGCACTAACGGCAGAGGTTTTTGGCGACCGGATCGGGTGGCTGCCGTGGAAGCGGCCCGGGTATGAGCTGGGATTGTGGTTGGAGAGGTTCTGTCGCGAAAACCCGAAGGCGGACGGGGTCGTGCTGGAAAGCCACGGGCTGTTCACCTGGGGCGACACGGCGCGGGAGTGCTATGACTGCACCATTGACGTGATCAACGTGGCGACGGATTGGCTGGCGGAGCGGACGGCGGATGTGCCGGTATTTGGCGGTGCGGCGCATGAAAGCCTGCCGCCCGAAGATCGCCGCGCAATTGCCGCCCGCCTGATGCCCGCGATCCGGGGGTTTGTCAGCGGGAACCAGCATATGGTCGGGCATTTTGATGACTCCGATCCGGTGTTGAAGTTTGTGAATGCGAAGGGGATGGCGCCGCTTGCCACGCTGGGGACGTCGTGCCCCGATCACTTCTTGCGCACCAAGATCCGGCCGCTGGTGGTGGCGTTTGATCCCGCGCACCGCAATGTGGATGAGGTTTTGGAGGGATTGCCCGCGCAGGTGGCCGCCTATCGTGAGGATTACGCGTCGTATTACGAGCGCTGCAAGCGGGACGACTCCCCTGCCCTTCGGGACCCGAATGCGGTGGTCTATCTGATCCCGGGTGTGGGCATGATCACCTTCGCTAAGGACAAGGCCACAGCGCGGATCTCGGGCGAGTTTTATGTCAACGCGATCAACGTGATGCGCGGGGCGAGCGCGGTGAGCGAGTATTGCGGCCTGCCCGAGCAGGAGGCATTCGATATCGAATACTGGCTGCTGGAAGAGGCCAAGCTTCAGCGGATGCCGAAGCCCAAGTCGCTCGCGGGCCGTGTGGCGTTGGTCACTGGCGGCGCGGGCGGGATCGGGGCGGCAACGGCGGAGCGGTATCTGGCCGAGGGCGCCTGCGTGATGCTGGCGGATATCAATGCGGAAGCATTGGCAGAGGCAGAGGCGGTGCTGGCCGGGCGGTTCGGGAAGGACGTGGTGCGCGCGGTGCTGATGGACGTCACCGATGAAGCCGCCGTGGCGCGGGCGTTAGCGGAGGTGAGCGTGGAATTCGGCGGCGTGGACATTCTGGTGTCGAACGCAGGGATCGCTTCGTCGGCGCCGGTGGAGGAGACCTCGCTGGAACTGTGGAACCGGAATATGGAGATCCTGTCGACCGGGTATTTCCTTGTCAGCCGGGAGGCGTTCAAGGTGATGCGGGCGCAGGATATGGGCGGGTCGATTGTCTTTGTCGCCTCCAAGAACGGGCTGGCGGCGTCGCCGAATGCGTCGGCCTATTGCACGGCGAAGGCGTCAGAAATCCACCTTGCGCGGTGTCTTGCGCTGGAGGGGGCGGAGGCCGGAATCCGGGTGAACGTGGTGAACCCCGACGCGGTTTTACGGGGGTCGAAGATCTGGGAGGGCGAGTGGCTGGAGCAGCGCGCCTCGACCTATGGGACGGACAAAGAGGGGCTGGAAGAGATGTATCGCAACCGGTCGATGCTGAAGCGGTCGGTCTTTCCGGAGGACATTGCGGAGGCGTGCTATTTCTTTGCCGCCGATACGTCGTCGAAGTCGACGGGGAACATTCTGAACGTCGACGCGGGCAATGTGCAGGCGTTCACGAGGTAGGCGATGGGATACGAAAGCGCGAAGGCCCGGTTTGCGGATTGGGGGGTTGATACCGAGGCCGCTTTGGCGCGGCTGGGGGAGATTTCGATCTCGGTCCATTGCTGGCAGGGCGATGATGTCGTTGGGTTTGAGAGCCGGACCGGGTCATCGGGCGGAGGCATTCAGGCGACGGGGAACCATCCCGGGCGCGCACGGACGCCGGATGAGTTGAGGGCGGATCTGGAGTTTTCGTACGGGCAGATCCCGGGGGCGCATCGGCTGAACCTGCACGCGATGTACATGGATACCGACGAGGCGCCGGATCGGGATGAGATCGAGTACCGGCACTTCGCACCATGGGTCGATTGGGCGAAGGATCAGGGGATCGGGCTGGATTTCAACCCGACGTTTTTTGCCCACGCGAAGGCGGACGACAACCTGACGCTGTCGCATCCGGACGAGGGCATCCGGGCGTTCTGGATCGAGCATGGGCGGAGGACTCGCGACATCGCGGAGAAGATGGGCGAGGCGCTGGGGTCACCGGCTGTGAACAACATCTGGGTGCCGGACGGGTATAAGGACATTCCGGTTGATCGGATGGCAGCGCGTGGGCGGCTGGAGGCGTCGCTTGATGCGATGCTGGAGGCCCCGAAGACGCACATGCTGGACGCGGTGGAGTCGAAGCTGTTCGGGATCGGGGTGGAGGCGTGCACGGTCGGCAGCCACGAGTTCTACCTTGGCTATGCGATCCGGAAGGGGACGCTCTTGTGCCTCGACATGGGGCATTTTCATCCGACGGAGTCAGTGGCGGACAAGCTGTCGGCGGTGGCGCTGGCACTGCCGGAGCTGCTGCTGCATGTGTCGCGGCCGATGCGGTGGGACAGTGATCATGTGATCCTGCTGAACGACGACATTCTGGCGATGGCGCATGAGTTGGTGAGCGCGGACTTGCTGGGGCGGACGCATATCGGGCTGGATTTCTTTGATGCGACGATCAGCCGGACGGCGGCGTGGGTGATCGGGACGCGGAACATGCAGAAGGCGCTTTTGCAGGCGTTGCTGCGGCCGTGGGGGCGGTTGCGGGCGGCGGAGGATGCGCTGGACTTTACGGCGCGACTGGTGCTGACGGAGGAGTTGAAGGACCTTCCGTATGGTGCTGTTTGGGCTGAGTTTTGTGCGCGGTATGATGCGGCGGTTGGGTCGGCGTTGCTGTCGGAGTTGGACAGGTATCAGGCGACGGTGGCTAATCGCTGAGCCGCGTTGTCGATGGGCCCTGGACCGGCGATCCTGCCGGTTGATCAGTGCCGTTTATGGCTATCGTATCGCCTTCGATCTGGACGACGCGCAGGTGGGGATCAATCGCCGGGCCTGCGGAGGGCCCGTCGATAGCGCGGCGGCTTTCAGCCTTGATTCCGCGCTGTGATATGCACAAACCGTTGCGCTTTGGATTAGCCGAGGATCTCGCGCATTTCGCGGATAGCGTCGCCGATGCGCTCGCCGTAGCGGAGGAGGTTGCCGCCACAGAGGTAGACGCAGTCATCGCCGTACATCTGGTGCATTTGCGGCAGGCGGTCGATGGACATGCCGCCTCCGGGGCTGGGCAGGATCGGGGGGCCGAGGCCGCCCTCATCGCGGCAGGCCCAGACGATGTCGGTGCATTCATTCACCGTGAAGCCGAAGCGGCCGCCATGGTTGGGGAAGACCGAGATGTCTGCCCCGGAGAGGCGCATCATTTGGCCGAACAGCATGCCGTGGCTGTAGCCGTGGTCGGGGGACAGGACGTAGGGGCCGAGGTGGCTGGGGTGGGCCATGATCGGTAGGTCGAATGAGGCATCCCTGGCGAGGCGGTTGATGGCGTCGAAGCCAAAGAGGCCGGGGATCAGGAGGATGCCGTGGGCGCCGACCTCTTTCGCGTAAAACGCGAGTTCGCGGACCTGATCCCCGTGGCCGCCGATGTTGGGGAAGTAGAGCGCGCGGGTGGTGTCGCCCTCGGCGGCGCGCTCGGCATTGGCTTGGGCAACGGCTTCGGCGGAGGCTTTGATGCGCTCTTTGAACGGGGCGGCGTCCTGATTGGCGAGGCCGTGGTCGTCCTTGATGATGTCCGCCCCGGCGCGGGCGGTAAGGTAGCAGAGGTGTGCGAGGGTTTTGGTGTCGGAGCCTTGGGGTTTGATCACGGGGCAGACGTAGCCGCCGGTGGAACGGCCCGTTAGGCGGCGCAGGCCTTCTGCGCCGAAGCGGGCACCTGGGAAGCGGGCGCGGATGTCGGGGTTGGGCTGGAGGTCGACGGCCTTCACGCCTGCGAGGATCGAGGCGTTGCCTAGGATGACGTTGATCAGTTGCGGGAGTTCGCGTCCGACGGCGTCGATGTGGTAGCCGATCCGCGCGGACCAGACGGTGTCTTCGGTCTGGTCGACGCTTTCGACGCGCCCGAGGACGACGTCTTCGATGTAACCCGGCGGGACGACATCGCGGGGGATTTCCAGCGTGTCTTCCAGCGCGATGGCATCAGCGAGGGACTTGGCGGCAGAGCGGTCTTCGGCGACCAGACGGTAGGTGACTTGGAAGCGGTCCATGGGAACAGCGAAGGGGGCTTCGCGATGGAAGCCCCCGTCCTGCGCTAGCGCGGCGGGAGTGGCATCCAGTCGGCCATGGCCACGTCGGCGTGCTGGAACTGGGGCATCTTCGCGCCGAGGTCATCCATGTTCTTGATGTCCTCGGTATTCAGGAAATCCTGCGTGATGAGCGTGGGCGGCACGATAACCGAGGCGCCGGGATTTTCGCCCGTCAGCATCAGGGCCAGCGCGCGGACCGAGACTTCGCCCACGACCGCCGGATTGGTGGCCACAGTGGCGACCCAGGCAGAGCCCGGCTCTCGCATGGCCGAGATGTCGGCGGTAGAGACGTCGGCGGAGTAGATGTCGATGTCATCGGTCAGACCGGCTTCATCCACGGCGATCTTCACACCCTTGGCGAACTCGTCATAGGGGGCGAACACGACGTTGATGTTCGGGTTGGCTTGCAGCACGGCGCGGGCCTGGTTTGCGACGGAATTGGCGATTGGGTTGTCGAGCGTGCCGAACTGCGCGGCCTCGACAATGCCGGGGTTGGCTGCCTTAACCTCTTCCCACGCGGCATGGCGGCGGTCGAGCGGGGCGATGCCGGGGACGTAGACATAGCCTGCGGTCCACTCGGTGCCGTTGTCCTCAATCGCCTGATCAAGGGCGAGCTTGCCGAGCAGATAGTCGGACTGTTCGATCTGGGGGATGGCCTCATTCTCGACGTTCACGTCGAAGGCCACGACCTTGATACCGGCCTCGACGGCGCGTTGGGCGGCGTCTTTCATCGACTCGGTCAGGCCGTGCTGGATGACGATGCCGTCCACGCCGAGGGCGATGGCTTGATCGACCATGTCGGCCTGTAGCGCCGCGTCCTGGCGGCTGTCGAAGACGCGGAGGTTGACGCCAAGCGCCTCGGCCTGGCTTTCGACACCCGAGAGGTAGGCCTGGAAGAAGTCGCCGGTCGACAGGTAGCGGACGAGCGCGATGGTTACGTCGCCCGGATTGTCGAGCGGTGCGGGCATGTCGGCGGCGGTGGCTTGCCCGGCGCCCAGCGCCATGGTTGCGGCCCCGGTGAGGGCGATAAAGGTCCGTCTCAGCATGATAATCCTCCCTGTAACTGCTGAACTAGTGTCCGGCGCCGATGCGGCGCGAGGACAGGTAGAATGTGAAGACGAGCGCGGTGACGAGCACAGCGCCTTTGACGAAGTCCTGCGTGTAATAGGGCGCGTTCATCATGGTCATGCCTTGCAAAAGGATGCCGACGAAGAGCGCGCCAATGGCAGTGCCGAACGCGTTGGGGCGCGCAGCACCGAGGACGGCAAAGCCGATCAGCGCGGCCGCGACGCTGTCGAGGAGCAGGTTGTTGCCGCTCGCGATATCGCCCCGCCCCAAGCGGGCGGCGAGCAGGATGCCCCCGATGGATGCGGTGACGCCCGAGATCATGTAGGCCAGTACCTTGTAGCGGTTGACCGGTGTGCCCACGAGGCCTGCCGCGCGGGCGTTGGAGCCGATGGCGTACATCAGGCGCCCGTGCCGGGTGAAGCCGAGGAACAGCCAGATCAGCACGGCAATCACGAGGAAGATCACGACGGGCATCGGGACGAGACGCTCAATCACCAGATCGAAGCGGTGGCGGCCGATCCAGAGGAAGGCCGGGCTGAACGTGCCTTCGGCGACGGCTCCGTTCCCGAGGGACATGCCGGTGGCGATGGAGTTCCCCTGTGTCGGGATGCGTTGGAGGCCGATGAGGAGGAACATCATGCCGAGCGTGGCCAAGAGGTCAGGCACGCGGAATTTGACGATCAGGAGGCCGTTTATCAGGCCGACGAGCGCGCCCATCGCGAGGCACAGAAGGACGGCGACCGTGGCGGGTTGTTCGAGGATGACCATGGAGTAGGCGGACAGCATCAGGGCGGAGGTGGCGACGGCGCCGATGGACAGGTCGAAGCCGTCGACGACAAGGGTGCAGGTCACGCCGAGTGCAAGGATGCCGGTGATCGCCACCGATTGCAGCACGAACACGGCGGAGCGGGGGCTGGAGAAGCCGGGGGCGGCGAGGCTGAAGTATAGGACCAGTCCGGCGAGCAGGATCAGGAAGCCGTATTTGATCGCGAAGTCGAGGAGCCGGTCGTTCATGCGGCCTGTCCCTCGGTGCCCGAGATGTCGGCGACGAGCGCGGCGAGGTTGATGTCGGCGTTGACGTGCTCACCCGCGATGGCGCCCTCGTTCATGACGACGATGCGGTCGGCGATCTCCAGCGCTTCGTCGATCTCGGCCATGAAGACGAGCGTTGCGCGGCCCGGGGCGGAGGCGCGGATGTGGCGCCCGATGTCGCGGCGGGCGCCGATGTCGACGCCCTGGAAGGGTTCGTCGAGGAGGAGGACTCGGCATGGCTCCATCAGCCAACGGGCGATCATGACCTTCTGCTGGTTGCCGCCCGACAGGGTGCCGATGCCGTCGGCTTCGCTTTGGCAGACGACGCCGAGTTGCGCGTTCATCTCGCGAGTGCGGGCGCGGAGGCGGGCGGATTGCAGAAAGGACCCGAGGCTGAAGCCGGAGAGAAACGGGAGGGTCATGTTTCCGGCAATGTCGAAGTCCCGGATAACGGCGTTTGAGCCGCGGTCTTTGGGGGACATGAAAACGCCGTGTGCGACGGCGTCGCGGACCGTTGAGGGGGCATAGTTGGCGCCGTCGATGCGCATTTCGCCGCTGTGCGGGGGGCGGATGCCAAAGATGACGTCGGCGAGGCGGCTTTTGCCGCTGCCTAGGAGGCCAACGATGGCGACGACCTCCCCGTCCCGCGCTGTCAGGTCGAGGGGGGTGCTGTGGGGGTAGAGGCGGACTTGCGAGAGGTCGAGGATGGTGTCGGTGCCAGGCGTGACCTCGACATCCACGTCGGTCATGCGGTGGCCGAGCATGGCGGTGACAGCGGCCTCGTAGTCGAGCGGTTGAGTGTCGAAGACGCCGGAGATTGCCCCGTCGCGCATGCAGAGGATGCGGTCAGCGATGCGGCGGATGTCGGACATGCGGTGGGAGATGTAGAGGATCGCCACCCCCTGCCCTTTCAGTCGGTCGATCAGGGCGAAGAGGCGGTTGGCTTCTGAGGCGGAAAGGGACGAGGTTGGTTCGTCGAGGATGAGGATCTTCGGGGCACGTGCCATGGCGCGGGCGATGGCGATCATCTGGCGGTCGGCGACGGACAGATCGGCGACGCGCGCCTTCATGTCGACATCGATGCCCATGGAGGCGGCCACCTCACGTGCCTGCGCCCTAAGCGCGCGTTCGCGGACGAAGAGGCCTGCGCCAGGGGCGACGAGGCGGTCGAGCATGAGGTTGTTGGCGACGTCGAGATCGGGGATCACGCCGTCGTCGATGGACTGGTGCACCGTGACGACTCCCTGAGAGATCACGTCGGAGGCATCGAGCGGCGCGAAGGGCGCACCTGTGAGTTCGAGCGACCCAGCGTCGGCGGGGTGAAAACCGCAAATCACTTTGACAAGTGTCGACTTGCCCGCGCCGTTTGCGCCCATCAGGACGGTCACTGAGCCGGCCTCCAGCGTCAGGTCGATCCCCTTGAGCACGTGGTTCTTCCCGAACGACTTTTGCAGGCCTCTTATTCGCAGCAATTCCGATGGCAACACGCGTCTCCGGGGCATTGATTGACGAAGCGTACGCAGGGGTTCTACATTAGTCAACATGATTGACTTTAGCGTATTTCCGTGCTGCCCTATCGCGGACGGACCCAACGCTCGGACAGCCCAATGACGAAAAATCCCGGATACGAGGCGCTTACCGTCGATACGTTGGAAGGCCGCCTTGGCGCGGTCTCCCCGATTGTAGGGCGGGTCGGGGCCGCGGGGTGGGACGTGCAGGAGGTCGGGGACGGGAACCTGAACCTTGTGTTCATCGTGGCGGGGCCGACGGGCAAGGTGATCGTCAAGCAGGCGCTGCCGTATGTGCGGCTGGTGGGCGATAGCTGGCCCCTGCCCCTCTACCGCGCGTTCTACGAGCATCATGCGCTGGTCCGACAGGCCAAACGGGCGCCGGGCAGCGTGCCGGAGGTGCTGCACTTCGACGAGGCACAGGCGCTGATCGTGATGGAGTTTCTGGAGCCGCACATCATCCTGCGCCGGAAGCTGATCAACGGCGAACGGGTCGAGGGGCTGGGGCCGTTCCTCGGGCGCTTCTGCGCACAGACCGCATTTCGGGGATCGGAGCTTTCGATGAAGAGCGCGGACAAGAAGGCGGATGTCGCGCTGTTTTCCGGCAACGTGGAGATCCCGGCGATCACCGAGGCGCTGGTGTTCACCGACCCCTACTACGACGCCGAGATGAACAACCACACGACGGGACTCGATCCTGTCGTTGCGCAGTTGCGGGAGAACGTGGCGTTGAAGGTCAAAGCACAGCAGATGCTGCAGCGCTTTGCGTCGAATACCGAGACGATGGTGCATGGCGACCTGCATTCGGGGTCGATCATGTCCACCGAAACGGCGTCGCGGATCATCGACCCGGAGTTCGCGCAATACGGTCCGATGGGGTTCGATCTGGGCATGCTGTGCGCGAATTACCTGATGGCGTATTTCAGCCAACCTGCCCACCGCGGCGACGACCTAGCGGAGTATCAGGATTGGATTCTAGGCGTGATCATCGAGACGTGTGAAGCATTCGAAGCGGAGTTCCGAAACTTGTGGGCGACGGAGCGGACGGGGATGCTGTATCCCAAGACGCTGTTCGAGGATCAGGGGCAGGACAGTGCCCCGGCGTGCTTGGTGGTCCTGGAAGGGATCTGGCGGGATGCGTGGACGGTCTGCGGGATCGAGATGCATCGCCGCTGTTTGTCCCTCGCGCACAACGCTGACTTTGAGGACATCGAGGACGAACCGACGCGGGCGCGGCTTGAGGCGAGGAACCTGCTGATGGGGGCCGAGATGATCCTTGGCGCCGAGACATTCCAGAGCACCGCCGCCGTCTGCGATCTGGCGCGCGCATTTAATGAAAGGGACGTTCTATGAAGATTGACGGAGAGCACTACCGGTCTTTGTGGTGGAACGCGGACGCGGCGGTTCTTGAGATCATTGACCAGCGCTGGCTGCCCCACGAGCTGCGCATCCAGCCGGTCGCCACGATGCAGGACTTCGCGGATGCCATC
Source organism: Pseudomonadota bacterium (assembly GCA_039190895.1). GTDB lineage: Bacteria > Pseudomonadota > Alphaproteobacteria > Rhodobacterales > Rhodobacteraceae > Ovoidimarina. The sequence goes on along the minus strand of JBCCXY010000061.1, from coordinate 5,884 downwards.
TTTCAGATGCGCGTGCGCGGGGCGCCCTTGATCGGGGCGACGGCGGCGTATGGGGTGGCGCGCGCAATGGCTCAGGATCAGTCGGACGGAAACCTGGAGGCGGCGGTGGCGCTGCTGGAAAAGACGCGGCCGACGGCGATCAACCTTCGGTGGGCGCTGGATCGGTGCAGCGCCGCGATGCGGCCCTTGCCGGAGTGCGAACGGGCGGCGGCGGCGCTGCAGCTTGCCCACGACATCGCGGACGAAGACGTGGAGATCAACCGGCGGATCGGTGTGAACGGCCTTGCCCTGATCCAAGAGATCGCCGCGAAGAAACCGGCGGGAGAGCCGGTGCGGCTGCTGACGCATTGCAACGCGGGCTGGATCGCGACGGTGGATTGGGGCACGGCGACGAGCCCGATGTACCATGCCCATGACGCAGGTATCCCGATCCATGTCTGGGTCGACGAAACCCGGCCCCGCAACCAGGGGCCACTGACCGCGTGGGAGCTTGGCAGCCACGGCGTGCCGCATTCCTACATCGTCGACAACGCGGGCGGGCATCTGATGCAGCATGGGCAGGTGGACATGGTGATCGTGGGCACGGATCGCACGACGGCCCATGGCGACGTGTGCAACAAGATCGGCACCTACCTGAAAGCGCTTGCGGCGAAGGACAACAACGTGCCGTTCTACGTCGCGCTGCCGTCGTCGACGATCGACTGGACGGTGGCGGACGGGCTGAAGGAAATCCCGATTGAGGAACGCCCGGGCGAGGAAGTTAGCCATATTTTCTGGGGCAAGGACGCCTCGGGCAAGGTGGTTGAGGTGCAAGTTTCGCCAGATGGGACGGCGACCGCGAACCCGGCGTTTGACGTGACCCCGCGCCATCTGGTGACGGGGCTGATCACCGAACGTGGCGTGTGCGAGGCGTCGCCGGAGGGGCTCACCGGGCTTTTCCCCGAATTCGCCCACGCCGCTGAGTGATGCCGAAGGTCACCGCCCTTACGCCAAAGTCGGCGCCACCCGGTGGGGCGCGGTTTGAGGCGGCTGTCGTAGAGGCGGCATGGCTTTATTACCACGAGGGGCTGAACCAGAACGAGATCGCGGATCGCATGCAGATCAGCCGGGCGTCGGTGGTGAACTACCTCAGCGAGGCGCGGGTGCGGGGCTGGGTGCGGGTTTATCTCGACAGCGAGGTTTTTCTGTCGAACCGGCTGTCGGAGGACTTGTGCAAGGCCTACGATCTGACGGAGGCGCTTGTCGTCCCCGATGATCCCGTCGACCCGGGCGCCGAGTTCGTGCGGGTTGCGCGCGCTGCGTCGGACTGGCTGCCCCGGCTGCTGTCGCCGGGGGATCGGCTTGGCGTGTCGTGGGGCGAGACGATCTATCAGATGGCCCAGCAGATGGCGCCAAACCCGGTGGAGGATCTGACGGTGGTGCAGCTCCTCGGCTCTCGCCCGGCTGCGCTGGGATTTGCGGCGGAGGCCTGCACCTCGATGATCGCGCAGAAGCTTGGCGGCGATTGCATCACGCTGCACGTCCCGCTGCTATTGTCGAGCAAGACGGTGCGCGATGTGCTGTGCGATGAGCCGGTGGTCGCAGGCCAGCTTGCGGCGCTGGCGACGTGCAACAAGACGGTGTTGGCCTGCGGGAAATGCGATGCGGAGGCGCATATCGTGAAGACCGGCATCGTCAGCGCCGACAGCTTGCCGCACTATCTGGACAAAGGCGCGGTCGGTGTCATCTGCGGACGGCTGATTGACGCGCAGGGGGGGCCGGTGCCCGCCGCGATGGAGGAACGGATGATCGGCGTTTCGCTGGAGGGGATGCGCGGGAAGGACATGTCGCTGCTCGTCGCCGCAGGGAAAGAACGCGCGCTTCCAGCGCGGGCGGCGATTCTGGGCGGTTACGTCACGCATCTGGCGACGAGCGCTGCGATTGCGCAGGAACTGCTTGATCTGGCCGCATGATGAGGGACACGAGCGAGACGCGATATGCAATGATCGAGGCGTGCCTTTGGATGAACCGGCAGGGGCTCAACCAAGGGACGTCGGGCAATATCAGCGTGGCGGTGGAGGACGGGGTGCTGATCACGCCGTCGGGCGTGCCGTACGATGACATCACGCCGGACACGATAGTGAAGATCGGCCGCGAGGGCCCGCCGGATAGCGCGATCAAGCCGTCGACGGAATGGCCGTTTCACCAACGTTTACATCAGGTCCGACCGGATATGCCCGTCGTCCTGCATTCGCATCCACCCTATTGTTCGGCCGTGGCGGTGCAGCGGCGTGGAATCCCGGCGTGCCACTACATGGTCGCGGTGTTTGGCGGGTCGGACGTGCCGCTGGCGGACTACGATTTATTCGGGAGCGAGGCGTTGGCGCACAGCCTCGCCGATTGCCTGAAGGAGCGGCATGGGTGCCTGATGGCCAATCATGGCGCGACTGTGCTGGGGGAGACCATCGAGCGCGCGAAGTGGCGGCTGGAGGAGCTGGAGAACCTGGCCCGGACGTTTTTGATTAGCCACATTGGCGGGGAGCCGGTGGTGTTGTCGGACGACGAGATGGCTGGGGTCCTGAAGAAGTTCGCGGATTACGGGCCGAGGTGACGGGTCATTCCGAGGATTGGTCAAGGAACGCCTGCGCGTCACTTTGCGATTCAAAGATGTGGGCGGCCTCGGGTCGTGCGATCACCTTGCCCAACTTCATGCGCATGAACGCGGACGCGGAGTAGCGCGTGGTCGTCTGGTAGTACTGCTGTTCAAGCCCCCTGACGGCGGCGGCATAGGCGTCCTCGATCTCTGGGTAAATCACGGTTCCATCGTAGTTGACGATGGCGTCAACCTTGCGGCCAAGCCCGCCACAGACCGCTTGGACCCGGGCGCTGATCCGTTCGACATCGCCGAGGTTGCGTATGCGGAGCTTTTCGAGGTTGATGAACAGCCGTTTGGCGGAGGCGTCCAGCACAATCCGGGCATCCAGATCGAGCGTCAGCAGATCGACATCCAGCCCGAGGGGCGCGTCGCGGAAGATGCGCTCATCCATTTGGTACAAATCGTGGATGATCGGGCGAAAAGCCATCTGGGCGAGGATGTCGCGGTCAAGGTCTATGCCCGGAGCGATCTCGAACAGCTCCAGTCCCTCGGGGGTCAGGCGAAACACGCAGCGTTCCGTGACGTAGAGCACGGGCTGGCCCAGTTTTGCGGCGCGTGGGCCGGAGAAGGTGCGGTGTTCGACCTCGTCGATGAACTTGCGGACACGGCCTTCGCTTTCGACGGTGACGGCGCCATCCACCACGCGGAGGTCGAGGCCGACGGATGTGAACGTGCCCGCGAAAACCAGTTTCCGCGCGTTCTGGCTGATGTTGATGAAGCCGCCGGCGCCGGCAAGGCGTGGACCGAACTTCGAGACGTTGACGGAGCCCTGCCCGTCCACCTCGGCCATTCCGAGGATGGCGATGTCGAGGCCGCCGCCGTCGTAGAAGTCGAACTGCTGGTTCTGGGCGATGATGGCGTCCGTGTTGATCGCCGCGCCGAAGTCGAGGCCCGAGGCGGGTTGGCCGCCGATGACGCCGGGTTCGGCTGTTAGCGTGAGATGCGAGAGCATCTTCTCTTCGGCGGCCACGGCGGCGACGCCTTCGGGCATGCCGATGCCGAGGTTGACGATACCGTTGACCGGCAGCTCAAACGCCGCGCGGCGGGCGATGACCTTGCGGGCGTCGAGCGGCATTTGACCCTGCTCTTCCAATGGCGCGCGGTAGCGCCCCGTGAAGGCAGGCGAGAACGGCGTGCGGAACGTCTGCATGTGGTCGCCCGGCTCGGCGATCACCACGGCGTCGACCAACGCGCCCGGGATCTCGACATCGCGGGGGCTGAGAGAGCCGGGGGCAACGACGTTCTCGACCTGCACGATGACGACCCCACCCGAGTTCTTCGCAGCCATCGCCTGGGCGAGGTTGTCGATGGTGAGGGGCCTCGTTCTCCATCGTCACGTTGCCTCTTGTGTCAGCGGTGGTGCCCCGCAGCAGAGCGACGTCGATGGGCAGAGCCTTGTAGAACAGGACTTCTTCGCCCTCGACCTCCATCAGTTTCACAAGGTCGTCGCGGGTCCGCGCGTTCAGTTTGCCGCCGTCTAGTCGCGGATCGACGAAAGTATCGAGCCCGACGCGCGACAGCGTCCCCGGCTTGCCCGCCGCGATATCCCGGAAGAGCTGGCTGATCACGCCTTGCGGGAGGTTGTAGGCCTCAATCTCATCTTGCGTGGCCATGGCGGCGACTTTGGGGATGAGGCCCCAGTGCCCCCCGATGACCCGCGCCAGCAGCCCATCATGGGCGAGGTGGTTGAGCCCGCGATCCTTCCCGTCGCCTTGCCCTGCGGCGAAGAGCAGGGTGAGCCCGCGCGGCGTCCCCGCCCCCTCGAACCGCGCCGCCACGGCGTTGAGCAAGGTCTCCGGGACACCGATGCCCACGAAGCCCGACGTGGTGACCGTATCCCCGTCGTGGATCAGGGCAGCAGCAGCGGCGGCGGAGAGGGTTTTGTTGGGCATGGATCACTCCACGGCTGGGCGCGCCTGGCGGTTGGGTGTTGCCGTTGACAGGGATCGTCAGGGCAAAGTTCCCCCACAGCGATCCACATTGGGCGTTTGTTTGCAAGCGCTTCGGATCAGGCTTCAAAGACAAGATCACGAGTTTTCTGTTGCGAATTCATGGGCTTTTTCGGTGCAGGACGCCAGAAAGTGCGTCCAGTCCTAGAAAACGGAGCGGCGGGTAAAGAGGCCTTTACCGCTGACGACTACAGTGTCGCGACGACCTGGAGATTGGCCAATTCTACCTAAGCTCAAGTGGATATGGACGCGCCTTGAGGCGCTGATTAGGGCGTCGGCGTTTGCCGAGCTAAGCTCTCGCCATTTGCCCGCGGACGCCGCAAAGCGGTATCGGCGCGATCAGATTGTCGACACGCTGGACCAGACGGCGCTTCTGCTGCTTGGCAATACCGTATTTGCCCCGGTCATGGCCTATCAGGGCCTGCAAACAGGCTCCATTCCGCTTCTGATCGCGTGGACCGTGCTGATGGTCGTTGGATCGTGGTGGTTGTATCTGTGGACGCGCCCGCTGCGCCGCTGCTCGGGCACAGAGGCCGACATGAGGCGCTTGAAGATCCGGGCGCTCATAGACTCATCGCTTTGGTGCCTCGGGACGGCGTTGATCTATCCGCATGCGAGTGGCGACGGAAAGGTCCTTGTGGCGATCATTTTGACCGGCGCAGTCGCTTTGGGAACGTTCGGGTACTCGCGCTCGGCTGGGCCCGGCATGATCTACCTCGCGATCATGTGCGTCGGGATCGGCATCATTGCGTTTGTGACCGGCCTGACTGTAGGCACACTTTCCGATCTGATGGTCCCGTTCCTCAGCGCGTTTGCGTTCCTTGCGCTGTCGAAGTCTGTGCTTGATCGGGGTCGGGCGAGCCTGATGTCGTTTCAGAATGTCGAAAAGCTCAGCGAAAAGACCGAGATGGTCGAGCTACTGATCAAGGATTACGAGGCCAAGGCGACAGAATGGATCTGGCAAACCGACGCCAAGGGGCGGGTAACGGCGGCCCCTGACCTGATCTTTCAGTTTCTTGGAGGCGCCGAAGAGATGGCCGACCGGGCGGTGCTGCACCGCGTTGGAGAGAAGATCAGCACCGAAAGCGCGGCGGAGTTTGAGCGGATGGCAGACGCTGTCCGCAACCGGGCGGAGTTCCATGATATCGTGCTGGCATTTCCCGATGAGGGCCAGATGCATGGTCTGCGCTGGCTTGCCGTGAAGGGCCGACCGCAGTTCGACCGCGGCACGTTTCAGGGGTTTCGCGGCATCATCGCCGACGCGACGAAAGCCACCGAGGCAGAGCGCCAGGTGAAGCAG
>JBCCXY010000060.1:0-21781 GCA_039190895.1 Pseudomonadota bacterium | reverse complement strand
GCAGAACCGTCGGTTGGAGGATGAGTAGGGTGGGCAATCTGCCCACCGCTCGTCAGCGGCAGTACGGGCCGCTGCGGTAGCTGGCGGTGTCGAAGTGGAAGTGGTTGTAGTGAAAGCGGTCCGAGTCGGGGCCAAGGACGGTGCCGAAGGGGCCGCAGGCGGCGGCGTGCATGTAGCGGAGGATCTTGCCGTCCGCCTCGGATCGCCAGCCGTCTTCGACGGTGATCACCGAGCCGTCGCGCATGGTGAATTCGGACAGATCGATGGCCTTGGCCTTGGAGTGCTCGGACAGGCGGGCGCCCGCCTGATGGTTGCGGTTGCGGCAGGCGTAGTGGGCCGCGACGCGCATTTCGGCGAGGCCGCCGCCCCGTTCGCCGATGGCGGGCTTGGCGCCTTCCTCCACCCATGTCGTGAGGGCCTTTGCAGTCTCTAACGTCATGAGCGACGGGCGGCTGAGGCGGATGCCTGCAACTTCGGTGACCTCAATCGGCGCGGCGACGTAGCAGCCGCCGCTGCCCATCGCATCGCGCGAGACGGCGACGAGGCCGGGGACGCCGAAACTCCCGCCGCGTGGCGAGGGGGCGTCGGGGGCAGGACGTGGGGCCGGGCGGCCATCCTGAGCGACAATGCTGCAGCCGGACAGGGCAAAGGCAGAGGCGAGACAGATGGCGCGGATCAGGGGGGTCATTCGGCGCTCTCCTTATCGGCGGTGGCGCGACCGAAGTCGGGGGCGTCGGTGTCCTGACCGGCTTCGATGATGCCGCGACGGATGGCTCGGGTGCGGGTGAAGTAGTCGTACAGGTGGTCGCCGTCGCCAGTGCGGATGGCGCGTTGGAGGGAGAAGAGTTCTTCAGTGAAGCGGCCCAGAATCTCCAGCGTGGCGTCCTTGTTCGTCAGGAACACATCGCGCCACATCGTGGGGTCGGACGCCGCGATGCGAGTGAAGTCGCGGAAACCGGCGGCAGAGTACTTGATGACCTCGCTATCGGTCACGCGGCGCAGGTCGTCGGCGACGCCGACCATCGTGTAGGCGATGAGGTGCGGCGCGTGGGAGGTGACGGCGAGGACGAGGTCGTGGTGGTCGGGCTCCATCAGGTCGACATTGGCGTCCATGCCGCGCCAGAGGTCGGTCAGGCGGTCGATGGCGGCCTGGTCCGTGCCTTCAGTTGGCGTGAGGACGCACCAGCGGTTGCGGAACAGCGTCGGAAAGCCCGAGCGGGGGCCGGAGTGCTCGGTTCCCGCCAACGGGTGGCCCGGGATGAAGTGGGCGTGGGCGGGCAGATGCGCGGCCACCGTGTCGACGACGGAGCGTTTGACGGAGCCGACATCGGTCACGGTCGCGCCGGGCGTAAGGACCGGAGCGACCTCTTGCGCAACGGCGCCCATGGCGCCGAGTGGGGTCGCGAGGACGATCAGGTCGGCGGCCGTCGCGGCCTCGGCGGCGGAGTCGTAGACGTGGTCGCAGAGGCCGATCTCGACTGCCGTCGCGCGGGTTTCGGCGGAGCGGGCGGTGCCGACTATTTCGCGCGCAAGGCCCTTTTCGCGGATGGCGAGGGCCATGGACGACGCGATGTGGCCGAGGCCGATGAAGGCGATACGGTCGTAGATCATGCGACGGCGCCGCGGAAAGCGTGGATCGAGGCCATGACGCGCTTGCAGCCGTCTTCGTCGCCGATGGTGATGCGCAGACCTTCGGGGAAGCCGTACCCCGCGACGTGTCGCACGATGATGCCGTCTTCGCGGAAGCGGGCGTCGGCAGCGAGCGCTTCGTCGCCACTGGCGAAGCGGGCGAGGACGTAGTTGCCGTGGCTGTCGTCGCAGGCGATGCCTGCTGCACGGAGTTCGGTTTGCAACCACGCGCGAAGGCGGGTGTTTTCGCGGAGGGTCTTTTCGACAAACGCCGTGTCGCCCAGCGCCGCTTCGGCGGCGGCAAGTTGCGGCAGGCCGAGGTTGAACGGCCCGCGAATGCGGTTGAGCGTGTCGATGATGTCCTGCGCCGCATAGCCCCAACCGACGCGCAACCCGCCGAGGCCGTAAGCTTTTGAAAACGTACGCAACATCACGACGTTGTCCCGCGCGTCCACCAGGGATGCGCCGCCGTCATAGCCTTCGGCGAATTCGGTATAGGCGCCGTCGAGGACCAGCAGGACGTGATCCGGCAGGCCGTCGACGAGACGCTTTAGCTCGGGCACGGGCACAAGCGTGCCGGTGGGGTTGCCGGGGTTCGTGACGAAGACGATGCGCGTGCGCTCGGTCACGGCGGCGAGGAGGGTGTCGATGTCGACCACACGCTCCCGCTCTTCAACCTCAACTGGCGTCGCGCCTGAGGCGAGGGCCGAGATGCGGTACATCGAGAACCCGTGGCGGGTGTGCAGGACTTCGTCCCCTGGCCCTGCATAGCATTGGCAGAGGAAGTGGATAACCTCGTCCGAGCCGACGCCGATGATCACCTTTTCGGCGTCCACACCACGGGTTCGCGCGATGGCTGCGCGGAGCGAGGCGTGGTCGGTCGACGGATAGCGGTGCATCTGTGCCGCCGCGTCGCGGAGCGCGGCGAGGGCAGCGGGCGACGGGCCGTAGGGGTTCTCGTTGGACGACAGCTTGAGGACGTCGGCATGGCCCTTCAGGCGACTTTCGCCCCCCTTGTACAGTTTGATATCCATGATGCCGGGCTGCGGCCTTGGTCCACGTGCCATCCCACTCATCCCTCAAGGGTTTTGGTCGGCGCGTTCTAGCTGTGGCGGCGCGGCATGGCCAGAAAACAATCCGTCGCGGCGGGTGTTCGGCCTATTGCAGCTTGCCCCGAGGCGGTTCGGACGGGAATGACGGTGGCTCATCGTCCGGGACGGAGTCATCCGAACGCGAGGCAAGCTCTTTCTCGGCAATCTCAACAGCGGCTTCGATGGCGGCGGCCGTCTCAACCAGGCCACGGTCGGCGGCGTAGGTCTTTAGGTCCTCAAGAAAGAGGCACATCCACTGAGTTCTTCTTTCGTTGACCATCTCGTCCTCGCCCCCGCGTAAAACTAAATTGCCCCAACGGGTTGAAAAAGGAAATTATATGACCGGGTCTGGCAAATGTGGCTTTGCGTTTTTGCAAGATGCCAACTTCAGATTGCTTTGACAGCACTCTCTATGAACTGTTCTGCGACTCTCACCAGTGGATCCAGACGTCGGGAGTCATGAAAGCTGATCCACACGGGTAGAGGTGCAAAAGTAATGTCGATTGGCGCTTTAACCAAATCGTCGTGGAGTTTGAGGAACGCGAGCGGCACAACCGCCGCCGCTTTTGTCTGAAGCAGGATGCCGTGCAGGATGTTGAGCCCCTCAAGCTCCATCCTCGGCTGAAGACCGAGGTGCCCGTGCAGGCCGAAAGACGCCTCGGGGTGCTCGTCGGAATAGATAACCTCAATCCAGTCTTCGAGGGCGTCCCGATGCGCTTTGGCGCAGCAGGCCACCATTGGCATCTCGCCCAGTCGGCGGCGCACCAGGCGCCCTTCCTTCGGCTCATCAAACCCAACGCGGATGTCGCTTTCGTTGAGGGCGAGGCTTTGCTCGCGCACCAGAACGCGCATCCGGATGTCCGGGTTTTCTGCAAGAAACTCTGGGAGCGACTGGAACAGGCCGCATTGCATGATCTGAACGGCGCAACTGATGCGCACGAGCGACCCGCTGGCATAGGACGGGTCGGTGGGCGCCGTGTGCTGGATCATATCCTCGGTCGCCTGCGCGAGGAGCGCGAGGTCGGTGCCCAAGCGTGTCGCCACCCAGACGGCCCCCTCTTTGACGAAAAGGGTTTGCCCCATTTCTTCCGTCATACGCTGAATGCGTCTGGAAACGGTGCCGACATTGGCGCCGAGCATCTTGGCGGCGCCGGTCATCGTGCCTGAGCGGTAAAGCGCAAGGCAATAGCGCAGGTCGTCCCAGTTTTCCATCAATCCCCGACGTGAGAAAACAATAATTCTCGCGGCGGGATGTTAGCGCTGGCCCAGAGTGCTAGCAATTTATCCTTAGGTTAGCTTTGGATTGCAACCTAGGGTAGATCAAGGTGCCGCAAGCCGCGAAACCGCGGCCTGCGCAGGGCTCAAAAGGCGTAGCGATTAGTTCTTTGCGTAGTATTCGACGACGAGGTTCGGTTCCATCATCACCGGATACGGCACGTCGCCAAGCGACGGGGTCCGGACGAAGGTGGCCGTCATCTTGGAGTGGTCGGCTTCGATGTAATCCGGCACGTCACGTTCCGGCAGGCCGACGGCCTCCAGCACGATGGCGAGTTGCTTGGAACGGTCGCGGATCTCGACGACATCGCCTTCTTTGAGGCGGTAGGACGGGATGTTGACCTTCTTGCCGTTCACCTTGACGTGGCCGTGGTTCACGAATTGGCGGGCGGCGAACATCGTGGGGACGAATTTTGCACGGTAGACCAGCGCGTCGAGGCGACGTTCCAGCAGGCCGATGAGGTTTTCACCGGTGTCGCCCTTTACCCGGGCGGCTTCGGCGTAGATGCGCTTGAACTGCTTCTCGGTCAGGTCGCCGTAGTAGCCCTTAAGCTTTTGCTTCGCGCGCAGCTGGATGCCGAAGTCGGACAGCTTGCCTTTGCGGCGCTGGCCGTGCTGGCCGGGGCCGTATTCGCGGCGGTTGACCGGGGACTTGGGGCGACCCCAGATGTTCTCGCCCATCCGGCGGTCAATTTTATACTTGGCAGACGTGCGTTTGGTCACGGCTGATCTCCTTCCGATGCGCCGCTCGGGGGCGGCTATGAAGGGCGTTGTCCTCTGGCCGGAGCCCGACAGGCATCCCCTTGCGAGGGCCACCAACACCAATGAAGAGCGCGCTTATACAGCGGCGGAGTGATCTGTCAACGGGGCGGTGGGCAGATTGCCCACCCTACCGGTGGACGGTAAGCGAGAGCACATGACACGAGTGTTGTTTCTCTGCGGCAAGGCGCGTCAGCGCAGCCCGACGGCGGCGGATGTGGCGATGGGCTTCGACGGGGTTGAGGCGGATTTCGCAGGGCTGTCGGCGGATGCGGACGAGCTTGTGAGCGCCGAGCAGATCGACTGGGCCGATGTCATCGCCGTGATGGAGCGGCGGCAGGTGAAGCGGCTGAAGCAGCAGTTTGGCACGCGGCTTAAGGCGCAGCGGGTTGTGTGCCTCGACGTGCCGGATCGGTATGCCTTTGGCGATCCGGCGTTGGTTTCGCTGCTTGAAGGGAAGTTGCGGCGTGTTCTGACACGGGCCTGATGCGGCTGCTTGTCGAGCCCTTGCAGGCTCGCCTCGCTTTGTCAGCGCGTTAGGCCCTCGTGCCGCAGGATGGCGGCTTCGGGGCGGGTCAGTTCGCGGCGGACGGAGGGGCCGTAGCCGTGGGGATCGGCCTCGATGCCCGGGACGATGGTGGTCAGGCGGGTGCGTTGCGCGGGCTCGATGGTGTCGAGGTTCGTGGAGGCCGGGTGGAAGCTTTCGGTTTCGACACCGTTCGCCCAGACGACATGGTGGCGGGGTAGGAGGAAATGGATGTACTCCACCTCATGCACGCGGTGATCGCGGGTGATCGAGTGGTCGTTGAGGAGGTCTTCGACGGAGGCCAGCACTTCGGGCGTGTTGAACAGGGCCTGCGCCACTGGCCCTTTCACGAGCACCTTGTGTTTGGGGGAGACCAGCAGGTCTTCTGGCGGTTCGCCGTGGCCAAGGGCGCCGGCGCGGATGCGGATGGGTCGCAGTTCTGGCATGGTGTAGAGGCGCGCGCCGGTCATGCGGCGGCGGCCGATCCAGACGATCTGTTGCGGGCCTGCGTCCACTGTATCGATGCGGTCGCCTTCGGCGAGGTCTTCGACCTGCCGCTCCCCCTCGGGGGTGCGGAGCCACGTGCCGCGCGTGAAACAGATGACGCCGGTCGAGGTATCGGTGACCCGGTTGGTGCGACCCTTGGTCGGGCGGCCTTTGACGACGCGAAGCTCGGTCAGGCGCGGGGGAAGGTCTCCGGTGAACATGACGAGAGGGCGAGACAGCTCTGGCACATCGATGAGCGCCGCCACCCAGGCGCGCGTGCCGTCGGTGACGGTGAAGCTGCTTTTTAGGAGCGGGTCGTCATAGCTTGGCGCCAGCGTCGCGTGGCCTTGCGCGACCGATCTGCCCATGAGGCGCCGGGCGGCCACGGCGGCGTGGGCGTGCAGCGCGTCCAGCCGGGCGTCGCCGTTCAACGGGAGGATGTCCGTCGGGCCATCGATGCGCACCGGCTCCCCCGCCCAGCGCCAGGCGGCGCCAACGTCAAGCGCCGACGGCGGCGCCCCGCGCAAGCCGTCGACCTCGGTCTGCGTCCACGAAATTACAAACGTGCAGGGTGCACCCGCTCGCATTGCCTGTCCTGCCTGCCTTGCCTATTTTCTTTTTTGAGGACGCTAACACTCTGGAGAGTCGCTGTGAATCCCTCTTCCGCTTGTTTTTCGACAGAGTGCGTGCAGTGGGACACGCGGTCGGCGCAATGCCGGGGTGAACCCCGGCCTACTGCGTTGTGCGGGATGGCGGACGTTGCGGTGCGGTGCATCGCCCCGCCTGAGGTGGGCTCGCGTGGATAAGCGGCTGATCGTGGAAGTGGTGCCAGGCCCGGCGTTTCTGGTGGGCTATGCCATTGGCGGCGTGTTTGTCGGCGCGGGCGTGGCGGCGGTGGCGACGGGAATGGCGGTACTGCTGCGGTGGCGGTGGGATCGTCGCTTACCGCTGTTTGCGATGTCGGTCTTTGCGCTGACGCTTGTGCTTCTGGCCGTCGGAGTGGCGCTGGACGACACCGACTATATCAAGATGACCAATTCCATCGGGTCGCTTGCGTTCGCGGCGATCATTGCGGGCGGGATGTTTCTGCGACCCAGCTTGCTGCAGCGGACGTTGGGGTACTCGCTGCATATGACGGACGCGGGCTGGCGCGGGTTGCATCTGTGTTGGATCGGGATATCGATCTTGAGGGCGGGGGCGAATGAGTTGGTCTGGCGCATGACGGCGGATCGGACCTGGGCGATTTACAACGCGGTATCGGATGTGGCGTGGATCGGGCTGTTTGTCCTTGCGACGTGGTGCGTGGCGCATGTGTGTTGGGACGAGGAAGCGGAAGACACGGCGGCGGAGCATTGATTGGTTGGCGCTGGTGCAGGGCTGAAGCCCGGCTTACCGCGGAGGCAGCGTTATGGACGCGCCAGGCGAAGGAGTGCCGCGCCGACGATCGTTACGAAGGTCGAAGCCACTTTCACAAGGTTTAGCCGTTCGCGAAGAAACACGACGCCAATCAACAGAGCGAAAATGATGGAGGTTTCGCGCAGCGCGGTGACGACGGCAATCGGTGCTTGCGTGAAGCTCCAGACAACGAGGGCATAAGCGAGGAAAGATGCCGTACCGCCTGCAAGCCCGGAGAGCATTGCGCGTCGGTCGCGTGCGAAGTCCGTGAGCATGCCGGGTCTGACCGCTGCCGTCCATGCCGCGAACAGAACGGCACTGCCGATTGCCGACCAACTCCAGTAGCCCAAAGCTGTCCCCGCAGCCCGGGCGCCCAGCCCGTCCACCAGGGAATACGCTGCTATGAACCCGCCCGTGGCAAGGGCCATCAGGACCGCCCGAGCATTGCGGGCGCCATCCTCACGCCGCACGAGGGAGATTGAGAGAATGCCCGCTACGATCAGGCCAATTGCCAGAAGCTCCAACCCCGACAGGGCAACGCCCAAGGCGCCAACCGATACCCCGGCAACAATGAGCGGCGCTGACCCGCGAGCGATCGGGTAGACTTGCGTCAAGTCGCCGATCCTGTAACCGGCGACGAGAAAGAGCTGATACCCGAAACGAAGGACCGCTCCCCCCGCCAGCCACAGGAAGCTCTCTGCCGATGGCGCGGGTGCGAACGGCAAAATCAACGCGGCAATGGGTAGATACCCCAGGTTGACCCCGAGCATCGCCCGAAATTTATCGGCACCGCCTTTGACGAGGGCATTCCAGACAGCATGCAGCAGGGCGGCGAAGATTACGGCGACAAAAACGGTCGTGGTCATTGCTTCGATCTAGCGGGTTACAAAACTTCGCCCTGACGGTTCATTCGCCGGTTTCGCCCGCCGCGTTTACGTTTTCAGAGAGGATGCGGAAGAGGCGTTTATAGTCTGCCACGTTGGCTTTGTTCAGCGCATCCTGATCGATCTCGGCTCTGGACCACAGCCATGACCGGGCGGGGTCGTGAAGCATGGCCCATTTCGCAAACGTGCGATCCTCGTTTTCACCGAAGTACCTGAGTTTCACTTCGACATGCCGGTCGTCTTCCCGAATGCGGTCGAAGGTATTGCTGACGTTCTCGCGTGGGCCCTCAAGCATCTGGATGAAGACGTCATGGCGGCAGACGAGTGCGCCGGTGATGTCGTCACGCGTGTTGCAGCGGCGGGCGTCGAGGAGGATGCCGTCCAGCGTTGGCTGGTCATAGCCGAACGGGCGGGACGAGTAGATGAGCTGATACATTGTGGCTCCGGATGGTTTGGGCCTGGGCGTACGATAGCTGCGGGTGGTCCACTGTGCCAGTCATGAGTGCCGGGCTGAAGCCCAGCCTACCGGGTTGCGTGGTTGGGTTAGCCGCAGCGGGAGTAGCCGCAGGAGGCGCAGGTCATGCAGCCTTCGACCATGCGCATGTCGAACTGGCCGCAGGCGGGGCAGGAGGCGCCACGGGGGCCGTCCATGTTGACCGCCTCGGCGCGCGGGTCGGTTTTGAGGCCCATGCCTTCGCCTTCCAGAAAGCCGATGGCGATCATGTGGCGTTCGATCACGCCCCCGATGGCGGCGAGGATTGAGGGGACGTATTTGCCCTCCATCCACGCGCCGCCACGGGGGTCGAAGACGGCTTTTAGCTCCTCGACGACGAAGGACACATCGCCGCCGCGTCGGAAGACGGCGGAGATCATGCGGGTGAGGGCGACGGTCCAGGCGAAGTGCTCCATGTTTTTGGAGTTGATGAAGACCTCGAACGGGCGCCGGTTCCCTGCGACGACGAGGTCGTTCACGGTGATGTAGATGGCGTGGTTCGAGTCGGGCCATTTGAGTTTGTAGGTCGAGCCTTCCAGCGCCTGTGGCCGGTCCAGCGGGTCGGAGATGTAGACGACGTCGCCGGTGGTTGTGGCGGCTGGCAGGGTTTCGGGTTCGGGGATCGTGGGCCCCTCCCCTTCGCCGAAGAGCAGCCAGCGGGGTGTAACGGACAGCACATCGGAGACCGCGCGGGCGTCGCGGTTCGACGGCTTGGCGCCGTCGTCCCATGAGGCGATGGTGTCGGGCTCGACCCCCGAGGCCGCCGCGAGGGCGGGGATGTCGGTGATGCCGACTTCCTCTGCTGCGGCTTCGATGCGGGCGGCGATGCCGGTGGAGGGGGTGTCGCTTTGAGTATTTTCGCCAAGCTGGACGGGCTCTTTCTCGGGTTCCGAGACGCTGAGGACTGAGCCGGTGACGGCGTTGGGGCGATAGGTGGTGCAGCCTTTGCAGCCTGTCTCATAGGCCTGCATGTAGACGTCTTTGAACGCCTCGAAGGTGATGTCTTCGGGGCAGTTGATCGTCTTGGAGATGGAGCTGTCGACCCATTCTTGCGCCGCCGCCTGCATAGCGACATGGTCGGCAGGGGCGAGAGATTGGGCGTCCACGAAGTGGTCTGGCAGTGGCACATCGCCGTGGAGGTCGCGCCAGAGTTTGACGGCGTAGTCGACGACCTCTTCTTCGATGTGGGAGCCGTCGTTTTGCAGGACCTTGCGGGTGTAGCTGTAGGCGAACACGGGCTCGATCCCGGACGAGACGTTTCCGGCGTAGAGGCTGATGGTGCCCGTGGGCGCGATGGAGGTGAGCAGCGCGTTGCGGAGGCCGTGTTCGGCGATGGCTTCCTGCACGTCGGGGTCGAGTTTCTGGACCATCGGCGCCTTCAGGTATGCCTCGTGGTCGAACAGCGGGAAGCTGCCCTTCTCGCCGGCGATCTCGGCCGAGGCGCGGTAGGCGGCGTTGGCGATGCGGCCCAGCCAACGGCCCGTTGCCGCGACCGCGTCGGGGGCGCCGTAGCGCAGGCCGGTCATCAGGAGCGCGTCGGCGAGGCCGGTGACGCCCAGGCCGATGCGGCGCTTGTTCTGCGCTTCCTCGGCCTGCGCGGACAGCGGGAAGCGGGAGGTGTCGACGACGTTGTCCATCATGCGGACGGCGGTGGCGACAAGCTCTTCCAGCGCCGTTTCGTCGATGGTCGCGGCGTCGGTGAACGGATCGGTCACCATGCGGGCGAGGTTGATGGAGCCTAGGAGGCAGGCGCCGTAGGGCGGCAGGGGTTGCTCACCGCAGGGATTGGTGGCGGCGATGTCTTCGGCATAGCTCAGGTTGTTTTCGGCATTGATGCGGTCGATGAAGATCACGCCGGGCTCGGCGTAGTCAAAGGTCGCGCGCATGATCCGGTTCCACAGATCGCGCGCCTGCACGGTCTTGTAAGTCTTGCCGCCGAAGACGAGGTCCCACGGGCCGTCGGCCTTCACCGCCTCCATGAACGGGTCGGTGACGAGGACCGAGACGTTGAACATGCGCAGCCGGGTGGGGTCGGCCTTGGCGGCGATGAACTCCTCGATATCCGGGTGATCGCAGCGAAGGGTCGCCATCATCGCCCCACGGCGCGAGCCGGCGGACATAATGGTGCGGCACATCGCATCCCAGACGTCCATGAACGACAGCGGGCCCGAGGCATCAGCCGCGACGCCCTTCACATCGGCGCCCTTGGGGCGGATGGTTGAGAAGTCGTACCCAATCCCGCCGCCCTGCTGCATCGTCAGCGCGGCTTCCTTGAGCGCCTCAAAGATGCCGCCCATGCTGTCGGGGATCGTCCCCATGACGAAGCAGTTGAACAGGGTCACGTTTCTCTCGGTCCCTGCCCCGGCCACGATCCGGCCTGCGGGGAGGAAGCGGAAGTCTTCGAGCGCGTCATAGAACTTCGCTTCCCACGCCTCACTGTCCGCCTCGGTCAGGGCAAGGGAGTGCGCGATCCGGCGCCATGTTTCGTCCACCGAGGCATCCACGACGGTCCCGTCCGCCAGCTTGAGGCGGTATTTCATGTCCCAGATGGACTCCGCGATGGGGGCGGCGAAGCGGGTCATACGGCAGACTCACGTTTGGATCAGACAGGCGTGGGAAAATAGCAATTTCTCGGGCAATCCACAAGAACTTGAAGCCAACGGCACAGAAGCTACGCTATGTTGGGGATAGAGGGTTGAGTCTGTGGATAAACATATCAATCTGGTGAAGCTCTGCGTCGGGGCAGAGACGCTGAAAGACCTGATCGACTGGCAGAAATCGCCGCGCGCGAAGGGGCCGGACGGGTTACCGCGCCACGTCACCCGAATGTGGCCGCGTCGTGAGGACGAGTTGCTGGCGGGCGGGTCGCTATATTGGGTCATCAAGGGTGCCATCCTCGCTCGCCAACAGATTAGGCGCCTTGACCAGGTGGACCGGGGCGACGGCATCACGCGCTGCGCGCTTGTGCTTGATCCGAAGATCCACCGTACCGAGGCCACCCCGAAACGCCCCTTTCAGGGCTGGCGCTACCTCACAACCGAACAAACCCCGCGTGACCTCCCCGAAGGCCGTGCCGCCGATGTCGACGCCCTCCCCCCACGCCTTCTGCGCGACCTCGCAGATATTGGCGTGCGGTAGCGAAACGCTCATCTCGCCTTACGGCTCGTCTCGCTTCAGCGCCGCCCACAGTGTCTTCATCTTGGCATGGGGGTCTGGGGGGGGTGAAACCCCCCAGTTGGTCGACGCCGCAGGCGGCGAAACCGAAATTGTCCCCACCGGCGACACGGTGTAGCAACGCATGGAAAGGAGCCCGTCCCCATGCGCCTCTTTGTCGGCCTCGGCAATCCCGGCCCAAAATACGCGATGAACCGGCACAATATCGGGTTCATGGCCGTGGATCGCATTGCCGATGACCATGGCTTCGGGCCGTGGCGCTCAAAGTTTCAGGGGGTGCTGTGCGAGGGTCGGCTGGGGCCAGAGAAAGTCGTGCTGCTGAAGCCCGGGACCTTCATGAACCTGTCCGGCCAGTCGGTTGGGGAGGCGATGCGTTTCTACAAACTCGACCCGGTGGACGTCGCTGTGTTCCATGACGAGATCGACCTCGCCCCCGGCAAGCTGAAGGTGAAGGACGGCGGCGGGCATGCCGGGCATAACGGCCTGCGCTCTCTGCATGGTCACATTGGCGAGGCGTATCGGCGCATCCGGATGGGCGTTGGCCATCCGGGCCATAAGGATGCCGTGCCGCATTATGTGCTGAGGGATTTCGCCAAGGCGGATCAGGACTGGCTGGACGACATGCTGCGCGGGATCTCGGACGGGGCCGAGGCGCTGGCGCAGGGTGACAAGGGGCGGTTCATGAACGCCGTGTCCCTGCGCCTGAACCCGCCGCGGTCCGGGACGGGGGAGAAGGCCCCGCCAAGGCCGGAGCCCGAGCCCCAGCCGCAACCTGTCGCAGCCGACACCCGATCGCCGCTGCAGAAGCTGGTGGACAAGTTTCGGTGAGCGATATCGGTGAAGCCTTCCTGCGGCAGGCCAGCGCCTGCGCGCATCTTGGATCGCCCTTTATGCAGCGGCTGATGACGCTGTTTGCCTTCAACCTCGCGCCCGGGTGCGTGGTGGCGGATCGCATTCTGGACTGGCCCGGGGACCCGAGCGCCGATGGCGACAGCGTCCCGCTGCGGATTGCTGCAGGTTTGCATGCGCTGGCGCGTCAGGGGCATCCGTATCTGTCCGTGGTCTACCCCCCGAATGATCCCGACGATGGCAGCCTTTGGGGCGTGGTTCAGGCGACGTTGGAGACCGAGGAAGAGGCCCTGATGCACTGGCTCGATAGCCCGCCGCAGACCAACGAGGTGCGGCGCGCATCGGTGCTGATCCCGGCGATCCACATGCTTACCGACCGGTTCAGAGAGCCGCTGCGCCTTGTCGAGATCGGGGCGTCGGCGGGGCTGAACCTCTGCGCGGACCGGTTCTGCCTGACGGCGGGGAATCACACGTTCGGCGACCCCGAGTCGCAGGTGCAGCTTACCCCGGACTGGACCGGCCCTGTGCCAGAGCCGACCGACCCCTTCATCGGGGCCCGCATGGGAATCGACCTTGCGCCGGTTGACCTGTTGAACGGACGAGAGCGCCTGCTCGCCTACATTTGGCCCGATCAGGATGACCGGATTGCGCTTACCGAGGCGGCGATCCTTATCGGGCGCCTGATCCGCCCGCGCATGGTTGAGGCGGACGCAGTGGAGTGGCTCGCCGACCCCGGTCCGACCCTGCAAAAGCGGTCGCTGACGCTGATCTATCACACCATCGCGTGGCAGTACCTGACCCCCGAGGCGCAGGCCGAAGGCGACGCGCTGATCGCCGCGGCGGGCGAGACCGCCACGCCGGAAAAGCGCCTGGCCCGTCTGGCGATGGAGGCGGACGACGATGCCGCCAGCGTAACCTTGCAGGTCTGGCCTGACGGCGCCACATTCGACCTCGGGCGCGCGGACTACCACGGGCGGTGGGTCGAGTGGTACGGCGACACCCTGCCGGAGGACTGAACGTGATGAAGGACGAAGAGATCAACGTGTTGGGCAGCGCGCTGGAGCTCTGCTCCAAAGACCCGCTGACCGGTTTCTTCCGCGATGGCGCCTGTAACACCTGCGCAGACGATCAGGGCAGCCACACGGTTTGCGCAATCATGACGGCGGAGTTCCTCGCCTTCTCGAAATACGTGGGCAATGACCTGTCGACCCCGCGACCCGAGTTCCGCTTTCCGGGCCTCAAGCCGGGGGATCAGTGGTGTCTTTGCGCCGGGCGGTTCCTTCAGGCGGCGGAAGAGGGCGTGGCCCCGAAGGTCCGCCTGGAGAGCACGCATAAACGGGCGCTGGATATCGTCCCGCTCGAAACACTGCAGGAGCATGTGGATGACGAGGTTTAGTCTGACCCTGGCCGCGTTGGTGTGCGTGGGTGCCCCGGCCCAGGCCGACGATGTCCGCCCCGCCGACATCCAGCGGTGGGAAGACGGCATCTTCATCCTGCAGCGCGTGGTCACCGATGCGCTTAAGGGCGGCGACGCTGCGGCTATAGAGGTTCTGGTCGAGGCGATGCGCGGCACTGCCGCCGAGCTTGATCCGGAGGGGGAGTGGAACTGCCGCACCATCAAGATGGGCGGCGTGACGGTCATCACCGCTTACCGCAATTTCAAGTGCACCATCACCAAAACGGAGGAGGGGGTGTGGTCGCTGGAGAAGACCACCGGCTCGCAACGCGCCAAGGGCACGATCCGGACGGGGGGATTGTATACAGGTGTCGGTTTCGTCGGCGACGCCCCATCGCGGACCTATGAGGAAACGCCACCCGACGACAACACACCCGCAGGCAGCGCCGACCAGACCGTCCCGGTGATCGGCTGGTTCGAGCAAATGGACACCAACCGCGCCCGCTTGATGCAGCCCGACCCGGTTCTCGAAAGCGAATTCGACGTCCTTTATCTTACGCGGGAGTAGGTGGTGTCCTTGCCGGAGATCACCGACATCGCCTTCACGCCGTCGGTGAAGGCCGTGCAGGAGACGCTTGGAAGCCGGGCGCAGAATGAGGTCATGTCCCGCAATCGCGGCTTTCAGACCCGGATTACCCGGGACTTCGAGACCTTCCTCGCTGCGCAGCGCAGCTTTTTCCTCGCCACCGCTTCGGCACACGGCCAACCCTATATCCAGCATCGCGGCGGCGAGCCCGGGTTTGTCGAGATCCTTGGGCCGACGACGATTGCCTTCCCGGATTACCCCGGAAACAAGCAGTACATCACGTTCGGGAACCTGTCCGAAAACAACAAGGTTGCGCTGTTTTTCATCGACTACGAGGGCAAGACCCGGATCAAGCTGTGGGGGCAAGGTCGGGTGGAGAACCTTAAAGACCGCGCCGCGCGGCGGGTTGTGATTGAGGTGACGGCGTGGGACGTGAACTGCCCCAAATTGCTTCCCGATCTATTCACTGCCGATACTGTCGCCCGGGCACAAGAGAAACTGCTGGCCCGGATTGCCGAGCTTGAAAAGGAGCTTGCCCACAGGGCGTAAGGCCGCCGCTATCCGGTAGGTTGGGCAATCTGCCCACCGCCCCCGGTGCCGCTCATCGAGCTCTGACAAGCTCGCCTCGCTGGGGTCAGGCGTAGGGTGCGCTTTCAGCCCACCTAACCTGCAGCTTCAATAGCTGTAGTCGCCGAACACCCGCGTCACGTCCCCGGCCCAGTCGCCCTCGAACGCTGCGATCAGGTCGTCGGCGGGGACACGGCCGGTTTCGATGCTCTCTTGCAGCGCGTTCAGGAAGTGCGTTTCGTCCGGGATCAGCCCGCCTGCACCCGGACGGGCGCGGGCTTTCAGACCGGCTTCGGCGATGGCCACGGCCTCTCGCGCGAGGTCGTGCAGCTTCACGCCACCGGCGGCGCCCTGCAAGCCGTCCACTGACGCCGCAAAGCGCAGGCCCTCGCGTGTTTCGGCGTCCAGCCCCTTCACCAGATCCCACGCAGCATCCAGCGCGGTCTGATCATAGACCAGCCCGACCCAGAACGCAGGCAGCGCACACAGGCGGCGCCAAGGGCCGCCGTCGGCGCCGCGCATTTCGATGAACTTCTTCACCCGCGCTTCGGGGAAGATCGTCGTCAGGTGGTCGGCCCAGTCTGAGAGCGTTGGGATCTCACCCGGTAGCGCGGGCAGTTCGCCGCGCATGAAGTCGCGGAAGGACTGGCCCAGCGCATCGATATACACGCCGTCGCGGTAGACGAAGTACATCGGCACATCCAGCGCGTAGTCGACCCACCGTTCGAACCCGAAACCGTCCTCGAAGACGAAGGGCAGCATGCCAGTCCGATCCTCGTCCAGTGACCGCCAGATGCGGGAGCGCCAGGATTTGTGCCCGTTCAGCGCACCTTCAAAGAACGGCGAATTGGCGAACAGCGCCGTGGCCACCGGTTGCAGCGCCAGCGCCACGCGCATTTTCTTGACCATGTCCGCCTCGGACGCGAAGTCGAGGTTCACCTGCACGGTGCACGTCCGGTACATCATCTGCGTGCCATGGGTGCCGACGCGGCCCATATAGTCAGTCATCAGCTTATACCGCCCCTTGGGCATGCGCGGCATGTCCTCGTGTCGCCAATGCGGCGCCGCGCCGAGGCCGATGAAGCCCGCGCCGATCCCTTCGGCGACGCTTTGAACCTCGCGGAGGTGGGCATTCACTTCGTCGCAGGTTTCGTGGATCGTCTCCAGCGGGGCGCCCGACAGTTCCAACTGCCCGCCCGGCTCCAGCGAGACGTTCGCGCCGTCCTTCTCCAGCCCGATGATCTTCCCGGCTTCCTCGACCGGCGCCCAGCCGTAGCGGTCGCGCAGCCCCTCCAGCATCGCGCGGATGGAGCGGGGGCCGTCGTAGGGGAGCGGTTGCAGCGTGTCTTTGCAGTAGCCGAATTTCTCGTGCTCGGTCCCGATGCGAAAGTCGGCTTGGGGCTTGCAGCCCGCGGCGAGGTATTCGGCCAGTTGTTCGGGGCGTTCGATGGGCCCGCCGCCGGATTGCGGTATCGACATCTCGCGGGGGTCCCGTGCCTAGCTACGCTTCAGACCGAAGGCATGGCCGTCCCGGCAGGGGAAGTCAATGCAACTGCCGGACGGGCGCGCGCCACACGTCGAAGGTCGCGTTGTCGGTCGACCCCGCAGCGCGCGTGGCCGCCTCGTAGTCGGCGCCCGGGAGGGCGGAGAGGGCATCGAACAGGGCCGAGGCGTTCTCGGCATTGCCGGGCACGGTGAGGACGGTACCGGTTTCCTCGACGAATTCCCAGAAGAGGTCCGTTTCGAAGGGGCCGGCGTCGGTGGTGCGGATGCGGACGAGGACAAGCTGGTCAATCGACACGGATCCGCCGCCGGAGGGGCCGAAATAGGTGACCTCCCGCTCGTTGACCTCCACCACTCCGGCGCCGCCGCCCGGGGCGGGGAAGCGGACGCGACGGAAGCCGTCCCAGATCAGCAGAAGGCCGACGGCGCAGGCGATGCTGGCGATGATTTGCCGGATGCCGTAGTCGGTAATGACAAAGTACAGCGCGACGACACAGACGACGACGCCGATCAGGGCCTGACGCCAGCGGATCAGGGCGGCTAGGGCTTCGGGGCGGATGAAACTCATGACATGATCCTTTTCGGCGTCCAACCGGTGCAGCCGCCGCGCCATTGCCGGGCCCAGGACCGGCGATCCCACGGATGTTCAGAACGCTTTATGGTTCCGCCCCGCCGTTGTTCCGAGCGACGCGCTGGTGGTGACCAATCGCCGGGCCAGGGGTGGGCCCGGCGATGGCGCGGCGGCCTTTGGCCTTGTTTCCGCGCCTGCGACGTTCGGACGAGGGCCAGAGTCATTCCCAATCCCCCAAGGCCGCTTGCCACAGGGTCAGCGCCGCCACCGCAGCGGTGTCGGCCCGAAGGATGCGGGGGCCGAGGCTTATGCCATGGGCCTTGCTGTAGAGCCGGGCGCGCTCGGCTTCGGAAAAGCCTCCCTCCGGCCCGATGACGATGGCCCAGGGGCCTTTGGGCAGCTTTTGCAGGGCGGCGGTGGGAGTGCCCACGAGGGCCTCGTCGCAGAACAGGAGGTGTCTGTCGGAGGGCCAGTCGGTCAGGACGTCGGACAGTTTTTGAAGATCGGCCACTTCGGGGACAAAGGTGCCGCCGCATTGCTCGGCGGCCTCGACGGCGTGGGACTGGAGGCGGTCGCGGCGGATGCGCTCGGCGTTGGTGAAGTCGGTCTGGATTGGACAGATGCGGGCGGCGCCGAGTTCGGTCGCCTTCTCGACAATGAAATCGGTGCGGGCTTTCTTGATCGGCGCAAACAGCAGCCACAGGTCGGGCGGCCTTTGCAGCGGCGCGGTTTGCGAGACGCAGGTGAGCGTGCCGCCGCGCTTGGTGGCCTTGGCAACCTCGGCCTCCCACTCACCATCCGCGCCGTTGAACAGCGACACGCGCGCGCCCACGGACAGCCGCATCACTCCAAATAGGTAGTGCGCCTGATCCCGCGACAGCGAGACGGATTGCCCCCTCCCCAGCGGGTGCTCTACATGAAGCCGAACCTTCGACATGGGCGGGACCCTATGACCGACACGCGCCAGAGGCCAGACGACACCGGACCGGTGGCGGATGCCGTGACCGGGCATTGGGTGGATACGCGCTCGCCTCTCTGGGCGCGGCCGTATCTGCGGCTTTCGCGGTGGGAGCGCCCGATTGGCACGTGGCTGCTGCTATTGCCGTGCTGGTGGGGGCTGGTGCTGGCGATGGCGTCGACGGGGACGTACTGGCTCTACGACGCGTGGATCGCGGTGGGCTGCCTGATCGGCGCATTCCTGATGCGGGGGGCGGGGTGCACGTGGAACGACATCACCGACCGCGACATCGATGGAAGTGTGGAGCGGACGCGTTTGCGGCCGATCCCCGCCGGGCAGGTCACTGTGACGCAGGCGATGATCTGGCTCGTGGCGCAGTCGCTGCTGGCGTTTTGTATCCTGCTGACGTTCAACCTGCCTGCCATTCTGCTGGGCATCGCGTCGCTTGCGGTGGTCGCGATCTACCCGTTCGCGAAACGGTTCACGTGGTGGCCGCAGGCGTTTCTGGGGCTCGCTTTCAACTGGGGCGCGTTGCTGGCGTGGACGGCGCATACGGGGAGCCTCGGGTGGCCTGCGGTGCTGCTGTACGCGTCGGGGGTCGCGTGGACGCTGTTCTATGACACGATTTATGCGCACCAGGATCGTGAGGACGACGCGCTGATCGGCGTGAAGTCCACTGCGCGGCTGTTTGGCGACAATACGCATCGGTGGCTGCGGCGGTTTCTGATTGCGTCGGTGGGGCTGATGGGCGCGGCGGCGATCCTGGCGTTGGCGGGGCGGGTGAACATCCTTGCGCTGACGGTGGCGTTCTGCGGGGCATGGGCGTTTGGGTGGCATCTGATGTGGCAGCTTACGCGGCTGGATACCGATGACGGGGACGGGTGCCTGCGGTTGTTCCGCTCAAACCGCGATGCGGGGTTCATTCCGTTGCCGTTTTTTGCGGCTGCCCTCTTCCTATGACGGCGCCGGATTTGCGACCAGCGGGTGGTGGGCAGATTGCCCACCCTACCGGACACGCCGAAGGTCGCGCAGGGCGTCGAACGCCGCTTCAACCCGGTTGCGTCTTGCCGTAGAACAGGGGCGCTATGCGGATCCGTACCTATCTTCCAATGGCCATCGCCATCGTGTCGGCAGCCGCGTTGAGTATTTTCTCGGCGACCGTGGCGGTGGAGAAGATTGAGACCGGCGCCCGGGTCGGCATCTTGCGGGCGCTGAATGACGAGCAGATCGGTTGGGCGCGCGTGCGCGTCAGTGGTCTGCAGGTGCGGCTGTCGGGGACGGCGCCGGACGAGGCATCGCGCTTCAAGGCGCTGGCGGCGGCGGGGACGGTCGTCGATGCGACGCGGATCATTGACCATATCGGGATAACGCCCGCTGCTGCCGTGGAGGCGCCCGAGTTCAAGGTCGAGGTTCTGCGCAACCTTGATGGCATCTCGCTGATCGGATTGATCCCGGCGCAGTACGACCGGGCCGAGATGCTCGACCGCATCGGGCGGATCGCCAACACCCCCGTGACCGACCTACTGGAGGAGGGCCGCTATCCCGTGCCCAACGGGTGGGAGCCGGCGGTGGCCTTCGCGCTGGATGCGCTCGATACGGTGCCGCGGTCGAAGGTGACGATCACGGCGGATCAGGTGTCGATCACCGGGATTGTCGATTCCGAACAGCAGCGGCGGCAGGTCGAGAATGCGCTGACGCAGGACGCCCCGCGCGGGCTGGATCTGCGGCTGGATATCTCGGCCCCCCGCCCGGTCATCGCGCCGTTCACGCTGCGCTTTGTCATCGAGGAGGAGCGGCGCCGCTTCGACGCCTGTGCCGCTGAAACGTCGCAGGCGCGGGACCGGATCGTCGCGGCGGCTGTTCGGCTGGGGGTGCAGCAGACGAACGGCTGTCGGATCGGGCTGGGGTCGCCCTCGGTCGCGTGGGCCGAGGCGGTGATCACCGGGATGGACATGCTCGACGGCTTGGGTGAGGGCAGCGTCACCTATTCCGATGCGGATGTCAGCCTTGTGGTGCCCCATACGGTGACCGCCAGCGCCTTTGATCGGGCCGTCGGGCAATTGGAAAGGCGGCTGCCCGCCGGATTCTCACTAACCGCCGTGCGTCAGCCACCGCCGGAGGACGATCTTGAGCGGCAGGGGCCGAATGGCATCCCCGAGTTCGTTGCCATCCGCGACGATGAAGGCAAGGTGGAGCTGACCGGACGCATCGGGTCGGAACGCACGCGGCGCGCGGTTGAAAGCTATGCCTATTCGCATTTTGGGCGCGAGACGACCGAGGCCGCGACGCGGCTGGACGCGACCCTGCCGCAAGGTTGGTCCATGCGTGCGTTTGCGTCGTTGGACGCACTCTCGTACCTCGCCAAGGGTTCGGTCCGGATGCGGCCGGACAGCCTGGAAATAGCGGGGGAGACTGGGCAGGAGGATGCGGCGGCGGAGATCGCGCGCATCCTGTCCGAGCGGCTCGGCACCGGGGCGCAGTACAAGATCGACGTCCGTTATGTCGAGCGGCTGGACCCGGCACTGAATATCCCGACGCCTGAGACCTGTGTGAAAGACCTCAACACTGTGCTGTCGGTGCAGAAGCTGTCTTTCGAGCCGGGGTCGGCCACGCTGGACGGGCCGAGCCTTGAGGTCATCGACAAGCTCGCCGAGATCCTGAAGGCGTGCCAGGATGTGCCGATCGAGATTGGCGCGCACAGCGACAGCCAGGGGCGCGAGTCGATGAACCTGCGCCTTAGTCAGGAGCGGGCGGATGCGGTGCTGAACGCCATTCTGGCGCGCCGGGTGCTGACGGCGAATCTGGAGGCGGTGGGCTATGGCGAGACGGTCCCGATTGCCGATAACGGCACCGAAGAGGGGCGAGAGGCGAACCGGCGGATCGAGTTTACTTTGATCGGCGAGGATGAAGAGGTTGCGGAGGCGGACGACGCCGCGCCTGAGGGGGACGAGGAATGAACCGGACGGAGTTTATTGTCGCGACGGCCATCATCCTGTTCGTGGCCTTCATGATGGGCTGGTTTGCGTACTGGCTGCTGCACAAGCTGGCGCGGGTGAGTTCGTCTGATCTCAACGAGTTGGACCGGATGGCGCAGCAGCTTCACGACGCTGAAGAGACGCGGGAAGAGGCGATCACGTATATCCATCAGCGCGAGGCGGAGCTGACCAACCAGCTTGCCCAGACAGAGGCAGAGCTGCGGGCGGCGATGGACGGCCTGCGGGAAGCGCGTCGCGAGGCGGAAGAGCTGCGGGCGCATATCGAGCGCACGAACCAGATGATTTGATCCCCAGGCTGGATATTCCTGAGGATGCGCCGTGGTGTGCAGTGGCGTCCGAGGAGGCGGCGCTTTACGTCGCGCAACTCGCCAAGGAAGTTGGGCCGGGACACAGCTTGTTTGGCCGGGTCGGTCGGTTGGTCGCGCTTGCTGTGCGGGATGATGACGTCCTGTTTCAGGATCAGGATGCGTCGGATCAGTTCTATGTTGTTCACCTGACCTACGGACCTGCGCCTCAAGAGCCGCCGTTTCCGTGGGTTTCGCCGCTGCGTCTGGCGGATCTGGACCGCGACTTTTTCATGGAATTCAGAGGGTAACCCAGTGGTTTGGCCGCCCTCGGGGGGGCGCAAAAGGGGGGGGGGGGG
>JBCCXY010000059.1:0-21789 GCA_039190895.1 Pseudomonadota bacterium | reverse complement strand
GGGCGTTCCTCGGGGGGTCTGGGGGGCGTTCCTCGGGAAATTCGTCCACTGGACGAATTTCTGATCCTCGTCACCCCAGTCGCGCGACGCCTGCAAGGCGGCGCAATACCTCAAGTCGTTGGACGGTCCTCCGCCATGTAGACGTCCACAATTTCGCGGAAAGTCTCCTCTGCCTTAAACCCAAGGGCGAGGGCGCGGTCGGGCGCGAAGTCGCGGGGCCAGGACCCAACGATGCGGATGATCGTGTCGTCCGGTTCCTCGCGGATCAGCGCAACGACGTCCGAGCCCGCCGCATCGCGCAGCGCTTCGATCTGCTCGTCCACCGTGCAGGTCACACCGGGCAGGTTCAGCGCCCGTCGCCCGTTCAACCGTTCTGTGTCAAGCGTGGCGGCGTGGGCAAGAAACCCGGCGGCAGAGCGGGGGGACGCATGCCAGTGGCGGACATCGCGTGAGACGGGCAGGATTGCTTCCTTGCCGTCCAACGGTTCGCGGATAATGCCGGAAAAGAACGACGACGCGGCCTTGTTCGGCTTTCCCGGACGGACACAGATCGTCGGAAGCCGCAGAGAAAGGCCGTCGACAAAGCCCTTGCGGCTGAAATCCTGAAGCATCAGTTCCGCCAGCGCCTTCTGGGCGCCGTAGGAGGTTTGCGGCGATAGAATGAAGTCGTCGCCGATCTTGTCGGGAAACGGTGGGCCGAAGACGGCGATGGACGATGTGAAGACCACTCGGGGGCGGTAGGTGCCGCCCGAGGCCACGTGCTCAGCCCGGATCGCCTCCAGAAACATGCGGAAGCTGTCGGCGTTCACCCGCCAGCCCTTGTCGAAGTCCGCTTCGGCTTCGCCCGAGACGATGGCAGCAAGGTGAAAGATCGGGTCGGGTCGCAGCGCGGCGATCCGCGCTGCTTCTCCCGCATCCGCGATGTTCGCCGTCAGCCGCGAGGCGGCCGGGGCGCCCTGCTGCGGAAACCCCAGATCGTAAAGCGTGACGCTCAGATCGGGTCTCTCTGCTGCCAATCGGTGCGCCAGCTTTTGGCCGACCATGCCGCCGCCGCCGATGATCAGGGCACCGCTCATTTCGACATCTCCGGCCGGTCCTGCGCACGCAAGTCGACAAGGCCCGCACCAACGCGGTGTTCCAACACTGTCATGGCCGGTCTCCTCCCCGACGTTTTCGTTGTGAGTAGACCGGCTTACCGACTTGATCCATAGGTTAATCCGTCTGACCGTCCCGCTGTCCCAAAGTCGGCTAGGGCGTGGATCGTGCGTCTGAGCTTTTCGAGTTACCGTTAACATAAGCGCTGGAAACCCCCGGCTCGATCTACTAGGGATTCTGCGGAACAGCCGAAAACCCGAGGTGATAGCCATGACGGAGAAGAAACTCCGCTCGCAAAACTGGTTCAACAATCCGGACGACCGCGAGATGACGGCGCTGTATCTGGAGCGGTATCTGAACTACGGCCTCACGCGGGAAGAGCTGCAGTCAGGCAAGCCGATCATCGGGATCGCGCAGACCGGTAGTGACCTGAGCCCCTGCAACCGCCACCACATCGAGCTGGCCAAGCGAGTGCGGGACGGTGTGCTCTCGCAGGGCGGCACGGTGATAGAGATCCCGGTTCATCCGATTCAGGAGACCGGCAAGCGGCCCACGGCGATGCTGGACCGGAACCTTGCGTATTTGAGCCTTGTCGAGACGCTGTATGGCTATCCTATCGACGGGGTCGTGCTGATGATCGGCTGCGACAAGACCACGCCTGCGCTTTTGATGGCGGCGGCAACGGTGAACATCCCGGCGGTCGCTTTGAGCGTGGGGCCGATGCTCAACGGGTGGTTCCAGGGGAAGCGGACGGGCTCGGGGACCATCGTCTGGAAGGCGCGGGAACTGCACGCAGCAGGGGAGATCGACGACGACGGGTTCATGGAGTTGGTCGCCTCGTCCACGCCGTCGGTCGGGTATTGCAACACGATGGGGACGGCGACGACGATGAACTCCCTGGCCGAGGCGCTGGGGATGCAGCTTCCGGGTTCGGCGGCCATTCCGGCGCCGTATCGCGAGCGGGGGCAGATCAGCTACGAGACCGGCAAGCGTATCGTCGAGATGGTGCACGAGGATCTGAAACCGTCCGACATCATGACGCGGGAGGCATTCGAGAATGCGGTCGTCGTGAACTCGGCCATTGGTGGGTCGACTAATGCACCGATCCATCTGAACGCCATTGCCCGGCATTTGAATGTGCCGCTCGACAACGATGACTGGCAGCGGTTGGGGCATGACAAGCCGCTTCTGGTTAACCTGCAGCCGGCGGGTGAGTATCTGGGCGAAGACTACCACCGTGCCGGAGGCGTGCCCGCTGTGATCGGTCATCTGATTGCCGAGGGCATGCTGCCGCATCCGGGAGCAGTGACGGCAAATGGCAAGACCATGCAAGAGAATTGCGGGGGGGTTGCATCGCAGAACATGGATGTAATCCGACCCGTGTCGGACCCGATGGTGGCGCACGCCGGGTTCCTGAACCTCAAGGGCAACCTCTTCGACAGCGCGATCATGAAGACCAGCGTGATCTCGCAGGAGTTCCGCGACCGCTATCTATCGAACCCAGACGACCCCAACGCCTTTGAGGGCACGGCGTTCGTGTTCGACGGCCCCGAGGATTACCACGCGCGGATCGACGACGAGAGCCTCGGGATCGACGCGCAGTCGGTTCTGTTCATGCGCGGCGCGGGGCCGATTGGCTATCCCGGCGGCGCCGAGGTCGTGAACATGCGGGCGCCGTCTTATCTGCTGAAGAAGGGCGTCACGTCGCTGCCTTGCGTCGGTGACGGGCGGCAGTCGGGGACGTCGGGCTCCCCGTCGATCCTGAACGCCTCGCCCGAGGCGGCGGATGGCGGCGGGTTGGCCCTGCTGAAGACCGGGGATCGCGTGCGGATCGATCTGAACACGTGCTCTGCCGATATGCTGGTCGATCCGGCGGAGTTGGAGGCGCGGCGCGCTGCGCTGCCGCCAAGGCCGTTCGCGCCGGACAGCCAGACGCCGTGGCAAGAGATCTTTCGCGACAAGGTGCGCCCGTTTTCCGAGGGCATGGTCCTCGACGGGGCGCCGGAGTATCGCGAAGTTGCGGCGAAGGGGATGCCGCGCGACAACCACTGAGGGGGCAGGGGCATGGAAAAGCCACAGGTGCTGGTGATCGGGCCGATCACCGACCGGATGCGGGATCGGCTGGACTCCGCGTTCGACGTGACAGAGCTGTTTGAGCAGTCGGATCAGGATGCCTTCCTGCGCGAGCACGGCGGCGACTTCGTCGCGGTGTCGACGGACGGGCACTACGGCCTCAATCCCGCACCGGTGGAGCATCTGCCGAACCTCAAGGTCGTCTCCAGCTATGGTGTCGGCTACGACGGGATCAACGCGGTGGGGCTGGCCGAAAGGGGCGTGCTGGTCGCGCATACGCCTGACGTTCTGAACGACGAGGTCGCGGATACGGCGATCCTGTTGTGGCTCGCCGCGAGCAAAGGGCTTGTTGCCGCCGACGGGTGGGCACGGTCGGGGAAGTGGGAGGCCGAGGGTGGCTTCCCCCTGATGCGGTCGGTCCAGGGGCGGCGTGTGGGGATCCTTGGGATGGGGCGGATCGGGCAGACCATCGCCCGGCGGGCCGAGGCCTTTGGGGCCGAGGTCCTGTATACGGCGCGGGCCGAAAAGGACCTGCCGTACCGCTTCTGCGCGACGCCCGTGGAGCTCGCGCGCGAGGCGGAGGTGTTGATCGTGATCACCCCGGGCGGGGCCGGGACGCGGCATCTGGTCAACCGGGAGGTGATGGACGCGCTGGGGCCGGAGGGGCTGCTGGTGAATGTGGCGCGAGGGTCGGTCGTCGACGAGGCGGCGCTGGTGGAGGCGCTGCAGGACGGGCGGCTTGGCGGCGCGGCGCTGGATGTGTTTGAAGCGGAGCCGAAGATCCCGGACGCGCTGAAGGCGATGGATCACGTGGTGCTGGCCCCCCATATCGGCAGCGCGACGGTGGAGACTCGGGCGGCGATGGGGGACCTGACGGTGGATAATCTGCTGCAGTTTCTGGCCGATGGGACGGTGAAGACCCCGGTGCCGGAGTGTCGGGCGCTGAATGGGTGACTTGGGCGGTCCCACAGTGGGACCGTTTATAAGCCCATGTTTTTTGTAAGCAAAATTGAACCCTTCTCGCTGGAAGGCATATGGTGTGCCGGGGTGAACCCCGGCCTACCGATGCGGCGATGTGGGTTAGAAGAACACTGACGCAGCATTGGTGCGCCTGAAGGCACACCCTACCTGTGTGGCGTAGGGTGCGCATTTACTGCGCACCGTGCCGACCAATGATCAGAAGAAGGCCTGGAGGCCGGTTTGCGCGCGGCCGAGGATCAGGGCGTGGATGTCGTGGGTGCCTTCGTAGGTGTTGACCGTTTCAAGGTTCACCATGTGGCGCATCACTTGGAAGTCGCCCGCGATGCCGTTGCCGCCGTGCATGTCGCGCGCTGCGCGGGCCACGTCGAGGGCTTTGCCGCAGTTGTTGCGCTTCATGAGGCTGATCAGCTCTGGCGCTGCCGTTCCGTCGTCCATCATGCGGCCGAGGCGCAATGCGCCTTGCAGGCCCAGGGCGATTTCGGTTTGCTGGTCTGCCAACTTCTTCTGAAATAGCTGCGTCTGGGCCAGCGGTTTGCCGAATTGCTTGCGGTCCAGCCCGTACTGGCGGGCGGCGTGCCAGCAGAACTCGGCCGCGCCCATGACGCCCCAAGCGATGCCGTAGCGGGCACGGTTGAGGCAGCCGAACGGCCCCTTCAGCCCCTCGACATTCTGCAGAAGTGCGTCTTCGCCGACCTCGACCCCGTCCATCACGATCTCACCCGTCACGGACGCCCGCAGGCTGAGTTTCCCGTCGATCTTGGGCGCCGACAGGCCCGGCATCCCGGCGTCGAGGACGAAACCCTTGATCTTGTCGCCGTGGGCCTCGGACTTCGCCCATACCACGAAGACGTCAGCGATTGGGCTGTTGGAGATCCACATCTTCGACCCGCTCAGGCGGTAGCCGGTTTCGGTCTTTATGGCACGGGTCTTCATGCCCGCCGGGTCGCTGCCCGCATCCGGCTCAGTCAGACCAAAGCAGCCGACGCGGGCGCCTGAGCAGAGGTCGGGCAAGTATTTTTGCCGCTGCTCTTCGGTGCCATAGGCAAAGATCGGATAGATGACGAGCGACGACTGCACCGACATCATGGATCGATAGCCGGAATCGACACGCTCCACCTCGCGCGCGATCAGGCCGTAGGTGACGTAGTTGGCGCCGAGGCCGCCATATGCCTCTGGGATCGTGGCACCCAGGAGCCCGGCGGCGCCCATCTGGGGAAAGATGTCGCGGTCCACCGTCGCGTTTTCGTAGGCAGCGCTCACCTTCGGCTGCAGCGTATCCGCCGCAAACGTCGCCGCGGCGTCGCGCAGCATGCGCTCGTCCTCGCTGAGCTGGGCGTTTAGCAGAAACGGGTCCGACCAGTCGAACGTGCCAAGCTGCGGGCCGTCTTGTGCGTCGATGCGCTGGGATACGTTCATGTCGTCGTCCTCCAATACCGCCGGGCGGGTTGCCGTTCTGTTCCGTCTGCCCCATGTACCTCGCTGTACAGGGCAGAGAGGATGTGGCCATGGCAGACCCCTTCAATATGTCGGTGAGAAAATTTCTCAAGCAAGTTGGTATCACGTCTCAGCAGGAAATCGAGGCCGCGGTGCGCGCGGCGCAGGCGGCGGGGACGCTGCCGGACGGGCCGTTGGCGGCGAAGGTGACGCTGTCCATTCCCGGCATCGATCTAAACCACGAAGTGCAGGGCAGCATCCAGACCGGAGACGATTGAGTGACGCGCGACGACGTTCTGGAGCGTTTGAGGCGGATTACGCACCCGGCGACGGGAACGGATCTTGTGACGTCGGATGTCGTTCGGGCGTTGACGGTTGAGGGCGGAAAGGTCCGGTTCGTGCTGGAGGTGGCGCCCGAGCATGGCCCGCAGATGGAGCCGGTCCGGCAGGCCGCTGTGGCGGCGGTGGAAGAGGTTGCGGGGGTCGGCAATGTCTCGGCCCTTGTGACCGCGCATCAGGCGCAGAAAAAGCCACCGGATCTGAAAATCGGGCGGCATCCCAAGCCGCAGCAAGGGCCTCAGAAGGTCCCCGGCGTGAATGCGATCCTCGCGGTGGCGTCGGGCAAGGGCGGCGTGGGCAAGTCGACGGTTTCGGCCAACCTTGCGGTCGCGTTAGTTGCGGAAGGGAAGCGCGTTGGGCTGCTGGACGCGGACGTTTACGGACCGTCGCAGCCACGGATGATGGGCGTGTCGGGGCGCCCGGCGTCGCCGGACGGGAAGACGATCATTCCGCTGAAGAACCACGGCGTGACGATGATGTCGATCGGGCTGATGGTGAAAGAGGACGAGGCGGTTGTCTGGCGCGGCCCGATGCTGATGGGCGCCTTGCAGCAGATGCTGGGGCAGGTGCAGTGGGGTGAACTGGATGTGCTGCTGGTCGACCTGCCGCCCGGGACAGGGGACGTGCAGTTGACGCTGGCGCAGAAGTCAGAGCTGACGGGCGCCATCGTGGTCTCGACCCCGCAGGACATTGCGCTGCTCGATGCGCGCAAGGCGTTGAACATGTTTGAAAAGCTGGGGACGACGGTGTTCGGAATGATCGAGAACATGTCGACCTACATCTGCCCCAAATGCGGGCACGAGGCAGCGATCTTCGGCCACGGCGGCGCGAAGGCCGAGGCAGAGCGGCTGGGCCTTCCGTTCCTTGGGGAGATTCCGTTGGATCTGGAGATCCGCACCGCAAGCGATGGCGGCACGCCGATCACCGTTTTGAAACCCGAGAGCCCGCAGGCCGAGGCGTTCCGCAGGGTGGCGCAGCAGTTGGTGGCGGACGGAGTTGTCTAGCGGCGAAGCTCCCAACTTTGTGAGGTGGTTGCTCGCGGTTCTGGCGTATTACCGGACCATGCGCGTCGCGATCCTTCTGATTTGCCTTATGGCCAACCCGGCCAGCGCCGAAATGGCGGAGCGGCCCGGATGGGCCGTGACGGTCACCGACAAACCGTATGACGAGCTGGTGAGCGACGTTAAGGACGCCGTTCGCGCCAACGGGATGGGCGTGGTGACCGAGGCCGGGCCAACCGGCGTTGCGCGCAGCCGGGGGATTGAGATCCCCGGCAATCGGGTGATCGGGGTGTTCAACAACACGTTTGCCGTGCGCATCCTTGGGCATTCGACCCCGGCGATGATCGAGGCGCCGATCCGGCTGTATGTCACAGAAAACGCGGATGGGACCGCGACGCTTTCGTACAAGCTTCCGAGTACGGTCTTTGCGCCGTACATGGACGGAGCAGACCCCGACTTTGCGGCTGCGGCGGCAGAGCTGGACGAGATATTTGCCCGTATTGCGTCTGAGGCTGTCCCGTAGGGCGTTGCGCCACTGTTGACTCGGGCCGATGCGACTGGCACGGCTGGCGGCTCTCTCTATCAGGAGATGGGTCCGATGATTGCACCGCTGCTTCCCACCTATGATCGCGCGCCTTTGTCGTTTGACGAGGGCGAGGGCGCCTGGCTGACCGCGACGGACGGGACGCGATACCTCGACATGGGGGCGGGGATCGCCGTGAACGCGCTGGGGCATCGCCATCCTGCGCTGGTGGAGGCACTGACGGCGCAGGCAAACAAGGTGTGGCATCTGTCGAACCTGTACCAGATCCCCGAGCAGGTGGCCTTGGCCGAGCGGCTGATCGAGGCGACGTTTGCGGATACGGTGTTCTTTACGAACTCCGGCACCGAGACGTGCGAGTTGGCGATCAAGATGGCGCGGCGGTATTGGCACGCGAAGGGGCAGGGCGACCGGATTGAGATCCTGGCGTTCGACGGCGCGTTCCATGGCCGCTCGACCGCCGCGATTGCAGCGGCGGGGTCCAAGAAGCTCGCGGGCGGGTACGGGCCGTTGATGCCGGGGTTTCGGCAGCTGCCTTGGGCGGATGAGGCCGCGCTGGAGGCGGCGGTGACCGACCGGACGGCGGCGGTGATGATCGAGCCCATTCAGGGCGAGGGTGGCATTCGGACCTTGCCGGACACCTTCCTGCGGCGGCTGCGGGAGCTGTGCGATCAGACCGGCGCGCTGCTGGTCTTTGACGAGGTGCAGTGCGGCATGGGTCGGACCGGGCGGCTGTTTGCGCATGAGTGGGTGGGTGTGACGCCGGACATCATGCTGGTGGCGAAGGGCATCGGCGGGGGCTTCCCGCTGGGTGCGGTGCTGGCGACGGAGAATGCGGCGGAGGGGATGGTTGCGGGCACGCATGGCTCCACCTACGGCGGCAACCCTCTGGGCTGCGCGGTGGGGCTCGCTGT
Source organism: Pseudomonadota bacterium (assembly GCA_039190895.1). GTDB lineage: Bacteria > Pseudomonadota > Alphaproteobacteria > Rhodobacterales > Rhodobacteraceae > Ovoidimarina. The sequence continues at coordinate 13,411 of JBCCXY010000059.1, read as the reverse complement.
CATGAAAGTCATTGATGACGCTGAGTTTCTGGATGAAGTGAACCGGAAGGCCGCGCTGTTCCGGCAGCGGTTGGAGGGGCTGGTCGCCGCGCATCCCGACACATTCGAGGCTGTGCGGGGGCAGGGGCTGTTGCTGGGGTTGCGGTGCCACGTGCCCCCGGCGGATGTGGTGAAGGCCGGGTATGGCGAGGCGCTGCTGACAGTGCCCGCAGCCGACTACACGGTGCGGCTGCTGCCGCCGCTGACGGCAACGGATGACGACCTGGCCGAGGCGGTCGCGCGTCTTGACCGGGCCGCGACGGCGCTTGAGCAGCAGGCGGCGTAGATGACCCACTTCCTCGACATTCATAAGACCGGGGTGGGGGAGCTTCGGTCGATCCTCGACTCGGCGCATGCGATGAAGACGGCGCGGGCCGGGCGGCCCAAGGGCATGCCGGATGACGATCCGGCGCTGGCGGGGCGGATGGTGGCGCTGATCTTTGAAAAGCCGTCGACGCGGACCCGGGTGTCGTTCGACGTGGGCCTGCGGCAGTTGGGTGGGCAGAGCATCGTCCTTACGGGAAGCGAAATGCAGCTTGGCCATGGCGAAAGCATCGCAGACACCGCGCGGGTGCTGTCGCGCTATGTCGATCTGATCATGATCCGGACGTTCGAAGAGGCCTCGCTGCTGGAGCTGGCGGAGCATGCGACGGTGCCGGTCGTGAACGGGCTGACCAACCGCTCTCACCCCTGTCAGATCATGGCGGACGTGATGACGTTCGAAGAGCATCGCGGGTCGATTGAGGGCAAGACCGTCACCTGGCTGGGCGACGGCAACAACGTTTGCGCGTCGTTCCTGCATGCGGCGGGGCAGTTCGGGTTCAACATGGCCGTGTCGGGACCCGAGGTGCTTGATCCGGAGCCCGAGGCCGTGGCCTACGCACGGGACAAAGGCGTGTCGGTGTCGCTGCAGCGCGACCCGCAGGCCGCAGTAGCGGGGACGGACCTGGTGGTGACCGACACGTGGGTGTCCATGCACGACGCCCCGTCGACGCGCGAACGGCGGCATAATCTGCTGCGGCCCTATCAGGTCGACGAGGCGCTGATGAGCCACGCGGCAGAGGACGCGCTGTTCATGCACTGCCTCCCCGCGCATCGCGGAGAAGAGGCGACGGATGCGGTGATGGATGGCCCGCACTCGGTGGTCTTCGACGAGGCTGAGAACCGGCTGCATGTGCAGAAGGCGATCCTGCGTTGGTGTCTGGGGGTCTGAGCTGAAGATCGGGCTGGTTGCGTGCGCCCAATACCCGGGCCTGTCGCTGTCAAACCTGGCTTTGCGGGACAGCTTGCAGCGGCTTGGGGCAGAGGTTTCGGTCCCCGTGTGGAACCGTGATCCGTACGAGATGTTCCTTGGGAATGACCTGAACGTCCTGCGGCAGACCTGGGATTATCAGGACGATCCAGCCGGGTACGCGGCGTGGTTTGTTCGGCTGGAAGAGCTGGGCGGGCGGGTGATCGCCTCGGCACGGCAGGCGTTGTGGAACAACGACAAGCGGACGCTGGTGGAGGTTGCGGGGCCGGACCTCGCAATCCCGGCAACCGTATCTCTTCGTGATCCTATCGATCCGGGGCAGATTGCCGACATCCCGGGTGAACAGATCGTTCTGAAGCCGGCTGTCGGCGGCAGCGGGGTAGGTGTCGAACGGTGTGCGCGGGCGGACCTGCTGGAGGGCGTCGCGGCGGCGCGGCGGGAGGCACCCGGGCGCCCGATGATCGCGCAGGAGTTTCTGCCCGAAATCGCCGAGGGCGAGTGGAAGATGACCTGCATCAAGGGGCGCGTTGTGCAGGCCGTTCGCGCGGTGCCCAAGGGGGATGCGTTTCGCATCAACTCTCGCTTCCAGCCGGACATTCAAAGGATGGATCCGCCAGCCGCGGCACTGGCGTCGGCGGAGTCGGTGTTGGCGCGGCTCGGTGCGCCGGTTTATGCGCGCGTCGATGGGGTGATGCGGGCCGGGACGTTCGTGTGCACAGAGTTAGAGCTGACGGACCCGGACCTTTACCTGCACCTCGACCGGGCCGTGTCGGATCGCCTGGCGGAGGCGATCCTTGCCGAAGCGCACTGACCCGGTGCGGTTTCGAAACCCTGGGAACAATTGAAACGCGACTGAAACCCGGGGCCAGATGGATCGGAATCGCTCCGACTGGCACGATTTCGCGGTTCGTTTCTTTGGGGGATCACTATGGTTTTGAAATTTTCATTCGCAAGCGCGTTGGCGGCGTTGGCCGTCGCGGGATCGGCACGGGCCGCTGTTTTGAACGTTGTCGGTGGTGAGTTGCTAGGGGCGTCAGGCGTTGATGTGAACGGGACGTTGTATGATGTCTTGTTCGACGGTGGCTCTTGCGCGTCGATGTTCGACGGGTGTGATGAGACTGCGGATTTTGGCCCGTTCGCCGGTGACGAAGTCGCGGCCCTCGCGGCGGCGCAGGCATTGCTGGATCAGGTGCTGATCGACGGGCCGGAGGGCATGTTCGATTCCCAGCCGAATCTTGTTGCCGGGTGTGGCCTGCCACAGTCCTGCGCGGTGCGGATACCGTATCAGATGGATGGGCCATCCTGGGAAGGGGCGCTGGCCAACAACGTTTGGTCGGGCTCGATGACATCGGACATCGTTGTGACGAGCACGTCCGGGCCGGGTTCGATCAACAGCCCCGGGTCCACGCTTGCGGTGTTCACGCCGGTCGCGGCGGTGCCGTTGCCCGCGTCGGGTGTGCTGGGGCTGGCCGGATTGGCGGCGCTTGGCATGGCGACACGGCGTCGGTCCTGAACGGCTTCGCCTGACCGGGGGTGCTCGTCGCGCTCTTGCGAGCGCGCCTCGCTTTCGGGCGCGCCGTTGGAAGCCTATCGCGTGTGTCGGGCGGTGCGCTGGCGAGGGGCCAGCCCCTCGCGCTCCCCGGAGTATTTTGCCCAAGATGAAGGGCGCGCTGGCGTTGTCTGGCTAGTCGTCCGACGGCGCGGGCAAGGCCTTCAGGCTTTCCGGCATCAGGTCGTCGATCATCTGGTCCGCGCGCTGGTGCGCCCGCCGGATGCGGAGCGCGGTTGAAAACGCCTCTTGCATCGTTGGAGAGGAATCGCCGATGGCGTCGCCCACTTTCTTTGCGATTTCGGGGTCGTCGGTGGCACGCTCCAGCTCCAGCGCCTTCAGGGCCAGCTGGTCGGCAAGATCGTCGATGATCGCCATATCATGTCTCCTGTCGCCCCCGGCCTAGAGCCCGTACAACGCCCCGAACTTTCGCTCAAGATAGTCCAGCAAAGGCGCCACATCCGGGGCCGTGCCTGTGGCATGTTGGATCGTCTCTTTCGGCGTGCGCAGCGCTCCGAGGCGCTGCAGGCGCTCTCGCAGCCAGTCGGTTGCGGGGGACGTGTCCCCGGTTTGCAAGGCTGCATCGAGGTCGGGCACATCGCGCAACAGCGCCTCGTACAGGCAGCCCGCATAGATGTTCCCCAGCGCGTAGGTCGGGAAGTACCCGAAGAGGCCGACCGACCAGTGCACGTCCTGCAGACACCCGTTCGACGGTTTGTCGACGGCCTGCCCGAAGTCCTTGAGAAACCGTGCATTCCAGGCGTCTGGCAGGTCGGCGACGGCGAGGTCTCCGGCGATCAGCGCGCGTTCGATGTCGAAGCGCATCATGATGTGGAGGTTGTATTGCACCTCATCCGATTCCGTCCGGATGAAGCCCGGGTAGACGCGGTTCACGACTTTCGCGAAGACGCCCGGATCGCTGATGCCGAAGTCGCCGAAGAGGTCGAGCATGCGACCGTGCAGGAAGGCGCAGAACGCCTCGGACCGGCCGATCTGGTTCTCGTAGATGCGGCTTTGGCTTTCGTGCACGCCCATGGAGGCGCCGTTGCCGATGGGGGTCAGCAGGTAGGCGGGGTCGACCGCCTGCTCATAGCTCGCGTGGCCGACCTCGTGGATCGTGGAGTAGATGCAGTTGAACGGATCCCGCTCTGCCGTCCGTGTCGTGATGCGGACATCGAGGCCCGAGCCGGACGAGAACGGATGCACCGCCTTGTCGATCCGCCCCCGGGTAAGGTCATAGCCGAACGCCTCCGCCATCTCCTGGCTGAGGGCAAGTTGCAGGTCCTCTGCAAACACGCGGTCGATCTCTGGTGGTTGCTCGGCCTCGGCAATCCGGGCCGCCAGGTCCACTAGCCCGGGCCGCAACGCGTCGAACAGGGCCGAGATTTCGGCCGCCGTCGTCCCCGGCTCATAGTCCTGAAGCAGCGCGTCATATACGTCGCCCCCGTCGGCGAGCGCTTCGCCTTCCTCTTTCCGAAGCGCCACGACCTGTTCCAGCGTCGGGCGGAACGCCTCCCAATCCTCATTAGCGCGCGCCTCGGCCCATATGCCCTGCGCAAGGCTCGTAACCCGCGCCAGCTCTGCCGCCAGCGCGGCGGGGACCTTGGTGTTCCGCTCGTAACTACGCCGGATTTCGCGGAGTTGCGCCGCGCCAACCTCATCCGCTGCCTTGGCCCCAGTAAGCCACTCGCCCACCCGAGGGTCCGTCCGGCGCGCATGCAGCACGCCCTCCAGCGCGGCCATCTCTTCGCCGCGCTGCTCGGCAGCCCCGCGCGGCATCATCGTCTCCTGATCCCAACCCAGACGCCCGGCGACTTGCGACAGCGCCTCCGTCTCGCGCTGGAACGCCATCAGATCATCATAAGCGGACATCAGGCCCTCACCGATTGGGCGGGCGGATAGCCCGCGTTGAACCGCGCCCGCAGGATCAGCACCCACAGGATGACGGCGCCGAACTGGTGCAGGATCGCCAACTGCCACGGCGCGACATACAGCACCGTCACGATGCCGAGCGCGATCTGCACCGACAGCATGGCCAGCACCGCGTTGAACCCGAACCGGACCCGCGTGTTCGGAGAGCGTCGCGATCGCACCCAAACCAGAATGGCATACAGCGCAATGACATAGCCCGCGATCCGGTGCATGAACTGCACCAGCCCCGGGTCCTCGAAGAAGTTCCGCCAAACCGGCTCCAGCGCGAACAGATCGGGCGGCAGGAACGCCCCGTTCATCAGCGGCCAGTCGGTATAGGTCCGTCCCGCGTCGATCCCCGCCACCAGCGCGCCCAGCAGGATCTGCAGCATTGTCAGATGCATCAGGCCTGTCCCGCTGGTCCATAGCTTCCCCTCGCGCGCGCGCCGCGCCTGCAATAGCTCCACATCCGTCCGGCCCAGCTTGAGGATGAACCACGCGATGAGGCCAAGGATCACAAACGCCAGGCCCAGATGGATCGCCAGCCGATAGCTGGCCACGTCGAGCATCCCCTCACCAAGGCCGGAATACACCATCCACCAGCCAATCGCGCCCTGCAGCCCGCCGAGGACGCCCAGCAGAAACAGCCGCCCCGTCCAACCCGTCGGGATCTTGCGGAACGCCAGAAAGCCAAGGAACCCGACGGCCCAAACCACACCAATTGCGCGGCCCCACTGCCGGTGCCCCCATTCCCACCAGTAGATGAACTTGAACTCGTCCAGGCTCATCCCCTGGTTTTGTAGCTGATATTCCGGGATCTGGCGGTAGGCGTCGAACTCCCTCGCCCAATCCTCGGCCGTTAGCGGGGGGATCGCGCCCGATAAGGGCGCCCATTCGGTGATGGACAGCCCGCTATCGGTCAGCCGCGTCAGGCCGCCCACGGCGATCATCACCACGACCATCGCGAACAGGATCATCAGCCACACGCGGATCGCCCGCGCCGCGCCGCGCCGCCCGTCCTCGATCATGCCGCCCTGGGGCTTGGGCGCCTCGGTCTTTGCCTCGGCAACCTCTTCAAAGAGTTTCCTTGTCCCGGCCATCACGTCCCGCCTTCGGTTTCCCGCTAGGTATGCCGCCGATGCGCCAGGGTCCAGTCAGCCGCCGCGCTTGCGGACCAGTTGCCGCAGAATCCCGTGCAGGATCTGCGCGTCCGACCGGGTCAGCGGCATCCGCGACCACAGATTTCGCAGCGTCACCTTCATGCCCGCTGCCTTCTCGTCGGGGAAGAAGAACCCCGCGTCGTCCAGCCGCTCTTCATAATGCCGGGCCAGCGCCTCGACCTCTCCGCCATTGGCCCACTCCGTCCCCGCCATCTCGACCTCGAAATCGACAATGCCCTCGGTGGCTCGCCGCCATTCGTAGGCGCACAGCAACACGCACTGTGCGAGGTTCAGGGACGGGAACTTCGGGTTCACGGGCACGGTCACAGTGGCATTAGCCCCGGCGATATCCGCATTCTCCAACCCGGCGCGCTCGGGCCCGAACAGGACCGCCACGCGCCCGCCCTCGCGCGCCATCTCATGCGCTTTTCGCATCGCCGCCTCGGGCGCGTAGATCGGCTTCGTCAGATCCCTCTGCCGCGCTGTCGTGGCAAAGACGAAATCCGCCTCGGCCACGGCGTCTGGCAAATCCGTAGTCAACTGCGCCGCATCCAACAGGCGTCCGGCCCCGCTCGCCATCGCGACCGCCTTCTGGTTCGGCCACCCATCCCGGGGGGCGACGACGGCCATCCGCTCCAGCCCGAAGTTCCACATCGCCCGTGCGGCCGCACCGATATTTTCGCCCATCTGCGGGCGGACCAGAACAAAAAGCGGTTGAGTCATGGCCGCGCGTGATAGGGTTGTGCCCACGAAGGCGCAAGGGAGGGCGCGCCGACCCCCGGTGATCGATCCGAGATAATCCGCGCGGTACGAGCCGATTTGTGAAGCCCCCGCACCGTCAAACCGACCAAACGCAACCATAACGGTACTCTGCTGGCCCGCCAAAGTTTCACCACATAAAAGTACCGTGTTGGACATAGTGAGGAGTCCCCCGGTGAAACTGTCCGCAATTCTGGGTGCAGCTGCCCTGTCCCTGTCGATGCTGCCAATGGGCGCCTCGGCCGCGACGCTCGACTTCAACGTTTCGGACGACCGGACGATCCGCGATAGCGACGGCAACGGTGCGGGTGATGCCCTGCTCAGCCAGATCGACGGGTTTCTGCGGACGTTCGGTACCACGCAATTCTGGCGGTCGGTCATTGAGTTCGACCTTTCGGGTCTCGGCGCCACCGTGACTTCGGCGACTCTGAGCCTGACGGATCAGGGTACGTCGCGCGACGGGCGCATCGACATCTACGGCTTCTCGGGCGACGGGATTGTGTCGGTGGACGATGCCGACGTCTTAGCGATGCAGGTTGGATCGATCGAGATTGTCGAGGCTGACGGCACGCAACAGTTCGAGATCGACGTAACCGCCTTCCTGCAAAGCCTCACGGATGTCGACGCGTCACATGCGGGCTTTATCCTTGCGTCCGAAAGCCCAAGCTTCAGCGTCGGCGGCTCGGACATCTGCTCGTCCGAGTTCTCTAACTGCGCGCCAAAGCTTGTCGCAGAGGTTACGGAGGCCCCCGAAGTCGCCCCCATCCCGCTGCCCGCAGGCCTGCCCCTGCTGCTTGCTGGCATTGGCGGCCTCGCGCTGCTGCGCCGCAAAGCGACGCGCTGAACACGGCCTTTTGGTCCTGGTCGGCCCGGTTCAGAGCAGAACTGGGCTCGTTCAGCTTGGTACAAATACTCTCGCCGAAGGCACGCGCGTCAGCGCGTCCCACGCGCAAACCCTTGGCCCTCCGCTGAATTCCCGTCTATACGCCCCGGCAGCCGTAAGACCCGGAGCCCGGCATGACCGAAAGCGACGCCCCGCAACTCTACCTCGTCTCTCCGCCAGAGTTCGGCCTGTCCGACTTCCCCAAGACGCTCGCTCACGTGCTGGACGCGCATGAGGTTGCCTGCGTCCGCCTCGCGCTGGCCACGTGGGAGGAAGACCGCATCTCCCGCGCGGCGGATGCCCTGCGCGAGGTCTGCCATGCCGCCGAGGTCGCGCTGGTGATCGACACGCACTCGGGCCTTGTCGAACGGCTGGGGCTGGACGGCGTCCACCTCACCGACGGCTCCCGGTCGGTGCGTAACGTGCGCAAAAGCCTTGGGGGCGACGCGATTGTCGGCGCATTCTGCGGCGCATCCCGGCACGACGGCATGACGGCGGCAGAGCAGGGGGCCGACTACGTCGCCTTCGGCCCGGTGCGCGATACCGGTTTGGGCGATGGGAGCATCGCGGAGCGAGGGCTTTTTGAATGGTGGTCCGAGGTGATCGAAGTCCCCATCGTCGCCGAAGGCGCCCACGACACCGCCACGGTCGCCAGCCTCGGCAACGTCACGGATTTCCTAGCTTTGGGCGAAGAACTCTGGTCCACCGACGACCCCGTCGCCACGCTATCCGCCCTAAAGGCGGCAATGGCCCCCGGGTAGGCCGGGGTTCACCCCGGCACTCCACGACGTGCAACGCCCGACCAAGCGAGGCGAGCACGAAAGAGCTCGACGAGCGCCCGCAGACTACTCCCCGCACGCTCCCCAAACCCGGGTCTCCAACGAAAAACACCGCCCCGCCGCCTCAATCGCCTCGAACAGCGGATAAATGTTCCCCTCCGCGCTGCCCGCATCACAGCGCAGCGCCGCAATGCTCTCCTCCCCGCGCGAGACCGTCACGCCGCCCTCCAGAACCGCATCCAGATCCAGCCGGTCAATCCCGTGCCAAACCTCATAGACATACCCGCCATTCTCCAGCCGAACGCTTTCATACAACGTCCGCCCGACGCCGGCCCACGGGACGTAATCCACGTCCAGAACATCCCGCTCCAACGCCAGTTCCGGCTCAGCCTCGGGCCCGAAGGTGTAGGTCACCGAACGATCCGTCAGACACAGCGACAGCCGCTTCGACCCGATCTCGCAGGACAAAAGCTCCGTCCCGCAAGCCGACGCTGCCGCGCCTGACGCCAGCCAGGAAAGGACCACAAGAGTCCGCACTAGCCTTCGACCAGCGCCTTCAGGTTCTGCAACCCGGTCTCGTAATCCGCGCCAACCTGCCCGTCCATCATCAGCCCGAACCAGCGCCCCACGGGGCCCGCCCCCATGTCGAGCCCCAGCCCCCACGTGATCTCCGTCCCGCCGCCTTTCTCGACCAGCACATAGCTCGCCGTCGCCGTCCCCATGTCGCCGAAATCCAGCGCCGTTTCGACGCGCGCGTTCTCTTCCGACAGCGTGATCTCCTGCTTCCCGTTGCCCACATTCGGATGCTCCGACTGCCACGCCAGCTTCGCGCCCACGCCCTCATCCGGGCCCTCATACGTCAGCGCCACATCGGGATCGAGCCCCAGCCACGGCGACCACGCCTCTGCCGCCTTCAGACTGTTCACGTGGGGAAACACCGCCTCGGGCGGGGCATCGATCTCAATCGAACGCGCGATATCCACGTTGCGCGGCAGCAGCATGCCGCCCGCCACAAACACCACCGCCAGACCAACAACGATCCCGAGAAGCCACTTCAAAATGCGCATAACCATCGTCCCCTGATCAAAATTGAATGACCAAGGATACCACGGATCGCGCGACGCGTCAGTTGCGGTTCAGCGCCAGATGCAGGGGCCAGAGAATGATGAGATAGGCCGTCGCCAGGGGCAGTCCGATAATGATCGCCGCCGCCGCGAGATCAGCCTGCGTCAGCAGCCCCACGACCAGCAGCAACAGCGCACCGAACATGAACGCAGCCGGAAGAACCGCCGCAACCTGCCACCCATCGCGCATCCGCGCCAAGGCTGCCCATTGCAGGGTGATGTAAACAATCGGGATCAAAACAATAATAATGCCGTTCACGGGGAAACTCTCTGCTCGGAGAACTGTTTTTCCCGAAAAAGACCCTACGTCAGGGGCAATGCAACGCCCCGAGTCGCGCCATGCCGCCAATGCGCGATTTTGTGCCGCGCACCGCCTTTCGCATCGGCGGGAACCCGGTAAACAGTGCAAAACGGCAACGCTTTGGTGAAACAATAATGAGCGACCCCCTCGTAATATTTACGCCTTCCGGCAAGCGCGGCCGAGTCTCTGCCGGGACGACAGTTCTGGCCGCCGCGCGCCAGCTTGGGGTCGATCTCGATTCGGTCTGCGGCGGGCGCGGCATCTGCTCAAAGTGTCAGGTCAGCCCGGGGGTGGGGGAGTTTCCGAAGCACGGCGTTACCGTCAGCAACACCGCCCTGTCCGACTGGAATGCCGTCGAAGCCCGCTATGACGAAAAGCGCGGGCTGAAGCCGGGCCGTCGCCTGGGATGTCAGGCGCAGATCCAGTCCGACATCGTCATCGACGTTCCCCCCGAAAGCCAGGTTCACAAACAGGTCGTCCGCAAGGCCGCGTCCACCCGCCCCATCGTGATGGATCCGGCCACCCGCCTCGTCCTCGTCGAGGTCGAAGAACCCGACATGCACGAGCCTTCGGGCGACCTCGAACGCCTCGCCAATGCATTGAAAACGCAGTGGAATGTCGAGAAGATCACCGCACCGCTCCACGTCCTCGCCCGTCTGCAGACGGCTCTGCGGAAGGGGAACTGGACCGTGACCGTCGCGCTGCATCACGACGGGCGCGTCCTGGATGTGTGGCCGGGGTACTACGAAGGCCCGCTTTACGGCCTCGCCATCGACCTTGGTTCTACCACCATCGCCGCGCACCTGACCGACCTCGCCACCGGCGACGTCGCCGCCTCCGCCGGGATCATGAACCCGCAGATCCGCTTCGGCGAAGACCTGATGAGCCGCGTCAGCTATTCGATGATGAACCCCGGCGGCGATGTCGAGATGACCGCTGCCGTCCGCGATGCCATCAGTACCCTGGCCGAGACCCTCGCCCAAGAGGCCGAGATCGACGCCCGCCAGATCGTTGAGGCCGTCTTTGTCTGCAACCCCGTGATGCACCACCTGCTGCTTGGCATCGACCCGGTGGAACTGGGCCAGGCCCCCTTCGCGCTGGCCACCTCTGGCAGCGCGACACTCGACGTGCGCGAACTTGGCCTCACCAACACCAACCCCAACGCCCGCATCTATGTCCTGCCCTGCATCGCAGGCCATGTGGGCGCCGACGCCGCCGCCGTGACGCTGTCCGAACGCCCGGACCAATCCGACGACCTCGTCCTCGTGGTTGATGTCGGCACAAACGCCGAGATCCAGCTCGGCGACAAGCGCCGCGTCCTGGCATGTTCGTCGCCCACCGGGCCCGCATTCGAGGGCGCCCAGATCTCATCCGGCCAACGCGCCGCTCCCGGCGCCATCGAACGCGTTGAGATCGACCCCGTCACCAAGGAACCGCGCTTCCGCGTCATCGGCTGCGACCTGTGGTCCGACGACCCCGACTTCGCGACCCGCACCGCCGACACCGGCATCACGGGGATCTGCGGCTCGGGCATCATCGAAGCCGTAGCCGAATTGCGCATGGCGGGGCTGATGGACCCGGGCGGCCTTCTGGGCTCCGCCGAGCAAACCGGCACCCCCCGGATGATCCCGGAGGGGCGGACACACGCGTACCTCCTCCACGATGGCACCGCCGACGGGGGGCCGCGCATCCTTGTCACGCAGGGAGATATCCGCGCGATTCAGCTCGCGAAGTCAGCGCTTTACGCAGGCGCGCGGCTCTTGATGGACGAAATCGGGACCGACACGGTGGATCGCGTCGTGCTCGCCGGGGCGTTCGGTGCGCATATCTCGCCCAAACACGCGATGGTTCTGGGTATGATCCCGGATTGCGCGCTTGACCGGGTGACCAGCGCGGGCAACGCCGCCGGGACGGGCGCGCGTATGGCGCTGTGCAACCTCGGCGACCGGACCCGCATTGAAGAGATCGTAAACCGCGTGACCAAGGTCGAAACCGCCGTCGAGCCCCGCTTTCAGGAGCACTTCGTCGCGGCCAACGCCGTGCCCCACGCCACGGCGCCGTTCCCGCACCTTCGCGCCGCAGTTCCTTTGCCCGAGGTGGCGTTCAACGCCGGCGACAGCGAAGGCGGGCGGCGACGGCGGCGCCGCGCCTAATCGGTCGAACCACTGCCTGCGCGGAATCAAGGCCGAAGGCCGCCGCGCATCGCCGGGCCCACCTGAGGCCCGGCGATATGTATCAGCCAGCGCATCGCGTTGAGCGACGGCGGAACCCAACAATAAAGCGCCCTGCAAGATCGTCGGATCGCCGGACCTGGGCCCGGCGACACGCGGCTCGGTTGCTGCGCGCCAAGCGATTACTCCGCAGCAATCGGTGTGGCAGAGCGTGTCCACAACAGCGGCTTGAACACATCGTCGACCGGTGTCTGCGCCATATGGTTCACGTAGTTCGACATCGTCTTCTGCGCGAGGCCCAGCACCACGTCGAGCACGGCCCGATGACCATAGCCCGCGGCAAAAAACGCCTCGATCTGAGCCTCGGAGACATTCCCGCGTGACCGCACCATTTGCAGCGTAAACGTCCGCAGCGCCTCCAACTTTGCGGTTGGCAGCGGCGTCTCATTGCGAAGCGCGTCAGTAATCTCGTCCGAGACCTTCATCATCTTCGCGATCCCGGTATGGGCCGGGACGCAATAGTGGCACTCATGCTCGACATTGATCGACTGCCAGACGACGGTCAATTCATCGGCATCGAACTCCGTCTCAGTGAACAGCTTGTGCAGCACCTGATAGCCCTCGAACGCCTGCGGGCTTTCGGCAAGGACCTTGTGCAGGCCGGGCAGGCGGCCAAACGCCTTCTGGGAGTTCTCCAAAAGCGGCTTGGAGCCTTCGGGTGCGGTTTCGAGCGTATGGGATGGGAAATCGGTCATCGTCTTGCCTTTGCGTTGTGTGACATTGGCGGACTTAGTGCTTGTTGAGTGATCACTCAAGAACTATATTAGAGCGAGCGCTCAAGAATTGGTGATCCATGCCCCGCAAGCCGGAATTCGACCGAGACGACCTGATCAACCGCGCCCGCGACCTGTTTTGGGCTCGTGGGTGGGCGGGGACGTCGCTCAAGGATCTGGAAGAGGGGCTGAAGGTCAAACCCGGCAGCTTTTACGCGGCCTTCGGCTCAAAAGACGCGCTGTTTGGGCTGGCGTTAGAGCGGTACTTCGAGGACGGGCAGGAAAACCTGCGAACTCTCGCGGGACAACACGGCCCGCTTGGGGCGCTCCAGGCTCTACCGGACCAAATCGTGCGTAACTCCGGTGCGCCTGCGAAGGCCTGCATGCTGTCGAAGACGTTTCTGGAGTTGCAGAGCCGCGATCACCCTCTGGCCGAACAAGCCAACGCGCATCTTCTGGACATGGAAGCCAGCTTCGCCGACCTGTTTCGCGAGGCCCAGTCCCAGGGACTGATCGCAGCCACACACGACCCCACCCAACTCGCCCGCCGGTACCAGTCCGACCTCCTGGGCCTCCGCGTCTCAGCCGAACGTCCTGGCGTAGATGCCGCCGCAATCGCCGATGAGATCGCAACTGGCCTCTCCCGATTATAAGACGCCCCTGCCACTTCTTCTTTTTCGAAAATATCCCGGGGGGTCCGGGGGGCTGGC
>JBCCXY010000058.1:0-22119 GCA_039190895.1 Pseudomonadota bacterium | reverse complement strand
TCAGGATTCAGCATCACGCCGGCGTTTTTGGAAAAGTCGATTTACGCGTTCTTGCATGAGAATGGTAAGTCGCCTCGCCGACTGTACAATTCAACAACTGCGAAACGCGTTGCTCGAAAAAATCTCAATGCACAAGAACATCGTCCCGCCAAATCGAAGGTGGGTGCGCCACAGGTGAAAAACGAGAGGCTGAACTTGGCTGGTTTTGAGGTGAAAGCAGAATAGCGGACATCAGACTCAAAACGCTCCTCGGAATCCTCCAACAATCCCAACACCTTACAGCCGGTCCCCATGGGGACCGCTGAAAATCCCCTCTCCACCCACCCAAGTTCCCCTGCTATCCTCCCCCCATGCCAGTCCTCTGCACGGCCTGTCTGGAAAGCTTCGATGGCGGCCCAAGGTGTCCCGCCTGCTGCTCCGCCCGTGTCCTGACCCACCCGGAGCTTCACACCCTCTCCATCGCCCACATGGATTGCGACGCCTTCTACGCCTCCGTTGAGAAGCGCGACGACCCCACCCTCCGCGACGTCCCCGTCATCGTCGGCGGCGGCCGCCGCGGCGTCGTCACCACCGCCTGCTACATCGCCCGCATCAAGGGCGTCCGCTCCGCCATGCCGATGTTCAAGGCCCTCCAGCTCTGCCCCGAAGCTACCGTCGTGAAGGGCCGCATGTCCGTCTACGTGGAGGTCTCGAAACAGATCCGCGCCATGATGGAGGACCTCACCCCCATCGTCGAACCCCTATCCCTCGATGAGGCGTTCCTCGACCTCACCGGCACCCAACGCCTCCACGGCCACCCGCCCGCCTACATGCTCGCCCGCCTCGCCCGCCGGATCGAGGAGGAGATCGGCATCACCGTCTCCATCGGCCTCTCCCACAACAAGTTCCTCGCCAAGGTCGCCTCCGACCTCGACAAACCCCGCGGCTTCTCCCTCATCGGGAAGGCCGAGACGGTGGAATTCCTGCGCAACAAACCCGTCCGCCTGATCTGGGGCGTAGGCCAGGTCGCCGACGCCGCGCTCGACAAGGCCGGGATCCACACCTTCGGCGACCTCCTGCGGTGGGAGAAGGAGGACCTCCACGCCCGCTTCGGCAGCACGGGTGACCGCCTCTGGCACCTCGCCCGGGGCGAGGACTACCGCGCCGTCCAGAAGAACGCGCCGGTCAAGTCCATCTCGAACGAGACGACGTTCCACGAAGACACCGGCAACCTCGAAATCCTCGACGGCCACCTCTGGCGCCTGTCCGAGAAAGTCGCCGACCGCCTCAAGGCCACCGACAAGGCCGGGCGGGTGGTGACGCTGAAGGTCAAGCAATCCGACTTCAAGATCCTCACCCGTCGCCAATCCCTGCGCGACCCGACCCAGATCGCCGACAAGATCTACCGCACCGCCCGCGCCATGTTCGACACCATCGCCGACCGCGCCCCGTTCCGCCTCATCGGCGTCGGCCTGTCCAACATCGTCCCCGCCACCGCCGCCGACGCGTCCGGAGACCTCCTCGATCCCGACGCCACCACCCGCGCGGGCGCCGAACGCGCCACCGACGCCATCCGCGACCGCTTCGGCCCCGACGCCATCATCAAGGGCCGCGCCCTGCGGTAACTTGGTAACCCTTGGCTGCTATTCGCGGATCAAACCACGAAACGCAGAGGCACGGGTGCAGCACCAGCCCTTCGACCGCCCCCCGGGAGACGATCCGCTGGGCCAGAAACGCGATCAGGGAGCTGGACGATGCCTTCCAGCAGTTCTTCACGCCCAAACCGTTTGGGCCGATCCTGAAACGCCCCGTCTGCGGCAAGGTCATCGAAGTGGATCCCAAGACAGGGCATCACATCCACAAACTCAAGCTCTTCGCGCACCTGCCGACCGAGCTATCCCGGCGGCAACGACATGATCCGGGAACTCGCCAAGCTGGCGAATGGCAAGCACACGGTCGGGCTCTCTACGACCCTTCACACGATACGATATGGTCATCCGAACATCCGGGGCGGCGGCTCATTCATCCAGATACCACCGGCTCACTGGGGCAATACGCGAAACGAGATGCTTGCCGTCGTCGGGCCCGACACCAGGGTGCAACAGGACCATTGGGTCAATCTCGCAATCGGCCTCGATGCGCCCGCGCCACTCTCAAACGTCCCCGCGATTCGGCTACTCAGCGGCTTCGCAGACCGGGCTGAACGATTCACCGGTCGGATTGAGGCTGCGTGTCACCCACTCTGATGCCAACGGAAACAAGGGGAAATCACAGAAGTATTTCCCCCCAGCGGCGAATGTCAGCTATGACGAAGGTCAACGCTGGATTTTTCAGAAAGACGACCCATCTACTGCGTCCTAACGACCGGACTGGGGGCTACCCAATGAACATTCATCCCCGCGACATTGATCGTGACCCGACGCGCGAAGAGGCTGAAGAGGCCCTGCGTATGCTGCGCGTTTGGGCCGGTGGCGCCTCGGACGACGAAATCGCCACGCTCGACCCCGTCGTAGCCCGCCTCGTGCCCGGCGCTTCGGACAACTATCCCGCGCTCGCCCGCGCGTATCCACAGGATTTCACCGTCGATGCCGACTATAAAGCCGCCCTGCCCGACTTGCAGAACGGCCCCGAAAGCCTGATCAAAGGCGCAAAGCGGCAGATTCAGCATGTCGGCATCTCGAACTTCCGCCTGCCCCTCCGCGTTCAGAAAAAAGACGGCGGCCCGCTGGTGCTTGAAACATCTGTGACCGGCTCTGTCAGCCTGGAAGCCGACAAGAAGGGCATCAATATGAGCCGCATCATGCGCTCATTCTACGCCCACGCCGAGCAAACGTTCAGCTTCCAGACCATCGAAGCGGCGCTTGACGACTACAAGCGCGACCTCGAAAGCTGCGACGCCCGCATCCAGATGCGCTTTTCGTACCCGATGCGGGTCGAAAGCCTGCGCTCGGGCCTGTCGGGCTGGCAATACTATGATATCGCCCTGGAACTGATTGAAGAGGCAGGCGTCCGTCGCAAGATCATCCATCTGGATTACGTCTATTCGTCGACCTGCCCGTGCTCACTGGAACTCAGCGAGCACGCGCGTCGCACGCGCGGGCAGTTGGCAACGCCGCACTCCCAGCGCTCTGTCGCCCGGATTTCCGTGCTGCTGGACGACCGCGCCGATGTGCTGTGGTTCGAAGACCTGATCGCGCTCTGCCGCCGCGCTGTCCCTACGGAAACTCAGGTCATGGTGAAGCGGGAAGACGAGCAAGCATTCGCCGAATTAAACGCCGCAAACCCGATTTTCGTCGAAGATGCCGCAAGACTTTTCGCCGAGGGGTTGCAATCTGACCAGAGAATAAGCGATTTCAGGATTGTAGCGAGTCACCAGGAAAGTCTGCATAGTCACGACGCGGTCAGTATTCTGACCGAGGGGGAGACGTTCAATCAATCGAGCTTCGACCCGCGTTTCTTCGAAACGCTGTTCCACGTCGGCTAAGCAGCATCCGTTCGTACCGGTCTCTTCCCCCAGAGTAGAGGCATTGTTTTTCCGCCTCGGCCGGTGCGACGCCGCCGCCGTTGCCTTGACTTGGCAGCGGCGGCGCGCAAACGCTGACCCCAATGGTTGATCTGCGTCCAGTCGGCTACGTGATCGGGCTGCTTTTGGCGGCGCTCGGCGTGTCGATGCTTGTGCCAATGGGCGTAGACCTTGTGGCCAAGACCGGGCACTGGCAGGCCTTTCTCCAAGCGGCGGTCGTGACAGGGTTGCTGGGCGCGTTCGTGTCCCTCGCCTGCGGAAACGCCGCGAAGCGTGGGCTGACGATCCAGCAATCGTTTCTGCTGACGACCATGGTCTGGGCGATCCTGCCGGTGTTCGGCGCCCTACCCTTTGTCTTCGGCGCCACCAATGCACCGTTCGTGGATGCGATGTTCGAGGCGATGTCAGGCATGACCACCACCGGCTCCACCGTCTTCAGCGAGCTAGAGCGGTTGCCCGAAGGCCTCCTCCTCTGGCGCAGCATGCTGCAGTGGTTTGGCGGCATCGGCATCGTCGTGGTCGCCATGGTCTTTCTGCCAGAGCTTCGGGTGGGCGGCATGCAGGTCTTCCGGTCGGAAGGCTTCGACACGATGGGTAAGATCCTGCCCCGGGCGACACAGATTTCGGGTCAGATCTCGACGATCTACATCGTGCTGACCGTCCTCTGCACGATGGCCTACGCCGCCGCCGGCCAGACGTTCTTCCAGGCGATCAACCACGCCATGACGACCGTCGCCACAGGGGGCTTTGCAACCTCCGACGCGTCCTTCGCGGCCCACCCGGGCGCGTCTGAGTACATCGCGGTTGTCTTCATGATCGCCGCCAGCCTGCCCTTCGTCCGCTATATTCAGCTTGTCGGCGGCTCTGCCCAGCCGCTCCTCCGCGACAGCCAGGTCCGTGCGTTTCTGTGGACGCTGAGCGCCGCCGTCCTAATCCTGATCCTCTGGCGCATCGCCGACGGCACGCCGCTCCTGCGCGCGGTGCGCGAGGTGCTGTTCAACACGACGTCCCTGATGACCGGGACGGGCTACGCCAGCGCGGACTACCAGCTTTGGGGGCCCTTCGCGGTTGCGATCCTGTTCTTCCTCGGACTGGTCGGCGGGTGCGCCGGGGCGACGTGCTGCTCGGTCAAGATCTTCCGCTACCAGATCCTCTTGTCATCGATCAAAGCCCAGATCCGCCGGATTCACTCGCCGCACGGGGTCTTCACTCCCCGTTTCGACGGCCGCCCGGTCAGCGACGACGTGCTGAGTTCCGTGATGGGGTTCTTCGTGCTGTTCATCGTGTCCATCGGCCTGTTCGCGGTGGCCCTGGGGGCCACCGGCCTCGACATGGTCACGTCCATCTCCGGCGCCGCAACGGCCATCGCCAACATCGGCCCCGGCTTCGGCGACACCATCGGCCCCACCGGCGGGTTCGGAGACCTGAACGCCACGGCCAAATGGCT
The DNA here is from genome assembly GCA_039190895.1 of Pseudomonadota bacterium. GTDB lineage: Bacteria > Pseudomonadota > Alphaproteobacteria > Rhodobacterales > Rhodobacteraceae > Ovoidimarina. Next base: position 17,170 of record JBCCXY010000058.1, on the reverse strand, counting down.
ACTCATCGCCGCCATGCTTATCGGACGGCTGGAGATCATGTCGGTGTTCCTACTGCTCTCCGTGCAGTTCTGGCGCGCAACTTGACCGTCGCGCCACGGTGGCCACCGTGGCCGTTTTCTTATGAAGAAAACGAAACGGAATTTGTGCCAAATTCCGGCTCGCGGCTGGGCCTGGGCGCTACTCCCAACACTCCACGAGAACGGTGATGTCTGCCCCAAGGATTGCGAGGTCCTCCGGCGCCAGCGTCGGCGTATCGCCAACCGACTGCAGCGACACCCCGTTGTCCGCCAGAAACGCCGCAATCGCCTCGGCATCCGCTGCATAGTGGACGTCACCGGGCAACGTCTGCGTCGCGGACCCCGGCTTCGGCAAAAGCATCCCCAGCACGCTCCCGCCCGCATCCAGCACCGGCCCACCCGCATCGCCGGGTTGCACGTTCAGCGCCAACCGCGTCACCGCCTCGTTGCCATCAAGGCTGCGCAAATCCTCCAGCGTTCCAAAGCTGATCGTGGGTGAGCCAAGCACGCCCCCATACGAATACCCGGCTACTGCAACATCCGACTGCAACCGCGGCACCTGCGCACTGATGCGCCCAACCGACAAAGGCGCCTGACGAGACGTCGGGCGGATCAGCGCAACGCCAAGCTCCGCGTCCGATCCAACGATCTGCGCCGCGACATCCTCACCGACCGTGATCCGCGAACACGACGCGACTGCGGCCGCCGTCGTCAGGACCGAGCCCTGCGAATCCACGTAGAACCCGCTCGCCGTCACCGTAGGCCGCCGCACCTGCAGCCCCGCCAGCAGATCGGGCCGCTGCACCGATGGGTTCCCCGCCGTATCCGGCAGCACCGTGCCATCCATCGATCGGAAGCTCGCCTGCATTCGCTGGATCAACAGACTGCGCCGCAGTTCATCACCCGCAGGCCAAACGACGGTGAAGCCCTTCACCCCGTCCCGCGTCAACTCTGCGAACGTGTAAGACACGATCCGATCATTCGCGCCCGTCAGCGTAAACCGCGCCCGCCCCAGATTGCGCTCACCGTCCAGCGGCACGATCTCCAGCGTCTGCATCACATCGTATAGCCCCGCGAGCGTGTTCCGATCCCCCGACTGGCTGATCAGCAGAACCTGCACATCCTCGCCGACGTACTTCGCAAAAGGCGCATCGTACCCCTCGAACCGCACCAGCGCCTCGGGCATCAGGATCTCCACCCCGGCCTGGTTATCATTCACCAGCCGCAGCCCAAGGCTATCCACCGCCTCACGGATCACCGACACCACCTCACGCCGCTGGCTCGTCGTCAGGATCCCCGTCTGCTCATACCCATTCGCGACCTGCCAATCGGCCATCGCCCGCCGCGTCCCCGGCCCAAACGCGCCGTCGATCCCGCTGTTGTAGAACCCCAGGATCTCTAGCGCCCGCTGGATCTCCTCGCGCTCCGCCCGCGTCAGATCCCGCTCACTCCGCCGCGCCTGCTGGGGCGTCTCGTCCACCGGGATCGGCTCCGCCTCAACCACCGGATCGGGTGTCTGAACCGGCACCGTCGGCTGCGTCGGCACGACAACCGCCGTGTTCGACCCAAAGAATTGCTCCCGAAACGCCCCCCCATCGGTAATGAAGCTGTCCCTTGGGATCGCCCTCTGCCCCCGCAGCCGTTGCAACTCGGCCCGCGCCTGCTCCGGCGTGAAGGGCCCCAGCACAATCGCATGCCACGACCCCCTCAGCCGGAACCCGGCCACATTGTCCAACCGACCCGCATAGGCCTCCGCCCGCTGCGTCGCGGCAGCAAGCCCCGTCCGGGCCTCCACCTGCACCCAGGCAGTCTGCGCCGCCGCACCCATGGCACAGCAGCAAAACGTGATGGCAAGAAGCAAAGTACGAAACATACGCGGGCCCGATCCTGAAAACGCGAGTCACTCTAGCAAAGCCAACCACGGACGCACACCGATTCCACCGCACCCCGATTGACCGGCCACGGGCTGTTGCCTAATGAGAACGCGACCTCCACGGCGAGCAGGATCCATGGCCGAGCAACCCCAAAAACCCACGTGTTTTCAGGACATCATCCTGCGCCTCCAGGCCTACTGGGGCGCTCGCGGCTGCGCCGTGCTGCAACCCTACGACATGGAAGTCGGCGCCGGCACGTTCCACCCTGCGACAACTTTGCGCGCGCTCGGGTCCTCCGCCTGGGCCGCCGCCTACGTCCAGCCCTCCCGCCGCCCGACCGACGGGCGCTACGGTGAAAACCCCAACCGCCTGCAGCACTACTACCAATATCAGGTCATCATCAAACCCTCCCCGCCCGACCTGCAAGAGCTCTACCTCGGCTCCCTCGAAGCCATCGGCATCGACATGGCCGTCCACGACATCCGCTTTGTCGAGGACGACTGGGAAAGCCCAACGCTCGGCGCCTGGGGCCTGGGGTGGGAGGTCTGGTGCGACGGCATGGAGGTCTCGCAATACACCTACTTCCAGCAGGTCGGCGGCCACGACTGCCGCCCGGTTTCGGGCGAACTCACCTACGGGCTAGAACGGCTGGCCATGTACGTCCTCGGCGTCGACCACGTCATGGACATGCCCTTCAACGACCCGCAATCTCCCATCGCGCTGACCTATGGCGACGTCTTCCGCCAGACCGAGCAGGAATACTCCCGCTGGAACTTCGACGTCGCCGACACCGACTCGCTGCTGCAGCACTTCAAGGACGCCGAGGCCGAATGCGCCCGCATCCTCGACGCGCCCGAGGTCGACCCCAAAACCGGCAACCGCATCATCATGGCGCACCCAGCCTACGACCAGTGCATCAAGGCCAGCCACCTGTTCAACCTGCTCGACGCGCGCGGTGTCATCTCCGTCACCGAACGCCAGGCCTATATCGGCCGCGTCCGCGCGTTGGCCAAACGCTGCGCCGACGCCTTCGTGATGACCGAAGCCGGAGGCCACGCCGCCTAGGGCAGAGCCGCGCGTCGGCGGGCGCAGGACCGGCGATCCAACGGAGATTCAAAGCACTTTATTCCCGGGGTCCCCCCGTCGTTCCGCGGGGTGTACTGGCGTAACCATATCGCCGGGCCTCGGGTGGGCCCGTCGATGCGCGGCGGCCTGCGGCCTTGATTCCGCGCACAAAGTTCAGCCGCGCGCTAATGCGGAATAAAAAGGTTGTCCTTTTCGTATCCAGCAATTGCCTCAGCCTCCCATTCAATCCCCGCGTTAAGCACCGCCATTTCAGCCTCACTAAACGGCTCGGGAGAGATATACTTCGCCAAGTACTTCGGATCCGCGACATGATCCGGAACAGTCCCGTTGAATAACGCAGGGAATTCCTCCACCACGTGCGTAACAACAGCCGTTGGATTCAACAAAAGATCCTCGTAATTGATATAAGCCACGTTATCGACCATCGACGCGAGGCCTTCCCAGGCGCGTATCTTATGCTCCCGCAATCCGAACATCGTCAGCAATTCACCGGTCTCCGGATGAACGTCAGGGATTTCTTTTCCATGCACATCAAACCCGGCCAGCTTCAAACCGGGCAGGTCCTCAATGCCCTTACCCTCCAGTGAACCCTTGAAGTGATAGGGCTTCACAAGCATCGACCTGATCCACGTATACGGGTTCTTGTAGATCACCAGAAACAGCGTCGACTTCTGATGCTTGGCGATTTTCTCGGGTCGCGGATAATAGTGCTTATACCCTATCATTCTCGCCTTATTCACGGGATCGGTTTTGGTCGCATACGCGCCAAGGATTTTATCCGGCTCCAACGCACTTCCCGAAATCAACGCTTTTAGGTGCTTGGTCCCACTATTCCGCTCCCCAAAAATCTGAATGAACTCCAACGCAGGCCGTTTCCGGACCCGCACCCTCGGCGACCGCGACGGCAACGCCGCCTCTGGCGCGTCCCCCTGCAAAACCGCCTCCAGAAACTCCACGACCCCCGCGTGATCCGCAACAACCGCGTCATGAAAGGCCCGCTTCGAGGTCTATTTCGCGTTATGCGTCAGTATCTTCGACTCAAGATGCGAACGCCCCCGCTGCCGTATCCGATCAACATGCGTATCGCGCGGGATGTCGATTAACACATGGTGAAACCGCACAGGCAGACGCCGCTGCAACCACTCATAGACCGAGGGCTCACCCGGAATCGCCGGGTCCGGCAGAGCGCCACACGTGGCGATCACGGCCCGCGTAGAATTTTCAACGACACCCAGCCGCGAAATAAGATAGTGTACACAGCGCTGAGTTTTCGGGTGTCAACCAAATCCATCAGCTCTGAAAGATCACGCTCCGTTGCACTCGGAATTACACGGCGTAGCAAATCCAGATCAAAAACCGGCTCGTACTCCTCCCAGTATTTGCAATCATCCATCTCAAGGCCCACAGCACCCTGGAAACTCAGCGCCGCCTGCTTCATTGAATAGGATTTCCCAACGGATGAACCGCCATGCAGAATAACGAAGGGGACACTGGACTCCGTAACGACTGAATACTCACCCTTGCGATACCCAATCGCCCTCTCAGAATCCCAATGAATTGCCGACTCAATCGCATCCCGCTCAGCATCCGCCAACTCTACGGGAGACTTGAACTCCTCCAACTGCTCACGAAACGGCTTACGATCCAGCGATAGCGGCTGGGAAAACAACCCGGGAAATCGGTCCGCCAACCCCTCGACAACTCCGGGCGGATTCTCAAGCAAATCCTCGTAATTGACATAAGCCACATTCGCGACCCTGGATTTCAATTCCTCCCAATACTCAATCTTTTTTTCACGAAGTTCAAAAATCGTAAGCTGCTCCCCGGTGACCGGGTCAAATTCATTCTTTGTATCTTTGCCATTCATGTGCCCCGCCAATTTAATCGCAGGCAGGTCAGCAATCGTCCGCCCGGACAACGACCGTGACAAGGCATAGGGCTTGTCCATCATCGCCCGGATCCACGTGTACGGGTTCCGGTAAATCACCAGAAACAGCGTCTCCGCCTGTCGCGGATCGGCCAGCTTCTCCCAAACGGGAAACCAGTGCTTGTAGCCAAACACGTCGTGCCCCAGCGGGGTCGCTTCGCTTTTCGCCAACCCAAGCAGGTTCTTCGACACGCGCATGTTGTCCTGGATCAGCTTGCTCAGATAGGTCGTCCCGCTGTTCCGCTCCCCATAAATCTGGACATAGCAGGGCGCGTCGCCACCTCTCTTGAAGACCCTCACTGCACCCTCCGAAACCAAAACGGTCCGTCGACGTCCAAACAAGCATCTGCGCTCACGCGAGCGCAACCCAGTACCTCGTGGACAAGCAAGACGTTGCGGGTCTCTCGGAGCACGCATAAAAGACGCGCGCCGCCGATGCTTCGGGGCGTAGCGCCAAGGCAGACTTCGATGAGCCAATTCAAAACCCGCCAGCGGCACGGGGTGTCATGATGACCGGTCGCGTCGTCGTCGTCCTGATCCTGCTCGCCGCCCTCGCAGGCGGCGTCGCCATGTGGTGGCTCCAACTCTACGCCTTCTACGACCGCGTCGACTCCATCGACCTGACAATCACCGAAGGCGGCACCGAACGCCCCCTGCCGACCACGCAAATCGACGCCATCACCTCCGAAAGCTCCCCCATCCGCTTCCGGGCCTGCTTCACTGTTGATGACGTCCCCGTCGCAGACCCGCACCCCAACCCGACCCCCCTCGTCACCCCGGGCTGGTTCGACTGCTTCAACACCGGCCAGATCGTCACCGACCTCGAAACCGGCGCCGCAACAGCGCTGATGGGCACCCGCAATATCAAATACGGCATCGACCGCGTCCTGGCGGTCTACCCCGACGGCCGCGGGGTCGCGTGGCACCAGATCAACGAATGCGGGCGTGAGCTTTTCGAGGGCAAGCCTCCACCCGAGGGTTGCCCGCCCCCGCCAGACTAACTCCAGGGCTCGCCTGTCGCCAAGTCAGACAATGTAGCCCGCGATCTTGCGCCGTTCCTTCCCAGGCACCTGGCGGTTCAGTTCGCTGCGAAACAAGATCATTGATGAATGCATGACGTATCTCCTGAAACAATAGCACTCGGGCTAAATCCATCGCCCACGTATCAGCGTCATGTCCGCCGGTGTTTCGATTGTAACGAGGCAACCGCCGAACCGCCCGTTGCACCCCCTCCCGGTCAGCAGTAGGACGTCCCGCGACCCGTCGAAGGACCCACAATGCCAGACCTCCTCATAGAACTCAGGTCCGAGGAAATCCCCGCCCGGATGCAGCGCAAAGCGTCCGACGACCTCAAGCGCCTGATGACCGACGCCCTCGTCGAGGCGGGCCTGACCTACGCCGGCGCCGCCGCCTTCGCCACCCCTCGCCGCCTGACACTCGCTGTAGAAGGGCTGACGGCCGAAAGCCAGCCCACACGCGAAGAACGCAAGGGCCCCCGCACAGACGCCCCCGAAAAAGCGCTCGAAGGCTTCCTTCGCTCGACTGGCCTGACCAAGGACCAGCTTGAAATCCGCGACGACAAAAAGGGCCAAGTCTACTTCGCCGTCATCGAAAAACCGGGCCGCCCCGCATCCGAGATCGTGGCCGAAGCGCTCGACGCAACCATCCGCACCTTCCCCTGGCCCAAATCCATGCGCTGGGGCTCGGGCGACCTGCGCTGGGTCCGCCCCCTCCGCTCAATCCTCGCGATCCTCACCGCCGAAGACGGGGCCGAGGTCATCCCGTTCGAGATCGCCGGGATCACCGCCTCCGACAAAACCGTCGGCCACCGCCAGACCGCGCCAGATTACTTCCCCGTGACCAGCTTCGAGGACTACACCGCCAAACTGAAACGCGGCGGCGTCATCCTGAACCCCGAGGAACGCGCCGAGGCCATCTGGCACGACGCCACCAGCGCCGCCTTCGCGCAGGGCCTCGAAGTCGTCGAAGACAAGGGCCTGTTGGCCGAAGTCGCGGGCCTCGTCGAATGGCCGGTCGTCCTGATGGGTGACATCGGCGCCGACTTCCTCGATCTGCCGCCCGAGGTCCTTCAAACCTCGATGAAAGAGCATCAGAAGTTCTTCTCCGTCCGAAACCCCAAGACGGGCCGGATCGAGAAATTCGTAACCGTCGCCAATAACGAGACCGCCGATGACGGCGCCACGATCCTTGCGGGCAACCAAAAGGTCCTCGCCGCGCGCCTGTCAGACGCCAAGTTCTTTTGGGAAAACGACCTCCGCACCGTTGAGCGCGAGGGACTGGAGGGCATGGCCGCCCCCCTCGCCAACGTCACTTTCCACGCCAAACTCGGCACCCAGGCCGAACGCATCGACCGCATCGCCGCGCTGGCCCGCGAACTCGCCACCGCCGTCGGTGCCGACTCAGGCGCCGCCGAGCAAGCCGCCCGCATCGCCAAGGCCGACCTGTCGTCCGAAATGGTCTACGAGTTCCCCGAACTCCAAGGCATCATGGGCAGCTACTACGTCAAAGCCGCTGGTCTATCAGACGACATCGCCGACGCCGCCCGCGACCACTACTCGCCGCTGGGGCCTTCGGATGATGTGCCGACCGCGCCGGTTTCGGTGGTCGTGGCGCTTGCTGACAAGATCGACACGCTGACGGGGTTTTGGGCGATTCATGAGAAGCCAACGGGCTCGAAGGACCCGTTCGCGCTGCGGCGTGCGGCACTAGGTGTGATCCGCCTCATTCTCGACAATGCGATCGAGTTTGAAATGTTCTACGAAGAAGTATTGTTCGACCATACGCAGCTCGTGAGGCGCCAAGAGGTAGCTCGTGGCGTGAACGATGACGACGAGGCATCAAGCAAGTGGCAAGCCGAAGTTAGGGGAAAGGTGGATGACCTCCTCGCCTTCCTCCACGACCGCCTCAAGGTTCACCTGCGCGACGAGGGCACCCGGCACGATGTCATCGACGCCGTCCTCGCAATGCCGGGCGCCGACGACCTGACGCTCCTCGTCAAACGCGCCCGCGCGCTGCAAACGATAATGAACACCGAAGACGGTGAGACCCTCATCCAGGGCTTCAAGCGCGCGAACAACCTGCTCACGCAGGCCGAGGAAAAGGACGGGGTCGAATACTCCTACGGCCCCGACCCCAAGCTTGCCGAGACCGACGAGGAACGCGCGCTCTTCGCCGCGCTCGATACCGCCGAGGCAAAGATCAAACCGGCGATGGAGGCCGAGGATTTCGAGACCGCCATGCACGCCATGGCCACCCTGCGCGTGCCCATCGACGCGTTTTTCGATGCCGTCCAGATCAACGCCGACAACCAGATCCTGCGCCGCAACCGCCTCAACCTGCTGCACCGCATCCGCGAAGTGTGCCTGCAAGTTGCCGACCTCCGCCGAATTGAGGGCTGACGCGGGCACCGACGCGATACCGACAAAATACCGACGTTATACCGATCGCCCAATCGCGGCCTCAATGTCGCGAATTTCCACCAACTGTAACACTCCGTTACCACTGATTCTTGTAAAGTTGACACCGCAACCTATGCTGCGCAGAAGGAGTCGCGCCGCAGTGCAGAAACTCATTGAAATCGAACCATTTACCGAGATTACGCCAACGGCGCCGATCTCGCGTGAAATGCACGGCGGTCGCGCGAAATGCCTCCAGCGGCTGATCCGGCTCGACATGCCGGTCCCCAAGACAGTCGCCTTGTCCTTCGCCACGATCCGCGCCATCGCGACCGGGCAACTCCCTGATATCAAGGGTATTCTCGACCTGTTCGACGACAACGCCCTCCTGTCTGTTCGCCCTTCCAGTCTGGTGTCGGATTGGGGCGGACCCGGGGCGATCCTCAACATCGGCATGACGACGCGGCGCCATGCCGAGATCTCGAACCTGCTCGGCCCCGATGCTGCAGATGCATTGTATCGCCGTTTTGTGACGTCATATGCCGTCGATGTCTCACGCCTCGACCCCGAATTGTTCCACGCCGAAGACAGCCTCCGCGATCTGCAGGATGCGTATATGGCGGAAACGGATGAGCCCTTCCCAGAGGACCCGGAACGCCAGCTCGCCGAAGTTTTGCGTTCGATGTCAAAGGCTTGGGAAAGCACGACGGCTCGCCTCCTGAGGCAGGCCAAAGGTGCCCCGGCGGATGCGGGCCTGGGCCTTGTCGTCCAGCAGATGGCGCTTGGCGTCGGCCCGGCAGAATCCGGCTCTGGCGTCATCCAGTTCGTCGATCCCAACACCGGAACACTGCAGATCAAGGGGCGGTACTTGAGCCAAAGCCAGGGCCGGGACGCCCTGCAACGCGCCGAGGGCGCCCTGTTCCTGACGAAAGACCCCCGCGGCCCCTCGCTGGAAGAACGCGAGCCCGCCATCTTCGCCGAACTCTGCGCCCATGGTGAGACCTGCCGAACCCGCCTGCGCGAAGAAATGTCGATTGAATTCACCGTGCAGGCCGGCGCGTTGCGCGTCCTCGACGCGGTCCGCGTTCAGCGCACGTCACGCGCCGACGTGGCCATCGCCGTCGCACTCGCCGAGGACCAGATTATCTCGAAAGATGAGGCGGTTATGCGGATCGAGCCGACCGCCCTCAACGAGCTTCTGCACCGCCAGGTGCACCCCGACGCACGGCGCGACGTCCTGATGCGCGGCATAGCCGCCAGTCCCGGCGCCGCCACCGGGCGCATCGTGTTCTCGTCCCGCGCCGCCCAGCAAAGCGCCGCGCGGGAAGAGCCCTGCATCCTCGTCCGCCGTGAAACTCTGCCCGAGGACGTGCGCGGCATGCACGCCGCCTCCGGCGTGCTGACGATGCGCGGCGGCATGACCAGCCACGCCGCCGTCATCGCGCGCGGCCTTGGCGTGCCCTGCGTCGTCGGCGCAATCGGCATCAAGCTTGACCGCCGCGAGAAGACTCTGACCACCGAGGACGGTCGCACCCTGCGCGAAGGCGACATGATCACGCTCGACGGCTCCCGCGGGGAGGCGCTTGCGGGTGAGGTTGAGCTCTACGAACCCGCTATCAACGGCGCGTTCCAGACGCTGCTTGGCTGGGCCGATACCGTTCGCGACATCGGTATTCGCGCCAATGCAGACACCCCGGCCGAGGCCCGCACCGCGCAGATGTTCAACGCCGGGGGCATCGGCCTGTGCCGGACCGAGCATATGTTCTTCGACGAAGAGCGCCTGATCGTCATGCGAGAGATGATCTTTGCCGACAAGGCCGAGGATCGCTCGGCCGTGCTCGACCGGCTTCTTCCCATGCAACGCGCTGATTTCATTACGCTCTTCGACATCATGCGCGGCCAGCCCGTCTGTATTCGCCTGCTGGATCCGCCCCTGCACGAGTTCCTACCGACGGGCCGCGAGGCGTTGCGCGAGCTTGCCGAAGCGCTTGACCTGCCGATTGCGACCGTCACCAGCCGGGTCGAGGCGCTGGCCGAATTCAACCCGATGCTGGGCATGCGCGGGGTGCGGCTTGGCATCTCAATCCCCGAAATCTACGAAATGCAGGCCCGTGCCATCTTCGAGGCGACGGTCGAGAGCCATCGCAGCGGGGCCCCGACGGCGCCCGAGATCATGATCCCGCTTGTGTCGGTGAAGCGCGAGGTCGAGATGGTGAAGACCCGCATCGACGCGGTCGCCGCCGCCGTGCGCACCGAGACGGGCGCTGACTTCGACTACAAGGTCGGCGTCATGGTCGAAACGCCCCGCGCCGCCCTGCGGGCGGACGACATCGCGAGCCAATCCGCCTTCCTCAGCTTCGGCACAAACGACCTGACGCAGATGGCCTATGGACTGTCCCGCGATGATGCGAGCCGGTTCATGAACGCCTACGTCAATCAGGGCGTGTTCTCCGAAGACCCATTCCACCGCCTCGACATCGTGGGCGTGGGAGAGCTTCTGAAGATCGGCGCAGAGCGCGGGCGAACCTCGCGCCCCGACATCGTGCTGTCCATCTGTGGAGAGCATGCTGGCGATCCCGACAGCATCGCCTTCTGCCGCGCTGTTGGGTTCGACTATGTCTCCTGTTCGCCATACCGGGTCCCCGTGGCGCGGCTCGCGGCCGCTCGATTGGCCATTGCAGACCGAACCAATGACGCCTTAGTGTGACGTTATTGTTTCAATCCACCGTCGCGCGTCGGTGGGTTTCCGCCGATTTTAGCCGAAACACCGGTCCTTAACTGGACGCGTCCACCCACTCCGCTTAGCACCCGCGCCGAACCTGTGCTGATCCCGGTCAGCGCAGCGGTAAGTGTGTACCTGTTTATGGGGGCAAAATGACGAACCGACCCACCCTGTGGGCCGCATCCATCGCGACGGCACTCGCAGCACTGACGACATCCGTATCGGCGTCTGACCTTGTTGTCAGCAAATCCAACAACCCGAAAATCGAGCTTCAGGAGAAGGTCGGCGCGTTGCTGGGTGCAGAACATGCCGGGGTCTCGGCAGTCTCCACCTCCACGGTTGAGCGTCTGGCAAAGAACCCGCGTGGGGCGGCGGCCTTCCGCTATGACCGGGCGTTCCTCGACTCCATCCCCGCCGCATCGGGCGACGCGTCGTGGAAGTGCCTGACCGAAGCGCTGTATTTCGAAGCTCGCGGCGAATCCGTCAAAGGCATGTTTGCCGTCGCCGAAGTCATCCTGAACCGCGTCGACAGCTCCGTCTTCCCGGACGACATCTGCGGCGTCATCAACCAGGGCACGGGCCGCAAATTCGCCTGTCAGTTCACCTACACCTGCGACGGCAAAAGCGAAGACATGGCCGATAAGGCCGCCTACCGCACCGTCGGCAAGGTCGCCGCGCTCAGCATGGCCGGCGTCACGCCGCGCAACCTCACCAGCGGCGCCACGCATTACCACACGCGCGCCGTCGCGCCGCGCTGGTCGCGGGTCTACCCGCGCACAGCTGTCATCGGCTTCCACAAGTTCTACCGCAAGCCAGAGCGCGTGGCGTCGAATTAATCTTTAGGTTAGACCGGTCCGGCGCACCCCAATCGTGCGCCGGAGGCTGCCAATGACGTCAGAAATAGCGCTCGCGTTCGACCACCCCGAGGCCCGCGCCCGCGCGACCGAAGGCGACGTGATCCCCGACCGGATCTCACTGCGCGACTACGTGACCTCCGCCGACATCGGCGCCTACCAGCAGGAACGCGGCAAGCGGCAGCGCCTGTGCTTCAACGTGGTGGTGGAGGTCAACCCGGTCACCGGCATCGAAGACGACGTCGACAAGGTCGTCAGCTACGACCGCATCACCGAGGCGATCGAGGCAGAACTCGCGGGCGAACGCCTCAACCTTCTGGAAACGCTCGCAGAAAACGTCGCCGCGCGCATCCTTCTGGCACCACTCGCCCGGCGCACGTTCGTGCGGATCGAAAAGCTGGACCTCGGCCCCGGCGCCCTGGGCGTCGAGATCGTGCGCACCCGCGAAGCTCTGCCCATCGACGCCACCGAAGACGCACCCGAGCCGTGGGTCATCCTGCTGGGCAACGCCGCCATCGCCTCGCCCCACCTGACCGGATGGCTCGACCAGATCACCGCCTCCGGCCACCCCGCCATCCTCTGCGTCGGCCCACCCGAACAAACGGTTGAGGACGTGGGCCACACCTTCGTCCAGCGCCGGATGGACCTTCTGGACATTGAACAAAACGCCTGGCGCCTCGCCGCCTTGGACGACCGCTGCGTCGTGCGGGCCACACGGTCAGAGCTCGACTGGGCCGCAAAAAAGCGCAACATCAGCGTCTGGGCGCCGTCCAAAATGGTCCTCGACGCCGCCACTCCGCCCAAGGGCCTCACCGCGGCGGACCTCACGCAATGGCTCGCGAGAGAAGTCTCGGCCAGCCGCATCCTCGCCATCGGCCTGACCGTCGACGGCGCCGAAACACAAAGCGCCGACAGCCCCACCCTCGCGTGACCCACTACCGCCCGATCTCAAGCGACGACCAGGCGATGCCTCCGGGCGCCCTCCGCCTCGCAGGCGGCTGGACATGGGCCACCCACGCGGAACGCCTATCGCGCACCGAACCGCCCCACATCGTGCCAATCCACGAGGTGCCTAAGGCCACCCGAAACCGCCTCACTCAGCCCCGCCCCGCCATCGCAAACCTACCGATGGACGCGCCCCGGATCATGGGGATCCTCAACGTCACTCCCGACAGCTTCTCGGACGGCGGTGCGCACAATGCCCCTGACGCGGCGCAGGCTCGTGCCCGCCAGATGGCCACAGACGGTGCCGACATCCTTGATATCGGAGGGGAATCGACCCGCCCCGGCGCCGACGTCGTGCCACCGGAAGAAGAGATCGCCCGAACCGCCCCTGTCATCGAAGCCCTCACCGGCCTGCCCCCAGTCTCTATCGACACCCGCAAAGCCGCCGTCGCGCGAGCGGCGCTGAACGCCGGGGCGGCCCTCGTCAACGACGTCTCCGCTCTCGCCTTCGACCCCAACATGGCCGCCACCGTGGCGCAAGCGAACGTCCCCGTCTGCCTGATGCACGCCCAGGGCCAGCCCAAATCGATGCAAAGGGACCCGACCTACGACAACGTCCTCCTTGACGTCTACGACGCGCTCGACGCCAGCATCGCGAGGGCCGAAGTTGCCGGAATCCCTCGCGCCCGCATCATCGTCGACCCGGGCATCGGCTTCGGCAAAACGCTGGACCACAACCTCGCCCTGCTGCGCGGCTTGTCCCTGTTCCACGGGCTCGGCTGCCCCGTCTTGCTCGGCGCCTCCCGCAAGCGCTTCATCGGCACGCTCACCGACACCCCCGTCGCGGCAGACCGTATGCCCGGCTCTGTTGCCGTGGCGCTTCATGCCGTCCAGCAGGGTATCCAGATTGTCCGCGTCCATGATACACTTGCGACAAAACAGGCACTGACGCTGTGGCAGGCGTCGCGCGGGCAGTAAGGACACGCCATGAGCAGGAAACTCTTCGGAACCGACGGCGTGCGCGGCACGGCGAACACGCACCCGATGACGGCGGAACTCGCGCTGCGCCTCGGCGCGGCGGCTGGGCGCTATTTCCGGCGCGATGGGTCCTCGGCGCACCGGGTGGTGATCGGAAAGGACACGCGGTTGTCGGGCTACATGTTCGAAAACGCGCTGGTCGCGGGGTTCACGTCGACCGGCATGAACGTGCTGCTGCTCGGCCCGATCCCGACCCCGGCGGTGGGCATGCTGACCAAGTCGATGCGGGCGGATGTGGGCGTGATGATCTCGGCCTCGCACAATCCGCATCAGGACAACGGCATCAAGTTCTTTGGCCCCGACGGCTTCAAGCTGTCTGACGACGCCGAGGCCGCCATCGAAGCGATGCTTGACGGCGACATCCCCCTGTCCCAGGCCGAAAACATCGGTCGCGCCAAACGTGTCGATGACAGCCGCTCCCGATACATCGAACGCGCCAAGTCGACCCTTCCAACCGGGTTCTCGCTGGAAGGGCTCAAGGTCGTGATCGATTGCGCCAACGGCGCCGCCTACCGCGCCGCGCCCGATGTGTTGTGGGAGTTGGGGGCCGAGGTCATCCCAATCGGCGTCGCCCCCAATGGCACGAACATCAACGAGGGCTGCGGCTCCACCGATACCCGCGCAGCGGCAGAGGCCGTCGTCGCCCACGGCGCCGATGTGGGCATCTGTCTGGACGGCGACGCCGACCGGGTGATGGTTCTGGACGAAACCGGCACGGTGGCCGACGGCGACCAGATCATGGCGCTTCTAGCCTCCCGCTGGGCGACGGAGAACCGCCTGACCGGACGCACGTTAGTGGCAACCGTCATGTCAAACCTCGGCCTCGAACGTCACCTCGCCGGGCAAGGCATCGCCCTGAAACGAACGGGGGTCGGTGACCGCTACGTCGTCGAAGCCATGCGCGCGGGCGGCTTCAACATGGGCGGCGAGCAATCGGGCCACATCGTCCTGACCGACTACGCCACGACCGGCGACGGACTGATCGCCGGCCTGCAATACCTGCGCGAGATGGTCCAAACCGACAAGAAGGCCTCCGCCCTCGCCCGCCAATTCGGCCCCGTCCCGCAACTCCTGAAAAACGTCCGCTACACCGCCGGCGCCGACCCGCTGTCCACCGACACCGTCAAAACCGCCATCGCCGACGCCGAAAACCGCCTCACCGGCACCGGCCGCCTGCTGATCCGCAAATCCGGGACCGAGCCGCTGATCCGGGTGATGGCCGAATGCGAGGACGAGGGGCTGCTGGAAAGCGTGGTTGACGGCATCGTGGCCGAGGTCGAAGCCGCAGCGTAGGGTGGGCAATCTGCCCACCGGCCACCGCGCAGACCCGTTCACCCCTTCGATTTCATCTCGAGCGCACGTTCCGTCGTCCAAACAGAGTCCGCCCCGCCCCAGTGCCCGCTCCTCACCTCGTGGATACGCACCGAAGTCATCTCCTCCATAGTCTTCCCGGCAACCGCTCCGAAAGCTCTTGCCGTTCCGGAAATGATGCTGGCTTTCTCTTCGTCGGAAAAGACGCCTTCAAGCACGTGAATGTCGATTAACGGCATGGCAGTAACTCCAATTCTCGGATCCATCATAAAGCAGCCGGAACACGTTTAGGGCTCACCGGCCAATTCGAAGGAATACATGACGTGGTCTTCGACGGACGCGACGCCACCTGACAAGCGATACAGGCCATTGGCAGCGGCGTTGCTTCGGTCAGTCAGCACCCACGCCTCTCTGGCGCGTTGAAGCAGTGTCTTCATCATGGACGTCGCGAGGCCTCGCCGTTGATGAGTGGGGGCCACACCGACTTCGTTGATCCACAATTCGGGCCGTGGCTTATCGGGATGCACGTAGTGTACGGCCGAGATAAAGCCGACCACCACGTCGTCTTCAGTCGCGACAACAAGGTGGTGGCGATCATCCGCCAAGAAATCTCGCGTTGCTTTGGCGTTTATCGGATCATCAAAAACATCCGGCGCAACGTGATCGAGTACGTCGGCCTCTGCCGAGCTCAATACCCAAACCCTGACTGTCGTCATACGCGTGCCCCTGCCAATCGTCGCGGGAAGCCTTGTTCTATTAAATGTATATTATTCAGATAGATAAACAGGGGTCCCCATGGGGACCCCCGAACAAGCTCGTCTAGTTCTTCGCCTTGTCGACCATCCGCCCTTCCGAGATCCACGGCATCATGCCCCGCAACTGCTCCCCCACGGCCTCGATCTGGTGCGCATCATTGTTCCGACGCGTCGACTTGAACATCGGCTGACCCACCATGTTCTCGGTCATGAAGTCCCGCACGAACTTGCCCGACTGGATGTCCGTCAGCACGTCCTTCATCCGCTTCTTCGTCTCATCATAAGGCAGGATCCGCGGCCCGCTGACATACTCGCCATACTCGGCGGTGTTCGAGATCGAGTAGTTCATGTTCGCGATCCCGCCCTCATAGATCAGGTCGACGATCAGCTTCACCTCGTGCAGGCACTCAAAATACGCCATCTCGGGCGCATAGCCCGCCTCGACCAGCGTCTCAAAGCCCATGCGGATCAGCTCCACCAGGCCGCCGCAGAGCACGGCCTGCTCCCCGAACAGGTCCGTCTCGCACTCTTCCTTAAAGTTCGTCTCGATAATCCCCGAGCGTCCGCCGCCGATGGCCGAGCAATAGGACAGCCCGATCTCCAGCGCCTTGCCCGACGCGTCGTTATGCACGGCCACAAGGCACGGCACCCCGCCACCCTTCGCGTATTCACCGCGCACGGTGTGGCCCGGGCCCTTCGGCGCCATCATGATGACGTCCACGTTGTCTGGCGCCTCGATCAGGCCGAAATGGACGTTTAAACCGTGGGCAAAGGCAATCGCCGCACCGGGCTTCAGGTGGTCCTTGACGTGTTTGCGATAGGTCTCGGCCTGCAACTCGTCGGGCATGGTGAACATCATCAGGTCGCACCAGGCGGCGGCCTCTTCGATGGTCATCACCGACAGCCCCTCACCCTCGGCCTTCGCGCGGCTGGCAGAGCCCTCGCGCAGCGCCACGGCCAGGTTCTTGGCCCCGCTGTCGCGCAGGTTCAGCGCGTGGGCGTGCCCCTGCGAGCCATAGCCCAGGATCGCCACCTTCTTGTCCTTGATCAGATTGATATCGCAGTCGCGGTCGTAGTAAACGCGCATGTTCTGTCCTCCTGCGTTGATCGTGCGCAGGCATAAGAGGCTAATGGGGACGTGTCCCCAGGTGTTACGATGAAATTTCTCAGAATCTTGTCGTAAACATTCGCAGAAAACGTAAATATGAAATAATCATGCTTGAC
>JBCCXY010000057.1:0-22215 GCA_039190895.1 Pseudomonadota bacterium | reverse complement strand
GAGATGTCGAGCGTCACGTGGTCCCCGCCCAGCCCCACGGCGTCTGCGAAAATCATATGCTTCTTGATGAAGGCCGACACGCCGGTCGTCCCGCCGCCCATGTCGATGCAGGCGGCACCGAGTTCCTGTTCGTCTTCAACAAGGCTGGATATCCCGCCGACATAAGCGGATGAGGCCAGCCCCGCGAGTTCCAGATCGCAGCGTTTGACGCAGTACAGCAGGTTGTGGACCAGCGCCGTGTCGATGGTCAGCATGTGCATATCGCAGGCCAGGCGGTTGCCGATCTGGCCGCGCGGGTCGCCCATGCCAGTGCGGTGGTCGAGTGCGAAGTTGACCGGTTGCGCATGCAATACGGTGCGCCCGTCGCCCAGATCGGGCACGTCGCAGGCGGATAGAACGCGAGCCACGTCGGTTTCGTGGACGGGCTCACCGTCAAGCTCGATTTCTCCGGCGAGGCCGTAGCTGCGGGGTTCGCCGCCGGACAGGCAGACAATGGCATGATCGACGCGGACCATGGCCATCTTCTGTGCCTGCTGGACGGCGGTGCGGATGGCGCGTTCGGTTTCGGCCATCGTCTCGATTTCGCCCAAACGCACGCCACGCGACCTTGTCGTTGCGGCGCCGATCACCCGGAACGAGGACTGGCCGGCCAGGGAACCGACGCCGTCGACACGGGGCATCGTCTCGGGCCCCTCAAACTGAAGGATGAGGCAGGCGATCTTCGAGGTCCCGATGTCCAGCGCCGCCACTACGCCGCGTTGGATCGCGGCCCGCCGCATGGCGCGCATGGTGCGTTGGCTTTGGTAGAGGTCGGTCATCGGTCACTCGTCCTTTGTTAGTCGGCTTTCACGGAAGGCACCTGAGGCATCCGGGCCCAGGCGCAGGGTCGGGCGTGCGGGGTTGCGCATGTCGACCACACTGAGGTCGCGCTTGAAGAGCGCGCTAACCTGATCCAGCGCGATGACGCGTTCCAGCGCGGGGGCGGGATCGTCTTCGGGCAGAAGGATGCGCTGGCCGCGGTCAAGGATGATGTCCCACCGGCGTTCGCCGACGCGGAGGAGGCCGCGGATGCGGGGCTTGAGCGGGCGGGCGGTGGTGAAGAGGTCGAGAGCTTCGGCAACGGCGGTTTCGGCGCCGTCCCCGGCGAGGAGCGGAAGGTCGGGGCGGTCGGACCGGGTGGCGAGGGTGGCGACGCGGTGACCTTCGCGGTCAAGCATCTCCAAACCGTCGCGCCCGCGCCAGACGACGGCGGGGGTGCGTTCGTCGATGCGAACCTCCAGGATGCCGCCTGCCTTCACGACGACGGAGGCGGAGGCAACGGCGTGGATCTCTTCTGCGCGGGCCTTGAGGGCGGGGAGTTCGAGGTCGAATGACGACAGCGGGAGGTCGAGGGCGAGGACCTCGCGGATATCCTCGGCCACCTCATCGGAGGCGCCTTCGATGGCGAGGAGGTTGACCATGAATTCGGGACGCTGCTCAATCTGGCGGCGCATTTCATGTGCGGATTCAAGCAGTTGCTCACGCCGGTCGGGGTCGGCGGCCCACAGACCGGCGGCGAAGGCGATGAAGCTGACGGGCAGGCCCCAGCGCAAGAAGATGCGCACGCCCGGGGTCAGCATGAGGCGTTGCAGCTTGTAGGCGCCGCGCGACGGCGCCGGGTCGCGGCGTTTCATCGATCGCATGAGGCATCCTCCACCATCCAGCGGCACATCTCGGGGAAACTGATGCCGCAATGCGCGCCCTGTTCGGGGCTGAGCGACGTGGGCGTCATGCCGGGCTGGGTGTTCGTTTCCAGCAGGATCAGGCCATCGGAGCCGCGCGTGTCGTCCCAACGGAAGTCGGTGCGGCTGACGCCTCGGCAGCCCAGCGCGGTGTGGGCACGGAGCGCGTAGTCGAGGCAAAGCGCGCGTACATCGCCGGGGATCTGCGCGGGAACTTCGTGGCGGGAGCCGCCTTGCGCGTACTTGGCTTGGTAGTCGTACCAGCCGTCGGTGATGATATCGGTCACCTCCAACGCGCGGTCGCCCATGACGGTGGTCGTCAGTTCGCGGCCCGGGGCGTAGGTTTCGACCATCAGCGTCTCGGGGAGTTCAGGTGCAAGCGTCGGAGGGCCGTTGGCGTTTTCGTGGACGATGTAGACGCCGACGGAGGAGCCTTCGGCATTCGGCTTCACGACATACGGCGGCTGCATGATGTGCCGCGCTTCGATCTGCGTGCGGTCGGCGAGTTGGCTTTCGACTACGGGCAGGCCATGGGCACGGTAGACGTCTTTGGACCGGGTCTTGTCCATCGCAAGCGCGGAGGCCAGCAAGCCGGAATGCGTATACGGGATGCGGAGCCATTCGAGGATGCCCTGCACGCAGCCATCCTCCCCCCAGCGGCCATGGAGGGCGTTGAAGACGACGTCCGGTTTTTCGGCGGTGAGGCGTTCGGCGAGGTCAGGGCCAGCGTCGATCTCAAGCACGGCAAAGCCCGCCTCGCGAAGCGCGTTGGCGCATTCGCGACCGGAGGACAGTGAGACCTCACGCTCTGCCGACGGCCCTCCCAAAAGGACCGCGACGCTTTGGGTTGCCCTGCTCGACATACCCGCCTTTTCGTACCGCCCGTTTGCGGGCTTTTGTTTTAGGTTTTGTCCGGGGCCGCTTCACCAACCCTCATGATTTCCCATTGTAACCGTATTCCGGAATGATTGAAGACCTTTTCCCGGACCATTTCGCCTAATCCCTCCAGATCGGCAGAAGTCGCCCCTCCGGCGTTGGTCAGGAAGTTCGGGTGCTTTTCGTTCATGATGGCCCCGCCAAGCGTTGCACCGCGCAGACCGGCGTCGTCGATGACTCGCCAGGCCTTGAGTTCGTGCGTGTCGTCCTCGCGCCCGGTGGAGGAATAGCCCGCCGGGTTGCGGAAGGTTGAGCCTGCGGTGCGGTCCTTCGTGGGCTGGCTTTCGTCGCGACGGGCGAGTTGGTCGGCCATGCGTTCATTGAGTTCCGTGGGGTCCCCGGCGGCGCCGTCCAGCGTGGCGCGGGTGAGGACCCAGCCGTCGGGGAGGTCGGATTGGCGGTATTGGAAGTTCAGGTCGTCTCGCGTCAGGGTGACGATGTCGCCGGTGCGGGCGACGGCGGTGGCGCTGACAAGGTGGTCGGCGGTGTAGCTGCCATAGCAGCCCGCGTTCATGCGGATAGCTCCGCCGATGCTGCCGGGGATCGTGCGAAGGAAGGTGAGGTCGACGCCCGCATCAGCGGCAGCGCGGGCGACACGGGCGTCGAGCGCCGCGGCGCCGACAGTGACGCGGGTACCGTCGATCTGAATGTCGTTGAACCCTCTGCCGAGGCGGATGACAACGCCACGGATCCCGCCGTCGCGGACGATCAGGTTGGAGCCAACGCCCATGGGGAACACAGGTGTCCCGGGGTCGAGGCCTGCGAGGAACGCGGCGAGGTCGGCTTCGTCTTCGGGTTGGAAGAGCCAGTCCGCCGGGCCTCCGGTACGAAGCCAGGTCAAGTCGGCAAGCGGTCGGTCGGGGGTGAGGCGTCCCCTGGGGGTTGGGAGGGTCATAGGGCTTCAGTCCTCCAAATGCGTCCAGCAAGCCAGCCGATTCCCGAGATCACGAGCGACAGAGTGACAAAGGGGATCAGGCCGACGGCCAACGCGGTACCAATATCCTCTGACAAGAGGGCGAGCACGATGAGCGCAGGAAGCAGTGCGGATTGAAGAAGAGCCGCAACCTGACCCACGCGACGCAGGTCATACCGGCCCAGGACGGCAAAGCTAAACAAGACCACAACGTAGATTGCGACCAAGCTCACCCAGAAAAGCGTCATGTTTCGGGTTTCCTCCAGCGCCGGTAGGACCGACCCACCGATCCTCTGGTGAGGAGCCAAGTCAGGTCGGCACGCTGGCGGCCGGGGGTGAGGCGGCCACGGGGGGTTGGGAGCGATGTCATTGCCGCCACTTTCGAACAAGGACGAAGGCGCCGTAGAACAGGCCGCTCAGGGCCGCGCTTGCGGCGAGGATGATCCAGGAGACGAAGACCGCGAGGGACTCCATGCCCGTTTCGAGCGTGAGCCAGCCAAGCGACGCGAAGCTGAAGAAGGCGACCGTCATGATCACCCCTCCGGCGAAGAGCACGCCTAGGATGAGGTAAAGAAGTTTCGGCCTGCGGGCCCACGCCGCATAGAGCGCGGCGAAGGGCGCCAGTAGCGCCGAGATGTGCACGGCGTAGAAGATCGTGTTGATGACAGTGTCGGCCATGTCAGGATTCCGACGCCCTGCCAAGCCGCGCCCGCACCCAGCGCCAGAGATAGCGGACGGGCCAGCGCAGGATCGACGCCCCGGCGAACATGGCGATGAGCCCGGCCCACGGGCCGTTTTCATAGGTGATGTAGCCGAGGAGCGGGATGCCGACCACAATCAGGACATAGGCGGCGGGCCAGTGGTGGCGCTTGGAAGGGAACATCGCGATGACACAGGCGGTGACGACCCATGTACAGGCGAGGGTGAGGGACAGATTCATTGCGCAATCTCCCTCGCGACTGCGGAGGAATTCTCGTCAGAACGGTCCTCCGGGGGCACTTGGCGGAGTTCCGGCGGGAGTTCGACCGGGAGGCCGCGCCACTTTTTGTAGAAGTAACGCAAGGGGTTGCGGAACATGGAGGCGAACGCCAAGAGGCCGAGGGTGGCGACAACCCAGCCATGCTCCCACCCGATCCAGAGGATGATGATTGGCGCTGCGACAAGCAGCGTGATGCCCGGGGGATATTGCAGGCGCATGGGCAGGAGCGCGGTGATCGTTGCGGCGATGACCCAGAGCGCTCCCGTTACCAGGGGCCAGCTTAAGCTCATGCGGCGCCTGCGGTCAGGCGCTCGGGTAGGCCGTTGGCCCAGGCCGAGATGGTGCCCGCGCCAAGGCAGACAACGATGTCGCCCGGGCGGGCCTGTTCGCGGACCATGCGGGTGAGGTCGGCTTCGTCGAGAACCGCGCGGGCGTGGCGGTGGCCGTGGCGGATGAGACCGGCGACGAGATCGTCGCGGGAGGCGCCTTCGATAGGGTCTTCTCCGGCCGAGAAGACTTCAGCAATGCCGACGACGTCGGCGTCGTTGAAGCACTGGCAGAAGTCATCGAATAAGGACGACAGGCGCGAGTAGCGGTGCGGTTGGTGGACGGCGATGACGCGGGCGCCGGGTTCGACGGCTTGTCGGGCGGCCTTGAGAACGGCTGCGATTTCAACCGGGTGGTGGCCGTAGTCGTCGATAATGGTGATCCCGTCGACTTCTCCGACGCGGGTGAAGCGGCGGTTGACACCGCCGAAGCTGGCGAGGGCGTCTCGGATCTCGGCGGCCTTCATGCCGAGGTGGCGGGACACGGCGACGGCGGCGAGGGCGTTCGACACGTTGTGGTCGCCTGGCATGGGCAGGGTGCACCCTTCGATCAACACATCATCCTGCGCGAGCGCAATGTCGAAATGTGCGATGCCCTTCTTATAGGTCAGGTTCATTGCGCGGACGTCGGCCTGGGCGTTGAAGCCGAAGGTCACAACGCGGCGGTCCGTGACACGGCCCATGAGGGCCTGCACTTCCGGGTGGTCGGTGCATAGCACCGCGAGGCCGTAGAACGGTATGTTCGAGACGAAATCGGTGAAGCCTTTGCGGAGGTTTTCGAGGGTGCCCCAATGCTCCATATGCTCGGGGTCGATGTTGGTGACGATGGCGATGGTGGCGGGGAGGCGATTGAAGGTGCCGTCGCTTTCGTCGGCTTCGACCACCATCCACTCCCCCTGCCCCACGCGCGCGTTGGAGCCGTAGGCGTGGATGATGCCGCCGTTGATGACGGTGGGGTCAACGCCGCCTTCATCCAACAGCGCGGCTACCATGGTGGTGGTCGTCGTCTTCCCGTGCGTCCCCGCGACGGCGATGTTGGAGCGCAGGCGCATGAGTTCGGCCAGCATCTCGGCCCGTCTTACCACCGGAAGCCCCCGGTCGCGGGCGGCGTCGAGTTCGGGGTTGCCGGGTTTGATGGCGGACGAAATGACGACAACCTCGGCGTCAGCGAGGTTCGCGGCCTGTTGGCCTATGAAGATCTTGGCCCCCTTTTCCCGCAGCCGGTCGGTGATCTTGGACGGCTTCAGGTCAGAGCCCTGCACGGAGTAGCCGTGGTTCAGCAGGACCTCGGCGATGCCCGACATCCCGATCCCGCCGATGCCCACAAAGTGGATCGGCCCCATCTCAGTCGGCAGTTTGGTGGCGGCGGCGGCGTTCATGCGTGGGGTCCTTTCAGGTCTTCTACCATATCCGCAAGCCTTTTCGCAGCGTCAGGGCGCCCTACGCTGAGCGCGTTCTGCGCCATTTGGTCGGCGGCTTGCGGGTTGGACAGGATGCGGGTGATTTCGTCAGCGAGGGTGTCGGGCGTCAGGCGGGTCTCGGGGATGAGAATGGCCGCCTCGGCGTCAACGAGGGTGCGGGCGTTGGCGGTTTGCTCATCCCGTTTGGCGGCGGCGTAGGGGATGAGGATGGCGGGGCGCCCAATGACGGACAGGTCGGCGACGGTGGACGCGCCCGCGCGGGCGATCACGAGTTGCGCGTTGGCGAAGCGGGTCGGAATGTCGTCGAAGAAGGGCCGGACCTCGGCGTCGATGCCTTCGGCGTCGTAGAACTCACGCACGCGGTCTTCATCCTCGCCGCGTGCCTGATGGGCGACGCGGATGTGCTGGCGGAGCTCCCCCGGCAGGCGGGCGATGGCGCCAGGCACGACGTCGGACAAGATGCGGGCGCCCTGACTGCCGCCGATGACGGTGACGGACATGGGGATGTCACCTGGGGCGATGTAGAGGGTGGCGGCTTTATCGGCGATGGCGGCGCGGACGGGGTTGCCCGAGTGGTGGCCAAGGACCCCTTTTGGTAATTCGGTGGGCCACGTGCCGCAGGCGACGGCGCTGACGCGCTTGGCGAAGACTTCGTTGACGCGGCCGAGGACTCCGTTTTGCTCGTGGATCATCGACGGGATGCGCAGGGTGATGGCGGCGGTCAGCGCGGGGATCGACGGGTAGCCGCCGAAGCCGACGACGACCTTGGGGCGGTCAGCCAGCATGCGGACCAGCGCCATGAGGACGCCGCCGAGGATGATGAAGGGGATCGCTATCCTGGCAAGCGGCCCGCCGCGGGAGGGGGTGGCGGAGGCCACCTTGAGAATGTCGACCTCTTGCGGGAACCCGCCCGCATAGCGCGCGCCACGTGGGTCAGTGGACAGCCGAACGCGCCAGCCGCTCGAGAGCAGCGTTTCGGCGAGGGCCTGCGCCGGGAACATGTGGCCGCCTGTGCCGCCTGCGGCGATGACGCAGAGGGGGGCGCTCACCTTTGCCGTCCTGTAAGGACGTCGCCGATTTCGCCCTGCGGGCGGACGCGAGTGAAGGCGAGGAGGATGCCGATGGTGAGGCCCGCCGCGATCAGCGACGAGCCGCCATAGCTCACAAAGGGCAGCGTCATGCCTTTGGCAGGGAGAAGGCGCACGGCGACCGATAGGTTGATCATCGCCTGTATGCCAAACATGCAGGCAAGGCCCGTCCCAGCGAGGCGAATGAACGGGTCGCGTTCGCGCATCAGGCGGATAAGAGACCGGACGACAATGGTCGCGAACAGACCGATGACGAGGAGGACGAGGATCAGCCCGTACTCTTCTGCCGCAACTGCGATGATGAAGTCGGTATGCGCGTCGGGGAGTGACCATTTCACGCGGCCTTCGCCAACGCCAACGCCCAGGAAGCCCCCCTCGCGGATTGCGCCAGTGGCGTATCCGAGTTGCGTCGTGGGGTCGACATCGGGCGCGAGGAAGCCGTCGATGCGGCGCGCGAAATGGTCAGAGTTGTTGTAGGCAACGGTGCCGACGAGGATCGTGGCAAGCGCAAGGCCCACGAGGATCAGGATCGGCGCGCCTGCAACAAAGTACATGACCGCCCACGCGAAGGCGATCAGCGCCGCCTGGCCAAAGTCGGGCTGCAACGCAAGCAGGATGCAAATCACGCCCGCCATGACGAGCGAGATGCGTTTCCCGGGTGGTCCGCGCAATTCCTGGCTCGCCGCGATCAGCCACGCGGCGACAACTACGAAGGCAGGTTTTAGGAACTCGGACGGCTGGATGGAGCCAAAGCCAAGCGAGTACCACCGCGTCGCGCCCTTATTGAAATCCGTCCCGAAGAGCGGGAGCAACGCCAACCCGATGAACGCAATGACGAAGCCGATTGTCGCAAGGCGGCGCACCTGGAGCGGCGGAAACATTGAGACGACGATCATCCCCATCAGGGCAAGACCACCGAAAACGGCTTGCCGCTCAACATAGTAGAACGGCTGCAGATCGTGGCGTTCGGCGAGAGGCGGAGACGCCGCGAGGCCCAGCAGCATGCCGATGCCAAACAGGATAAGGATACAGGCGAGCGACCAACGGTCGACCGTCCTCCACCACCTTGGAAGAATGGGCTCCCCCGCCCCTGAAGGCGCGGACCCGTGTACCATCTCAGTCATGGAACCACTGCTCTGGCTGCCATTGATGCCCGTTTGCCGGATCTGACCAGAAGCTTAACGGCTCGTGGGCAGGAAAGCCAGTGAAAGCAGGGCGGAATTGGTGTGGATTTCGTGCAAAGTCTTCCGACCACGGGGGGGGGTGAGGCGCCCACCGGCGTCGCGCCGTTCTGGGCCATCCCCGACAACCGCAGAATTTCTTCCTATGGAAGGATTGCGTCCACCGCCGCGGTGAAGGCGTCGCCGCGCTGTTCGAAGTTGTCATACTGATCGAAGCTGGCGGCAGCAGGGGCGAGAAGGATCGTATCGCCAGGCTCGGCGTCTTTGGTCGCGTGCGCGACAGCGGTGCTCATGTCAGTGCACACTTCGTGCGGGAGATCGCCCAGCAGAAGCGCGGTGTCGGCGGCGTGGCGGCCGATGACGTAGGCTTTGACAACGGATTGGGTGGCGGTCAGGAGCTCTCCGAACCCGCCCTCTTTCACCTGGCCGCCGACGATCCAGCGGACTTTTGGGAACGCTTTCAAAGCCATGGCGGCGCTTTCGGGGTTGGTGGCCTTTGAATCGTTGACGTAGGACACGCCATCCCGTTCGGCGATGCGTTGGCTGCGGTGGGGGAGGCCTTCAAAGCTTCGGAAGCCGTCTTCGATAAGGCGCGGGGCAAGGCCAAGCGTGCGGAGGGCGGCATAGGCGGAGCAGGCGTTTTGGTGGTTGTGCGCCCCCGGCAGACCGGGAATTTGACGTAAGTCGATTGACGCGATCTGGCGGGATTTACGGGTTTCGGAAAGGAAGCCCTTTCGGGCGGTCACCGACCAACCCGGCCCCGCCAGCTTGCGTAAAACCGAGACGCGGATGACGCGGTCGTCTCCCAGCCCCTCGGCCAGTTGACCCGCAAGAAAGCGGCCCTCGTTTTCGTCCACCCCGATCACCGCGCGGTCCGGCCCGCCTTCTGCAAAAAGGCGGCGTTTGGCCGCGAAATACCCGCCAATGCCGCCGTGCCGGTCCAGATGATCTGGGGTGAGGTTGGTGAACACCGCAATGTCAGGTGTCAGCGAGCGGGCGAGTTCGGTCTGATAGGATGACAACTCCAGCACCACGACAGCGCCGTCCGCGGGCGGGTCGATGTCAAGAACACCGCGCCCGATGTTGCCGGCGAGTTGAGAGTCGATTCCGGCTGCCTCCAACACGTGGTGGACGAGGGCTGACGTCGTGGATTTGCCGTTGGAGCCGGTGATGGCGACGACGCGGGGGGTACGGTCATACATGGCCCAGTCGGCCTGCCCGAAGGAGCGGAAGAACAGGCCAATGTCGTTGTCGACCGGCACCCCGGCATCATAGGCCGCGAGGATGGCGGGATGGGGCGATGGATACAGGTGCGGAATGCCGGGCGAGACGATCAGGCCAGCCACACCTTCGAGCGCGCCGTTTCTTGTGAAGTCCTTAAGCGGGATTCCCTCGGCCTCTGCCGCATCGCGGCCCGCTGCGCCGTCGTCCCAGGCGATGACGCTGGCCCCACCGAGGGCGAGGGCACGGGCGGCGGAAAGACCCGTGCGGCCCAGCCCGAGGACCGCGATGTTTTGGCCGCTGACTCCGGTGACGGAGATCATTCTGCGGTCCGAGGATGAGGCACCAGGTCGATCTGCAGTCGCCAGCGACGCGATGCTGTTTCAAAACGCTTTGTCATCAGATCCCGCCGCGGTTGGACACCAATCGCCGCCGTGCCTCGACGTGTGGAGATAATTGCGACGAGAGACACCTCAGCGCACCTTCAGCGTGGCGAGCCCGATCAGCGCGAGGATCAGGGAAATAATCCAAAAGCGTATGACGATCTGAGGCTCTGCCCATCCCTGCTTCTCGAAATGGTGATGGATCGGAGCCATTAGGAACACACGCTTCCCAGTGCGCTTGAAGTAGAGGACCTGAATGATGACCGAGAGCGCCTCGACCACGAAAAGGCCCCCGACGATGGCGAGCACAATTTCGTGCTTGGTGGCAACGGCGATGGCGCCGAGGGCGCCTCCCAGGGCGAGGGACCCGGTGTCGCCCATGAACACCGCTGCCGGGGGCGCGTTGTACCAGAGAAAGCCGAGGCCACCGCCGATCAACGCCGCGCTGAAGATAAGGATTTCACCAGTGCCGGGGACATAGTGGACGTCAAGGTATTCTGTGAAGTCGACACGGCCCACGGCGTAGGCGATCACCCCAAGCGTTCCGGCAGCGATCATCACGGGCATGATGGCAAGGCCGTCCAGCCCATCCGTCAGGTTCACCGCATTGGCGGCGCCCACGATGACGAACATCGCGAAGGGGATGAAGATGAAGCTGAGGTTCAACAGAACGTCTTTCAACACCGGCACGGCGAGCCTGAAGGTCAGGTCGTCCGGATGCAGCATGGACGCCCAGTAGGCCGCAATCGC
The DNA here is from genome assembly GCA_039190895.1 of Pseudomonadota bacterium. Lineage (GTDB taxonomy): Bacteria > Pseudomonadota > Alphaproteobacteria > Rhodobacterales > Rhodobacteraceae > Ovoidimarina. Next base: position 11,296 of record JBCCXY010000057.1, on the reverse strand, counting down.
AGCGATGACAAATCCGATGGCGAGGCGGGCCTTGCCTGACACCCCCTTCGTGTTGCCCTTAGAGACCTTGGCAAAATCGTCGGCGAACCCGATCAGCCCGAAGCCCAAAGTTACCAGCAGAACCACCCAGACAAACCCGTTGTCCCACCGCGCCCACAGAAGCGTCGAGAACATCAGAGCAGACAGGATCAGCAATCCGCCCATGGTGGGCGTCCCGGCCTTTGAAATTAGGTGACCCTCCGGACCATCCTCGCGGATCGGCTGGCCTGTTTTCTGGCGGCGCCTCAGGAGGTTGATCAGTGGTTTACCGAAGATGAAGCCGAAAATCAGCGCTGTGAAGAAGGCTCCGCCCGCGCGAAAGGTGATGTAGCGGAACAAGTTGAAGATGTCGCCGCCGTCGGAGAAGTTCGTCAGCCAATATAGCATGTTATACCCCTTACGATGCCATCTGGCCAAGCTTGCGTAGCGCCTCGACGACGAGGCTGATGCGCGACCCCTTGGAGCCTTTGACCAACACGATATCCCCGGCGTCGACGAGGGTGTGCGCGCGACGGGCAAGGTCTTCCGCGGTGGCCGCTTTCTCACCGCGTCGTTGTTCGGGGAGCGCGTCCCAGAGCTCTGCCATCAGGGGGCCAACGCAGTGGATCCGAGCGACGTTCTTGATGGCCGGAAGGTCGGCGATGGCGCGGTGGAGTGTCGGGGCGTCAGGCCCGAGTTCCAGCATATCGCCAAGGATCGCAATGCGGCGCCCGGTGGCAACGCGGCCCACGCCGTCTTTCGGCGTGGCTGCAGCGAGAACATCAAGCGAGGCCTTGAGTGACGCCGGGTTCGCGTTGAACGCGTCGTCGATGAGGTCGATTGTCAGATGTTCGTCGACGGCATCAAGGTTGATCGTCTCGCGCGTTCCCCGACCTGCTGGTGGGGCCCAGCGGCCCAGGTTCATTGCCGCAAGCGCGGGGTCGGCCCCGGCGACGCGGATCGCGGTAAGTGCGGCGAGGGCGTTCATCGCAAAGTGCCGCCCCGGTGCGCCGATCTTGAACAGCAGCGTTTCGTCGCTGGAGTGGGCACGGACAACGGTTGCCTCTTGCGAGGTTTCGACGGTGTCGATGCGCATGTCGGCGCCTTCGCTTTCGCCGAAGCTCAGCGCTTTGGCACACTTAGAGGCGGCGGTTGCAAGAATCGGGGTGGTCTCGACGTCGGCGTTGTAGATCGCGGTGCCGCCGGGCTCGACGCCCTCGAAGATCGAAGCCTTTTCATGGGCGATCCCCGAGATGTCCTCAAAAGCGGCGAGGTGTGCGGGTGCCACGGTCGTCACAACGGCGACGTGCGGACGGGCGAGGCGTGCGAGGGGGGCGATCTCTCCCGGAGCGTTCATGCCGATTTCGATCACCGCATAGTCGGTGTCGGCAGGCATCCGTGCAAGGGTCAGTGGGACGCCCCAGTGGTTGTTGTAGCTTGCCTCGGCCGCGTGCACCCTGCCTTGTCCCGCAAGCATGTCACGCATCATGTCCTTGGTCGACGTTTTCCCGGCAGACCCGGTAATTGCGATGACCCGCGCACGAGTCCGCTCGCGCCCGGCCCTGCCCAGACCAGCGAGCGCTTCCAACACATCGTCGACGATCAGGAGTGGGGCGGTTTCATCAAGCCCCTCAGGGACGCGGGATACAAGCGCTGCTGCAGCGCCCTTAGTGAATGCGGCTTTTACAAAGTCGTGCCCGTCGCGGATGTCCTTAAGGGCGACGAAAAGGTCTCCGGCGGCGATTGTGCGCGTGTCGATAGAGACCCCCGTTGCTTCCCACGTTTTGGTGGTCCGTCCGCCGGTGGCGTGAGTTGCAGACTCAGAGGTCCAGAGGACCGTCATGCGATGTGCCCGTCAAGCGCTGCGACAGCGACGCTGGCTTGCTCGACGTCGTCGAACGGGAACTCTGTCTCACCAACGGTTTGGCCAGTTTCGTGCCCCTTTCCCGCGATGAGCAGGGCATCGCCGGGGCCGAGCATGTCGACGCCGCGCAGGATCGCCTCGGCCCGGTCGCCGACTTCGGTGGCTTCGGGGCAGCCCTCCATCACTGCGGCACGGATGGCGGCCGGGTCTTCGGTGCGGGGGTTGTCGTCGGTAACGATGGCCATGTCGGCCTTCGTCGCGGCCTCTCCCATCAAGGGGCGCTTCGTGGTGTCGCGATCACCGCCAGCGCCGAAGACGATGATGAGGCGGCCCATGACATGAGGGCGCAAGGCCTCGATCGCGGTTTTGAGCGCGTCCGGCGTGTGGGCGTAGTCGACGAACACCGCTGCGCCGTTGTCGCGGGTCGCTGCCAACTGCATGCGCCCCCGGACGGTGGTAAGCATCGGCAGCGCCTCGAACACCTCGGACGGCGCGCAGCCGGAGGCGATGGTCAGCCCGGCGGCGACGAGCGCGTTCTCGGCCTGGAACCCGCCGATCAGTGGCAGACGCACGTGGCGGGCCTGACCGTTCCACGAAAAGCGCAACTCTTGCCCCGTCGCGTCGAACCGTTGCGCCACAAGGCGCAAGGCCGCCGTGTCGTGGCGCCCAACGGTCAGCAAGTCGCAGCCCCGGGCGTCGGCGATCTCGACCACTTCGGGGCCCATCGGATCGTCGGTGTTCACTACAGCGGTGCCGTCTTCTGGCAGGACGCGGTCGAAGAGGCCCATTTTGGCCGCGAAGTACTGGCCGAACGTTTCGTGGTAGTCGAGGTGATCCTGGCTGAAGTTCGTGAACGCTGCCGCACAGATGCGAACCCCATCGACACGGCGCTGGTCGAGGCCGTGAGACGACGCCTCCATCACCGCGTGTTCAATGCCCTCGTCAGCAACCTCGGCGAGGATGCGGTGGAGCGTGATAGGGTCGGGCGTCGTATGCGCGAGGCGGGCGGAATAGCAGCCTTCGACGCCGGTCGTTCCGATGTTCACGGCTTCGATTCCCATCGCCATCCAAAGCTGCCGGGTGAACGTTGCGACGGAGGTCTTGCCGTTCGTCCCCGTCACCGCGACAACCGCATCGGGCTGCTGCCCGAACCAGAGGGCTGCCGCATAGGCGAGCGCCTGCCGGGGGTCTTCTGCCACAACCAAAGGAACAGCGCGGTCGCCCAGTTGTTCACGCGCCATGCGGGCGCCTTCGATGTCGGTCAGAATCGCCGCAGCACCGTTTTCAACGGCGGCGTCGGTGAAGCGGGCGCCGTGCACCTCTGTTCCCGGCATGGCGGCGAAGAGGTGGCCTGCCCTAACCTCCCGACTATCCACAGAAAGTCCCGTGACAAACGTCTCGCTGCCGCCGGGCACGGGCAGGCCCAGCGCGCTGAGGGATTTGGTGTCGGCCCGGGGTGCCATGCTCGCCTCTCGGGGTCTCATGCTAATTGGCCGCCAGTGTTACCTCGCCTGCCGGGGCATGTTCAATGCGCGGCGCGAGGCCGAGGAGCGGGGCCGTCCGCCGGATGACCTCGGCCGCGACGGGCACCGCCGTCCAACCGGCAGTTCGGCGGGGCTTTTCGCCCGATGTTTCACGGGTTCGTCCAGCGTGACGACGAGGACGTATTTCGGATCCGACGCGGGGAAAACCGCCGCAAAAGTCGCGATGACCTTGTCGTCGTGATACCCGCCGGGCTTCGGTTTGTTCGCGGTGCCGGTCTTGCCAGCGACCTCGTACCCCGTGACCTCGGCAAAAGACGCCGTGCCGCGCACCACGACGTCGCGCAGCATATTGCGCGCGATGCGCGAGGTTTCCTCGGAGACGACGCGGGGGCCGTTCTGGGGCTCATCCCGACTTAGGAGCGTCGGTTTGACCACCGTGCCGCCATTTAGAAGCGACGCGTACCCCACCGCCATGTGCAGCGGACTGGCCGAGAGGCCGTGACCGTAGGAAACGGTGAGCGAGTATGTCTCGGACCAGTTCGGCGGCAACAGAGGGCGACCGGAACGGGCTTCGAGCATCTCAAGCCCGGTCGGTTCGAGAAAGCCGAGGGCGCCGAGAAACTCTCTTTGACGCTCTGAGCCGATCTTTAGCGCGATGCGGGCGGTGCCGGTGTTCGCCGATTCAACGATCACGTTGCGGACCGACAGGGTTGGCCCGTGGTCCTTGTAGTTGCGGATTCGGTGCGGGCCGGTGCGCATGGGGCCGGTGGTGTCGATCATCGTCGAGGGGCTGACCAGTCGCCGGTCAATTGCCTGCGCGGCGGTGAATATCTTGAAGGTCGAGCCAAGCTCGTACACGCCCTGCACCGCGCGATTGAACAGCGGGCTGTCGGCCTGGTCGCCTTCGGTTAGCGGCACGGGGCGGTTGTTGGGGTCGAAATCGGGGAGGCTCGCGAGGCTGATGACCTCGCCCGTGTGGATGTCCATCAGGACAGCGGCGGCGCCCTTGGCGTTCATCAACCGCATGCCACCATACAGCACACGCTCCGTCGCCGCCTGCACGGAGAGGTCGATCGACAGCGCCAGCGGCGCGCCACCGTTGGCAGGGTCGCGGAGCCAGGCATCGTGCGTCTTCTCAACTCCGGCGATGCCGATAACCTCTGCGGAATGCACACCTTCCCGCCCGAACCCGGCACCGCCCAGCAGGTGAGAGGCAAGGCTGCCATTTGGGTACAGGCGCATTTCGCGCGGGCCGAACAGCAGCCCGGGTTCGCCGATATCATGGACCGCCTGCATCTGCGCGGGCGTGATCTTGCGGCGAAGCCAGATGAACTTCCGCTCCCCTGTGAAATCGCGCGTGAGGCGGCGTTCTTCCATGTCGGGGAAGATTTTCACCAGTTCGGTCGCGGCCCGAACCGGATCCACCATGTGGTGCGGTTGGGCGTAGAGGGAGTGCGTCGTCAGGTTCGTCGCGAGGATGTTGCCGTTGCGGTCCACGATGTCGGCCCGCTGCGCCAGGATCGAGGCGCTGGTGGCCTGCGCGCGCGGCTCTCGCGGGTCAGACGCGGCGATGGTGGCCATACGCCCACCGACGAGAACGAAGGCGCACATGAAGAAGATGCCGAGGACAAGCAGACGGCCTTCGGCACGCTGGCGTTCGGCATCACGGCTCATCTCGCGGCGCTGGCGGAGGTTCTCCTGTTCAATTGCATCAGGATTCTGGCCGTGCGCGCGGGCGGCAAGGATGCGGGCGAGGGGGCGAAGCGGCGTGCGGGTCATTGCGTCAGGTCCACGGTGATGCCCTGGACGCTGATCGCGCCCGAAAGATCATAGTCATTCGACGGGTACGCGATATTGTCGACGCGGCCGAACTGCTCGGGCGCCAGCGGGAAAAGCTGGAGGCGGTCGAAGTTGAGATCGGCGAGGTCGCGCAATCGGTCGGGGCGGTTGAGATAGGCCCACTCAGCGCGCAGAACGGTCAGACGATGGCGCAGACGGGCGATGTCGTCGCGGACCGCCTCGGTTTCCTTCAACTCGGTCTGGGTCGCATAGTTCTGATGGTAGGCCCAGAACGCCAGTGACATGACGAAGACGGCGATTGCCCCATAGACAAGCGTTTTCATACGGTTACCCCCTGTGACAGGCCAAGCGCGGCGCGGTTGGCGGGCTTGGCAGGTTCGGCTGTGCGGACGCCCACCCGCAATGTGGCAGAGCGAGCGCGCGGGTTCTTGGCGACCTCCGCGTCGCTGGCGATAAGGCCCTTGTTACGGGCCTTCCAGCGGGGCGCGACTTGCTGCGTTTCAGGCGCGTGGCGGCTGCCCTTGGTGCCGCCGGTGCCTTGCTGGAAGAAGCGTTTGACGATGCGGTCTTCTAGCGAGTGGAAACTGACGACGGCGAGATGGCCGCCCTCTTTCAGCAGCCGCTCTGCGGCGTCGAGGCCCCGAACGAGCTCTCCGAATTCGTCGTTCACCGCGATGCGGATGGCCTGAAAGCTGCGGGTCGCCGGGTGGCTTTGGCCTGGTTTCCGGGGCGGGAGGGCACCTTCGATGACCTCGGCGAGGCGCGCGGTCGTATTGATGGGGCGTGCGGCGACGATGGCTTTCGCGATGCGACGCGAGGCGCGCTCTTCGCCGAAGTGGAACAGGATGTCGGCGAGGTCTTTTTCCTCGGCGGTGTTGACGAGGTCGGCAGCCAAGGGGCCGGTTGCGCCCATGCGCATGTCGAGAGGGCCGTCGCGGAGGAACGAAAAGCCCCGCTCGGGTTGGTCAAGCTGCATGGATGAGACGCCGAGGTCGAGGACGACCCCGTCGACGGGGCCATCGGTTGCGTCTTCCATATCGCCGAAGGTGCCTTCGTGCAGCGTCAGGGCGTCTTGTTCGGACGTGTTCTCAAAGACTTTGGGGTCGCGGTCGATGGCGATCACGTGTTCAGCACCCGCGTCAAGCAACCGGCGGGTATAACCCCCTGCCCCATAAGTCCCGTCGATCCACGTGCCCCGGACCGGACCGACAGCATCGAGGATGGAGTCAATGAGGACGGGGATATGTGGGGTAGGCTCCAACGTCTGTGCCGCTGCTGCCATCCCCATCACACCTCGCCGTCGAGGTATTCTGCGGCGTCCAGATCGGGGTCGAAATCGTCGCCGTCGGGCAACGCGGTTCCCTGTTCGTCGTAGGTGTCGGGGTGCCAAATCTCGAAGGATTCGCCGATGCCTGCGAAGAAAGCTTCGCCCTTGAGGCCAATCTTGTCGCGCAGCCGTTGGGATAGAACGAGGCGCCCCGTTTCATCGACCGAAGTCGTCATGGCATTCGTGAGGTAGAGCTTTTGCAGCGCCAGCCTGCGCGGGTCGCGGCGGCGAAGTCTCTCGATCTTGTCGTGGATCTTGTCGATGGCGGCGAGGGTGAAGCACTCTAGAAAGTCGCGTTTTTCGTCACCATAGACGATGACGACCTGCGGGTTCTTGCTTGGATCCCATTCTGGGTCTTCAGCTTCGAGGACACGGCGAAACGAGGCCGGGATGGACACCCTGCCCTTCCCGTCCACCTTGTGGTGGCTTTCGCCTATGAACCTCAGCTTGCGGTCCACGTCCGTCCCTTCGCCCTCGGTGCCCCGGTACGGAAACGGCGGATTGAGCTGCTGCCACTGCTCAACCCGCCGCCCTCGTCCCGTTTCCGGGTGTCCGACTGCGCGCGCCACCTGGGGGGATGTCTGCTCGCGTGCGCGCCGGATCTCTTCGTTCGATGAGCGGGGTGCCTGTATGAAACCTGCTTTATTGGGGTTCGAGGTCTGCGCCTCGTTCATTCCCGTTCATCGCAGTGGTAGGGATGGCATGGGATTAAATGGTAATCAATAGAAATTTCTGATCAGCACGCTCTCGCACGCAGATTGCGCCGCCATTTTGGATAGCAGTTTCCCTGCCAAGCGCGCCGGAAAATCTACATGTGCGCAAATCATACTTAAAGAATCTATATGTAGTACTCAAAGCCTTCCATCGAATTGTTGCCATATCGCCCCACCTCTTCCCATCTCGAGAGCAGAAATTCGCCCAACTCGGGGCGTTTGGCGTCGGATCTGATCGTTTTCATGACCCGATTCTAAAAGGAATACGATAGATTCACACGCTTCCCATCAAATCCCATAATCTCAAACGAATGCCCTATGATCTTCACTCCGCTCTAAAATCAGGCAAGCCGAGCGAACTCGCGGCACCTACGCGGTTGCGAAATGCTTGACCGATCAGCAATTCGCGGAATTTCGCACATTTTTCAGCTGTTTGAGTGGCTTATGCGCTTGCTGCATAGCAGCATTGCGAAGCAGACTATTGTGCATGCGCAGCAATTAATTACTTTCAAAGCCAACGACGGGCACTAAAGTACTCGTCAACGGTTCAGAGGGCCCCTCCTCCTCCCTGGGTCTTCTGCTTCAGCGGTGGCACCTACCTCCTCCCTGGTGTCACCGCTTTTTCTTTTTTCGCGCTAAGAAAAAGACGCCGCCCGAAGGGCGACGTCTTTCGCGAGCGGGCTCTGACAATCCTCACGGATCGAGCTTGGCCCAGATTCCTTCCGTACGAACGCATACCGGACCACCGCAGTGAAAAACGGTGTACGTCATCATTTCTTCGGGCTTGCGAATAACGCCGGGGCGACCAAGCAGTTCGGACGCTCTGACAAAACGGACGTCGAATGCATGACGACCAAGGCCGATCTGTTGCGCAGGCGACAGGATAATATCGTTCTTCGGCAGGCCCGACCCCAAGGCACCGGCGCGCACGAGAATCGGGTAGGAATCGGGGGTCCGCTCCATAAAGTCCCGATCGATCTTGATGCGATCAATGTACTGGATCTCGGCATTCTGACCGGACTGCGTTCGAACAAGGTCCCGTTTACGCAGGGCTTGGGCGTGGACCTCACCAAACGACGTGCCAATCCGCGTCATCGGACCAAAACCAGGGATAGACCATGCGATCTGCTCCGGCTTCCTCCGGTCGGGCACATCTGGCTGACGAAGTCGCTCATCGATACGATTGAGGATATCGCTCATACTTACACACACACTTTCTGCCCTGGGGTGGGCGCACAAAGACGTTCACAAACCAAGCCGGCTAATCGGCCCGCAATGACACTAGGGGAACCATACCCGACCCCAGCGTGAAATAGATCACACGGACGCTGACAAGCAGCGATTTTTCATTCTGGTGAACGGAGTTGGCCGAGCGATCCACGGTTGATCCGACCGCGTCAATGCGACGTTTGAAACCTTAAAGCCTGATTTTCAACACATTTTTTGCGGTATTTCCGACGCCCTGCAGGCGCAGAGAGTGGATTGTTCGAATTGTCTGACGTGCGTGTTCCCCGTTGAGAAATAGTTCTCACGCGCGGTACAATCACGCGGCGCGCATCACACTGTTCATAGAGCGGACTCAGAAGGGCACGTCGTCTGCCCGCTCTGCCGCCACGACGAACCTTGCGACCACGTTCTTGTTCCCGGCTTTGTCAAACGCAATCTCAAGCTTGTCCCCCTCAACACCGGTAATGGTTCCATAGCCGAACTTCTGATGGAACACGCGGTCACCCTCGGTGTGGACCGAGACAGCAGTCAAGTCGATCACCGTTGTACTGGCGTCTCGAGGCTGGCTCATCCCGCGTTCGCCGCTGCGTTCCTGCAGGCGGCGCCAGCCGGGGGAGTTATATACATTGGCACGGCCCGCAGCGGCTTCGAGCCCTGATGTCACTTGCGTCTGCTGGCCGCCGTAAAGACCGGGGGCTGCGAGCACCTCGACATGGTCCCCTGGCAGCTCGTCGATAAAGCGAGAGGGCATTTGCGATTGCCACTGGCCATAGACCCGGCGATTGGCGGCGAATGATATTGTGCACAGCTCTTCCGCGCGGGTGATGCCGACATACGCGAGGCGGCGTTCCTCTTCCAAACCCGTAAGGCCGCTTTCATCCATGGCGCGTTGCGACGGGAACAGCCCATCTTCCCATCCGGGAAGGAAAACGGCCGGAAATTCGAGGCCCTTCGCCGCGTGAAGAGTCATGACTGTGACCTTGGCCTCGGCCTCGTCCGTCTCATTATCCATGATCAAAGAGACATGTTCCAGGAAGCCTTGCAGATTCTCAAACTCTTCCAGCGCCTTGATCAACTCCTTCAAGTTCTCCAGTCGGCCAGGCGCCTCAGGCGTTTTGTCGTTCTGCCACATCTCGGTATAGCCGGATTCCTCGAGGATCACCTCGGCGATCTCGATGTGGTTTTGCCTGGCGGTCCGGACGGCGGCGTGCCAGCGGTCGATGCCCTCGATAAGAATACTTAGCTCTTTCAGACCCTTACCAGAGACCATCTTCGCTTGGACGACGAGGCGTGCGCCCTCGAACAGGCTGACACCATTGGATCGAGCGGCCTTCTGGATTGTCTGCTGGGCCTTGTCACCGAGGCCCCGTTTGGGCGTGTTTACGATCCGCTCGAACGCCAGATCGTCATTCGGACTGACCGCAAGGCGGAAGTACGCCATCGCATCGCGGATCTCCATCCGCTCGTAAAAGCGCGGGCCGCCAATCACGCGGTAGGGAAGGCCGATGGTGAGAAACCGGTCCTCAAACGCACGCATTTGGTGGCTGGCGCGGACAAGGATTGCCGTTTCATTCAGCCCGATCGGCCGGACACCGCGCGTGCCCCGCTGCATCGCTTCAAGTTCTTCACCGATCCAGCGGGCTTCTTCCTCGCCATCCCAGTGGCCGATCAGGCGGACTTGCTCGCCTTCCGCTACGTCAGTCCACAGGGTTTTCCCCAGTCGCCCTTCGTTCGCGGCAATGACGCCAGAGGCGGCAGCGAGGATGTGTGGGGTGGAACGGTAGTTTTGCTCAAGCCGGATGACCTTGGCACCAGGGAAATCCTTCTCGAACCGCAGAATGTTGCCCACTTCGGCGCCGCGCCAGCCATAGATCGATTGGTCGTCATCGCCGACGCAGCAGATGTTTTTGTGACTCGCGGCCAGCAGGCGCAACCACATGTATTGGGCAACGTTGGTGTCCTGGTATTCGTCCACGAGGATGAAGCGGAACCAGCGTTGGTATTGCTCCAACACATCCGGATTGGCGCGGAAGATGGTGAGCATGTGCAGCAGCAGATCGCCGAAATCGACGGCGTTGAGCGTGATCAGACGCTCCTGATACTGCCGATAAAGCTCGGGCCCGCGGTGGTTGAAGGCCCCGGCCTCGGCGGCGGGGATCTTTTCGGGGACGAGGGCGCGGTTTTTCCAGCCATCGATCAGATGAGACAGTTGCCGGGCAGGCCAGCGCTTTTCGTCGATGTCGGCGGCTAGGACGAGTTGCTTTAGCAGACGCACCTGGTCGTCGGTGTCGAGGATGGTGAAATTGGTCTTCAGTCCAACGAGTTCGGCATGGCGTCGCAACAGTTTGACACAGATAGCGTGGAACGTGCCGAGCCACGGCATCCCCTCCACTTCCTGGTTCAACAACTTGGCGACCCGCAGTTTCATCTCGCGCGCGGCCTTGTTGGTGAAGGTCACGGCGAGAACCTCGTTCGGACGCGCGGTGTGCGTTGACAGCAAGTGCGCGATCCGCGCCGTCAATGCCCGCGTCTTACCGGTGCCCGCCCCGGCGAGCATCAGAACAGGGCCGTCCAGCGTTTCAACCGCCTCTCGCTGGGCAGGGTTCAACCCGTCGAGGTAAGGCGAGGCAGGACGGGCCATGGCCTGCTGAGAGAGGGGCACGGCCGCTTCAAACGCGGCGCTTTCATCGAAACTGCTCATGATGCGAGTGTAGCGCGAATTCCCTCGAGGGAAAAGCGTTGTTCGCTTAATGTTCCGTTAACACGGCTCTTCTCTTCAAGCCCTTGCGGGCTCGCCTCGCCGGGCGCCCTGCCCCAGTCTCTTCTTATGGCTGGAAATACTCCGGGGGGTCCGGGGGGCTTG